>NZ_JBFAPE010000051.1:0-31890 GCF_040675615.1 Streptomyces sp. NPDC049585 | reverse complement strand
CTGCACTGGTACAACTACCACCGACCCCACACCGGCATCGGCGGCCACACACCCGCCAGCCGCGGAACCAACCTCGCCGAACAACACACCTAGGCCGTGTCCGGCGGGCAGCCCTGCCGGGACACCCGGGCGAACGGGGCGTCCGCGTGCCTTCTGTACAGCGCGCGCCGGGGGCGGTTACATCGGGGGCGGGCCAAGGAAGGACCTGCTTTCGGAGGCAACCATGCGCAGGATCGCGATCGTCGGCGCGGGCCAGGCGGGGCTCCAGCTGGCGCTGGGGCTGCAGGCGGCCGGCGGGTACGAGGTGACCGTGGTCGCGGCCCGGACGCCCGAACAGATCCGCGGTGGACGGGTGCTCTCCACCCAGCTGATGTACGGGCCGGCGCTCATCCTGGAGCGGCGGCTCGGCCTGAACCTGTGGGACGGGCAGGCCCCGCCCATCGAGGGCATCCAGCTCAACCCCACCGACCCGCCCGGCACCCGCTCCCCCGGCCGGTCGGTCACCGCCCGGCTGGAGAGCCCTGCCCAGTCCGTCGACCAGCGGGTGAAGACGGCGCGCTGGCTGGAGCTGTTCGCCGAGCGCGGCGGGCGGGTGGAGTACCGGCAGCCGGCCGCGGAGGACCTGGCCGCCCTCGCCGCCGCGCACGAGCTGACGGTGCTGGCGACGGGCCACGGCCCGCTCGCCGAGGTGTTCGGCCGGGACGAGCGGCACAGCCCTCATGCGCACCCCCAGCGCGTCCTGGCCTGCCTGTACCTGCACGGGGTGCGGCCCGACGCGGGGCTGCCGCCGTCGTTCCTGCGCATGTACGCCTTCCCGGGAACGGGCGAGTTCTTCGTCCTGCCGGCGCTGACCGGGTCCGGGCCCTGCCGGATCCTGCTGTGGGAGGGCAACCCGGGCGGGCCCTTCGACTGCTGGGGGAACGTTTCGGGGCCGGGCGAGGCGCTGGAGCGCTCCTTGCACCTGCTGCGCACGTACGCGCCGTGGGAGTACGAGTTGTGCGCCGGGGCCGAGCCCACGGACGCCGGGGCCCTGCTCACCGGCAGCCTGACGCCCGTGGTGCGGCACCCGGTCGCGGAGGTGGCGCCGGGCAGCCATGTGCTGGGCATGGCGGACGCGGTCGTCCTCAACGACCCGCTGACGGGTCAGGGTTCCAACAACGCGGCGCGCTGCGCGGACCGCTACCTGCAGTCGGTCCTGGAGCGGGGCGAGCGGCCCTTCGACCGCGCGTGGATGCACGAGACGTTCGCGGCCTGGTGGGAGCACGCGCGGCACACCACCGCCTTCACCAACATGCTCCTGGACGCTCCGCTGCCGCCCCACGTGCGGCAGATCATCGAGGCCGCGGCCATGCACCCCGCACTCGCCCACCGCTACGTCAACGGCTTCGCCGACCCCGCGGAGTTCCAGGAGTGGCTGATGGACGCCGACCGGGCGGAGGCCTGCCTGGCGGCGGTGGAGGGCGGCGGCACCCCGCAACCCCTGGGCTAGCCTGGCCGCATGGGTACGACGGGAGCGGCGCCGCCTCATACGGCGGCCGGGACCAGCGGCGGCGTCGCCGCACGCCGTGACCGCCCCGGCGGCCAGGGCGCGGTGGTGTGCGCCGTCTCGGCGGGCGGCGGCCTGGGCGCCGCGGCCCGCTACGGTGCAGGGCTGCTGTGGCCGACCGCACCGGGCGCCTTCCCCTGGACGACGCTGCTGGTCAACGCGGTGGGCTGTGCCCTGATCGGCGTGCTGCTGGTGAGCCTGACCGAGCGCGGTGCGCCGCACCGGCTGACCCGGCCCTTCCTGGGCACGGGCGTGCTGGGCGGCTTCACCACCTTCTCCACTTACGCGGTGGACATCCGGCACCTGGCCTCCGGCGGCCGCACCGGCAGCGCCCTCGTCTACCTGGCGGCGACGCCGCTCATCGCCCTCGCCGCGGTGTGGGCGGCCGCAACGGCCACCCGCGCGTACCCTCGGCGCGGCCCGCACCGGGAGCGGCGATGACACTGCAGGGCCCTGCACTGCGCCTGACCGTGGTGGTCGGCGAGTCCGACACGCACGGCCACCGGCCGCTGTACTCCGAGATCGTCCACCGCGCCCATGCGGCGGGGCTGGCCGGCGCGAGCGCCTTCCGTGGCATCGAGGGCTTCGGTGCCTCCTCCCTCATCCACACCTCCCGTCTGCTGTCGCTGAGCGAGGACCTGCCGGTGGCGGTGATCGTCGTGGACACCGCGGAGCGGGTCCGGGCGTTCCTGCCCGTGCTGGCGGAGCTGTCCGTGGGCGGCCTGGTCACCCTGGAGGAGGTCGAGGTCCTCCACTACGGCGAGGCCGCGACCGGCGGGAGCACCGAGGGGAAGTCCGGGTGAACTGGCTCCTCGTCGTCGCCGGCGCCATGGCCGGCGCTCCGCTGCGCTATCTGACGGACCGCTTCGTGCAGTCGCGCCACGATTCCGTGTTCCCCTGGGGCACGTTCACGGTGAACATGGTGGGCTGCCTGGTCCTGGGCGTGCTGACGGGCGCGCTGCCCGACGAACGGTGGCGCCTGCTGCTGGGCACCGGCCTGTGCGGTGCCCTGACGACGTACTCGACGTTCTCCTACGAGACCCTGCGCCTGGCCCAGGACGGTGCCCGCGCGTACGCCGTGCTCAACGTCGCCGCGAGCGTGGTGTGCGGGGTGGGCGCCGCGTACGCGGGGGTGGCCCTGGGCCGAGGCCTGGGGTGAGGAGGCCGGCGGCGCGTCAGCCCGGGTGGGCGCCGACAGTGTCGCGGATCTCGGCCCCGAGGCCGGAGTCGCCCTCGCGGGCGCAGTGGGCGCAGCAGAAGAAGCGGCCGGAGACCTCGACCCCATGGCCGATGATGCGGGCGTTGCAGTGCTCGCACGTCGGGGCCAGCCGGGTGATCGCACACTCGAAGCTGTCGAAGGTGTACGTCTGCCCGGTGATGGTCTTGATCTCGAAGGCCAACCAGTAGTCGTTGCCGCAGGTGTCGCAGCTTGCCATGGACTGCTCCGTCTCGAACGACCCCCCTTCGGTCAGCGTGGGCGGTGCCCGGCGTGATGTTTCCCTCCGGCGCGGGGCGGGCGGCCGGGGCGGGTGCGGCCTTCACTCGAAGGTGCGAGGACCGCCCGGCTCAGCCGTCGCCCGGCTGCCCCAGGTCCGCATTGACGATGGCGCGCAGCGCCGCCAGGTGTGCGTGGTAGGCGGCGCGGCCGGCCTTGGTGAACTTCAGCCACACCCGCTGCCGGGTGTCGCGGACGGCGCGCCGCTGCTCGACGTACCCGGCGTCGGTGAGGACAGTGACGTGCTTGCTCAGCACGGACGGGCTCACACCCAGCGTCTCGCGCACGGTCGAGAACTCGATCTCCTCGACGGCGTCGAGCACGGCGCAGATCCGCAGCCGGTTGGGCGCGTGGATCGTCTCGTTGAAGCCGTCGTCGGCAGCGGTCACTGTGCGGGTATGCCCTTCGTGCGCGAGGTCCGGTCGAGGACATGGACCACCCCTCCGACCAGCAGCCCCGCCGGCGCCCATATCCACGACATACCCGCCCAGTCTTCCAGGAGCAGCGCACCGAGGTAGCTCAGCATGGCCAGGACGGCGCACACGGCCGCGCCGCGCTTGAGGGCGGGGGTGGCCCGCCGCCGGACCCCGCTGGCGCGGAACTGCAGCCAGAGGACCGTCACTATCGCCGCGTACACCGCGCCGAGGGCGACGAGGTCGAACGGCTCGGGCAGCAGGTTGACGAAGAAGACCGCGGCCACGAGCGAGGACATCGTCCACTCGTACCAGCGGGAGGGCTTGATCGAGCAGACCGCCTCCTGGGCCTGCTCGGCCAGGGCCAGGGCCTGCGCGGCGCTCTCGGCCGAGGGCCGGCCGGAACGCGGGAACACATCAGCGTCGGTTGCCATGATGGAAAGTGAACCACGCACTTTCCATCATGGCAACCGTGGAGTTTCCACTGTGGAAAACCTCGCCGCCCGGGCGGGTGAACGACTCAGCGCGCCCCGAAGACCTGGGTCCAGCGCGGGCCGCCCGGGGCGCGGTTGATGCCGATGCCGATCTCCTTGAAGGAGCAGTTGAGGATGTTCTTGCGGTGGCCGTCGCTGTGCATCCACGAGTCCATGACCGCCGCCGCGTCCGCCTGCCCGTAGGCGATGTTCTCGCCGTAGGTGCTCCACTGGTAGCCGGCCGCCGTGATGCGGTCGCCCGGGCCCTTGCCGTCCGGGTTGGTGTGGTTGAAGAAGTTGCGGGCCGCCATGTCGTCGGAGTGGCCCTGGGCCGCGGCGTCCAGGAGGCTGTTGGAGGTCACCGGCGAGCACCCGACCTTGGCGCGCTCGGCATTGACCAGCGCCACCACCTGCTGGGCCGCCGAGCCGCCGCCCGGGTTGGGCGCGGGCGCCCGGGTCGCGGGCTTCCGGCTGGGCGCCAGCGCCGAGTCCGACGTGGACGCCGGGGACTCGCTCGCCGACTTCGACGCGGACGGCGACGCCGACCCGCTCGGCGAGGCGGAGGCCGAGGCGGACGCGGAGGCCGAGGCGCTCGGCGAGGCCGACTGCGAGGGGCCCGAACGCAGCGGCGACGGCTCCTGCGCGCTCAGCTGCTTGAGGCTGCCCGGGGCGTCGACTGCCTGGGTGCGGTCGGCGCCGTCCGGGGAGTCCTGGAAGAAGTAGGTGCCACCCAGCACCCCGCCCGCGAGGAGCGCCAGCACGCCCGCCCCGACGGCGACGCGCCGCCCGCTGCGCCCGCCGCCCGCGCGGTGCCCGCCGCCGCTCCGGCGGCCGGCCGCCCGGTGCCCGCGGGCCCGGGCCGGGGCCGCAGCCGGGGCCGCCCCGGACCCGGCCGAGGCCGGGAAGGCGGCGGTGTGGCCCACCGGGGCCGCCGACTGACCCACCGACGCCGCCGAAGCCGCGTGCACCGTCGTGCCCCTGCCCCACCAGCCGAGCAGCGCGCCGCCCACCGGCACCAGGCCGAGGCCGGCCAGCAGTCCCTCGGCGGGCACGAGCGCCGACAGGGCGCCGGTGCAGCGGCCGCAACCGCGCACGTGCCGGGCGATGCGCTTGCGCCACAGGGCGGAGGGGATGCCGTCCCAGTGCGCGACGACCTCCGACAGCTGCGCGCAGCGCGGCTGCGCCGCGAGGGCCTGGACCACGCCCCGCGCGATGTCGAGCTGGGCCTTGGTGCGCTGGATGCGCACGGCCGCGTGCTGCGGGGTCAGCTCCAGTGCGGCGGCGACCTCGGCGCGGGTGAGCTCGCCCGCCGCCTCCAGCCACCACAGCGACAGCACGTCCTGTTCGCCCTCGTCCAGCCAGCGCGTGGCCTCGGCGGCCTCCCTGCGCTGCCCCTGCAGTCCCAGCCGGACGATGGTCAGGTCGACGAAGTCGGCCTTGGGGTCGGCGACTTCGCCCACCATGTCGTGCAGGCCACTGACGGGTGCCTCGGGGTGCGGCTCCCGGCAGTGGCTGCGTATCTGGTTCATGGCTATGGCCACGACCCAGGAGCGGAAGCTGGCGGCGTCGCGCAGTCCGTCCAGGCCGTTGATCACGCGCAGCATGGTCTCCTGGACGACGTCGTCGACGTCCGCGTGGCCGTTCAGGGCCCGCCCGACGATGTTGTAGACCAGCGGCAGGTGGGTGGCGACGAGCTCGTCCTGTGCCGCCGTGTCCCCGGCCCGGGCCGCCTCGACCACGGCCACGTTCACACTCTCCACGCCCGCACCTCTCTGTCGTACCGCCACGTTGGCGTCCGTTCCGACACCTAGGAGACCCGCGGCGAACCGGCTGATAACAAAAAGCCGGGGGCGAATTTACGGAGGTTTTCGCGGCCATTGCATGAAGTGTGAGTGGCCTCACGTTTACACACCGTCAGAAATGGTCAAGGGCGGCGCGGGCTCCGCTTGCGTCCGCGCCCGCCCGGGGCGAGCGCCTGCGCGAGCTCCTGCAGGGCCTCGACCAGCAGCTCCGAGGCCCGTACCGGCACGCCCTCGTCGCCCTCGCGCACCCGCCACTCGGCCAGTGCCGCATGCGGCCCGGACCAGTCCAGGGCCCGGCGCTCGCGCACGGCCGCCTCCGCCGGGGACAGGGCCTCGCGCAGCGCCGCGGCGAACCGCCCCGCGCCGGGCGACGGCTCGGCGTCGCGGTCCGGCAGGTGCGCCTCCATCAGCATCGTGACGCGGCCCATCGTCGTCAGCGCCGCCTCCGCCTCCCGCTCGGCCTTGCGCGAGATGCCCCGGTGGCGCACGGGTTCCTGCTGCGCGCGGGCGGCCGCGTCCTCCCACTCCCGGCGCGCGGCACGCGCGTCCAGCAGGACCTCGCGCACCCGGCGCGCCGCCCGATCGGCGGGACGGGCGTACGCGTCGAGGACGGCGAGCGCGTACTGGCCGTTGTTCGCCAGCCAGTCCGCCAGCCGGTCGCGCAGCCGGGGCGTCTCCCAGGTGGGCCACAGGGCGTACCCGACCATGGCCAGCACCCCGCCCAGCAGGGTCAGCGCCAGCCGGTCCTGCAGCGTCTGGGACCAGCCCTCGCCGGCGATGCCCAGCAGGAAGACGATGTACGCCCCGACGCACGTGGAGACGACGATGTAGCCGGTGCGCATCAGCAAGTACTGCAGCGCCACGGTCGACACGGCCAGGCCCGCGCTGACCCACGGCCCCGGGTGGAACAGCGCCATCAGACCGGCACCGGCCCACACCCCCACCAGCGTGCCCGCGAAGCGGGCGACTCCGCGCTGGAAGGTCTGGGCGAAGTCCGGCCGCATCACCATCACCGACGTCATCGGCGCCCAGTAGCCATGGCCCAGCGGCAGGGCGCTGCCGAGCGCGTACGCCGCGCACGAGACGACCGCCACGCGCACCGCGTGCCGCCCCACCGGCGAGGACCAGCGCGCCTCGCGGCGCAGCGCGCGCCAGGCCACCGGCAGCAGTCCCGCCCCCGTGGGCCGCAGCAGGTGCCGGCGCTCGGCCTCGGGGACCGGGCCGGTGGCGCGTACGGGCTCGTCGCTGGCCTCCACCGCGTCGCCGAGCAGCGCGGCGAGCCGCAGCGCGCTGCGGCGGGCGGGGCCGGTCAGCCGCGAGCCGGACTCGGCCTCCTGCAGGGTGGCCACGGCCTCCGGCGGCAGTCGCACCGGCTTGCCCCAGCGGATCGCCCGCGCCACTGCGTCCAGGACGGTCGCGGCCGCGGCCAGCAGGTCGCGGACCTGGTCGCGCTCCGGTCCCTCGGCGGGCGCGCCGAGAACGGGGTCGGCGAGCGAGGCCAGGACGGGCCGGATGCGCTCGGCCACTCCGCGCGGACCGCCCAGCTGGCGCGGGCGCGTCCGGGCCTGGCGCGGCGTCAGCGCGGCGGCCTCGCGGGCCTCCATCAGCGGCTGCGGGTCGAAGGGTGCCACGGGATCGTGGCGCAGCCGGCGCGCGTAGTCCGCCTCCGCGGCGAGCGCGTCCGCGAGCACGTCGCGCTGGCGGCCCCAGGGGCGGATGGGGAACAGCAGGATCAGTGCCGCCTGCACCACGCCGCCGAAGACGATGAGGGCGGCGTGCTCGGCCGCGCCGGCCACGGAGGAGGGCAGGGTGACGGTGACGAGCATGACGGCGATCGTCTGGGTGGCGACGAAGCCGGAGACCGGGCCGAGGGCCCAGGCGAAGCCCGACAGCAGCGTCCACGCGGCCAGCAGGACGACGAAGAGGGCGTGGTGGGCGGCGGCGAGATAGCCGATGAAGGTGCTGACGCCGAGTCCGGCGGCGACGCCGAGGGCCAGCAGGGGGCGGGGGCGCCAGCTGCGCTGGAAGGTGACGATGCCGGAGGCGAAGGCGCCGAAGGCGGAGGAGACGGCGAGGGAGGGGGTGGCCAGGGCGAGCAGGAGGCCGATGACGACGGCCACGCCGCAGGCGCCGCGCAGGGCCAGGAGCGGCTCGAGCCGGGCTCGCTCGACGGTGAGCCCGGCGCGGGCGGTCTTCTTCAGTGCGGTCGCCCAGCCCATGGGTGGAGCTTACGGTTCCGCTTCGTGCGGGGCCGGGTGCGCGGGGCGTGCCGCGGGGCCGGCTACTTGTGGCTCGGGAAGCCCAGGTCCACGCCCGCGTCCGCCGGGTCGGGCCAGCGGGTGGTGACGACCTTGCCGCGGGTGTAGAAGTGCACGCCGTCGTTGCCGTAGACGTGCAGGTCGCCGAAGAGCGAATGCTTCCAGCCGCCGAACGAGTGGTAGCCCACCGGCACCGGGATGGGCACGTTCACGCCCACCATGCCCGCCTCGACCTCCAGCTGGAAGCGCCGTGCCGCGCCGCCGTCGCGGGTGAAGACGGCAGTGCCGTTGCCCCAGGGGGAGGCGTTGATGAGGGCCACGCCCTCCTCGTACGTCGCGGCGCGCAGCACGCACAGCACCGGGCCGAAGATCTCGTCGCGGTAGGCGTCGGCGTCGGTGGGCACGTTGTCCAGCAGGGACAGCCCGATCCAGTGGCCCTCCTCGTACCCGGGCGGCGGGGTGAAGCCCGTGCCGTCGAGGACGACGTCCGCGCCCTGGGCGGCGGCGCCGTGGACGTAGGAGGCGACCTTGTCGCGGTGGGCGCGGGTGATGAGCGGGCCCATTTCGGAGGCGGGGTCGTCGCCGGGGCCGATCCGCACCTTCTCGGCCCGTTCGCGGATCTTCGCCACCAGTTCGTCGCCGGTGCCGCCGACCGCCACGACCGCCGAGATGGCCATGCAGCGCTCCCCCGCCGAGCCGTAGGCGGCGGAGACGGCGGCGTCGGCAGCGGCGTCGAGGTCGGCGTCGGGCAGGACGAGCATGTGGTTCTTGGCGCCGCCGAGCGCCTGGACGCGCTTGCCGTGCGCGGAGGCCGTGGTGTGGATGTGGCGGGCGATCGGCGTCGAGCCGACGAAGGAGACGGCGGCGACGTCGGGGTGCTCCAGGAGGCGGTCGACGGCGGTGCGGTCGCCATTGACGACGTTGAGCACGCCGTCCGGCAGCCCGGCCTCGGCGGCGAGCTCGGCCAGCCGGATCGCGGCCGAGGGGTCCTTCTCGCTCGGCTTGAGGACGAAGGTGTTGCCGCAGGCGACCGCCAGCGGGAACATCCACATCGGCACCATCGCCGGGAAGTTGAACGGCGTGATGCCGGCGACCACGCCCAGCGGCTGCCGGATCGCCGCCACGTCCACCCGGCTGGCCACCTGCGTCGACAGCTCGCCCTTGAGCTGCGTGGTGATGCCGCAGGCCAGCTCCACGATCTCCAGGCCACGGGCCACTTCGCCCAGCGCGTCGGTGCGGACCTTGCCGTGCTCGGCGGTGATCAGACGGGCCAGCTCCTCGCGGTGGGCGTCCAGCAGGGCGCGGTAGCGGAAGAGCACGCCGGTGCGGGTGGCCAGCGAGGACGTGCGCCACGTGGCGTACGCGGCCTTGGCCGCCGCGACCGCCGCGTCGACCTCCTCGGCGGAGGCGAAGGCGACGCGCGTGGTGACGGCGCCGGTCGCCGGGTCGGTCACCGGGCCGTACGCGCCGGAGGTGCCCTCGACGGACTTGCCGTCGATCCAGTGGTGGACGGTCTTCATCTGCCTGACCTTTCTTCACGGATGGCAGCGCACGGATGGCAGCGCACGGATGGCGGCTTCACAGGTGGCGACGGCGGGTGGCGGCGCCGCGGTCGTACTCCTCCCGCGCCGTCACCGCCGCAGGGCGGGTCGCGGTCTCGGCGACAGGCACATCCCACCACGCCTGCGCGGGGGGCGCGCCCGGCACTGTGTCGGCCGTTTCGGTCTCCACGTAGACACATGTGGGCCGGTCGGCGGCGCGCGCCTCGGCGAGCGCCGGGCGCAGTTCCGCGGTCGTGCGCACCCTCAGCACTCCCATGCCCAAAGAGGCCGCATTGGCCGCGAGATCCACCGGCAGCGGCTCGCCGGTGAAGGTGCCGTCGGGGGCGCGGAAGCGGTATGCCGTGCCGAAGCGCTCGCCGCCGACGGCCTCGGACAGGCCGCCGATGGAGGCGTAGCCGTGGTTCTGCACGAGCACCATCTTGAGGGGGACGCCCTCCTGCACGGCGGTGACGATCTCGGTGGGCATCATCAGATAGGTGCCGTCGCCGACCAGCGCCCACACGGGGCGGCCGGGTTCGGCCAGGGCGACGCCGATGGCGGCGGGGATCTCGTAGCCCATGCAGGAGTAGCCGTACTCCAGGTGGTACTGGCGGCGGGAGCGGGCGCGCCAGAGCTTGTGCAGGTCGCCGGGCAGGGAGCCGGCCGCGCCCACGATCACGTCCTCGTCGCCGACCACGGCGTCCACGGCGCCCAGCACCTGTGCCTGGGTGGGCCGGGCACCGTCCTCCCACCCGTCGGTGGGCCGGTACGCGCGGTCGACGACGCCCTCCCACTCGGTCTTGCCGGCCGTGTACACGCTCACGTACGCGTCCGGGACGCGGTAGCCGCGCAGTTCCTGCGCCAGCGCCTCCAGCCCACTACGGGCGTCGGCGACCAGCGGCAGACCGGCCATCTTGTGGGCGTCGTGACCGGTGATGTTGAGGTTGACGAACCGCACGTCGGGCGCGGTGAACAGCGTCGACGAGGCGGTGGTGAAGTCGCTGTAGCGGGTGCCCACGCCGATGACGACGTCGGCGGTGCGGGCGAGGGCGTCGGCCACGGCCGTCCCCGTGTGCCCGATGCCGCCCACGTCCGCCGGATGGTCGTACCGCAGCGACCCCTTGCCGGCCTGGGTGGAGGCGACAGGGATGCCGGTGGCGTCCACGAGGGCGCGCAGCGCCTCCTCGGCCTCGGAGTGGTGCACGCCGCCGCCCGCGATCAGCAGCGGCCGGCGGGCGGCGCGCAGGGCCCCTGCGGCCGCGTCCAGTTCGGCCGGGTCGGGGGCCGGGCGGCGCACGTGCCAGACGCGGTCGGCGAAGAACTCCTCCGGCCAGTCGCACGACTCGGCCTGCACGTCCTGGGGCAGGGCAAGGGTGACCGCGCCGGTCTCGGCGGGGTCGGCCAGCACGCGCATCGCCTGCAGGGCGGCGGGGATCAGCATCTCGGGCCGCACGATCCGGTCGAAGTACCGCGAGACCGGGCGCAGGCAGTCGTTGACGGAGACGTCGCCGGCGCCCGGATGCTCCAGCTGCTGCAGCACGGGGTCGGCGGGGCGGGTGGCAAAGACGTCCCCGGGGAGCAGGAGGACGGGGATGCGGTTGATCGTGGCGAGGGCGGCCCCGGTGACGAGATTGGTGGCGCCGGGGCCGATGGAGGTGGTCACCGCGTGGGCGGAGAGCCGGTCGCGGTGGCGGGCGTAGCCGACGGCCGCGTGCACCATGGCCTGTTCGTTGCGGCCCTGGAGATAGGGCAGCGCATCGCCGGTCTCCAGCAGCGCCTGCCCCACACCGGCCACGTTGCCGTGGCCGAAGATGCCCCAGCAGGCGGCGATCAGGCGCTGCCGGCGCCCGTCCCGCTCGGTGTACTGGTGGGCCAGGAACTCCACCAGGGCCTGGGCGACGGTCAGCCGTCGGGTCATCGGTCTCCTCCCGGGTGCTGGGGG
Organism: Streptomyces sp. NPDC049585; assembly: GCF_040675615.1. Lineage (NCBI taxonomy): Bacteria > Bacillati > Actinomycetota > Actinomycetes > Kitasatosporales > Streptomycetaceae > Streptomyces > Streptomyces sp. NPDC049585. The sequence continues at coordinate 20,420 of NZ_JBFAPE010000051.1, read as the reverse complement.
AACGGCAGGCGCGGGTCGGGATCGAGGCCCGGCCAGGTGTCGCGGATCCACGCCGCGTCGGGGTGGTCCCGGATGAGCCACTCGCGCTCCGCGCCGGGTCCGGCCATGACATTCAGGTAGTACATGTCGTGGCCGGGCGCGGCGATGGACGGGCCGTGCCAGCCGTCGGGGATCAGGACGACGTCCCCCGTACGGACCTCGGCCAGCACGTCCGTACCACCGGGGCGCGAGGGCGAGACGCGGTGGTAGCCGTGGCCCGGGGTGCCGGTGGGGCCGCCGGCGATCTCGAAGTAGTAGATCTCCTCCAGCTCGGACTCGACGCCGGGCCGGTGCTCGTCATGTTTGTGGGGCGGGTAGGAGGACCAGTTGCCGCCGGGGGTGAGCACCTCGACGGCGATGAGCCGGTCGCAGTCGAAGACGCCGGCGGCGGCGAAGTTGTTGACCTGTCGCGAACAGGTACCGGCGCCGCGCAACTCGACGGGGACGGCAGGGGCCGGCCCGTAACGCGCGGGCAGCGCCCGCCCGCACCGCGCGCCGGCCAAGGCGATCCGCCCGCCGGTGGGGGCGGTGACGGTGACGTGCGCGTCGCGGGGGACGTACACGAAGTCGGTGACGGCGGCGAAGACGCCGGTGCGGCCGTGGAGGTGGAAGGTGTCGCCGGCGTCCGTTGCGACGGTGACGCCGGTGGCGGCCAGCGGCAGCACGATCCACTCGCTGTCGCCGGTGTCGAAGGAGTGCGCGGCACCGGGGGCGAGCGTGACCACGCGCAGGGCGCAATACGCCCAGCCGGCGCTCTTCGGACCGACGTCCAGCGCGTACGAGCTGTTGCCGGCACTGCCGGCGGGCAGGTGGTAGCGCATTTCGTGACCTCCAAGGTTGTGGGCAGTCACAGCAATCCCACCGCCGTGTCGACGGCCTTCGCCACGTCGTCGTCCGGGGGGTACAGCAGTGTGCGGCCCACCACCAGGCCGTGGACGGTCGGCAGGCGCAGTGCCGTGCGCCAGCGGTCGTACGTCGCGTCCTGGTCGGGCCCGACGTCCCCGCCCAGGACGACGGCCGGCAGCGTCGAGGCCTGCATCACCCGCGCCATGTCGGCCGCGTCGTCCGTCACCGGCACCTTCAGCCACGTGTACGCGGACGTCGCGCCGAGGCCCGAGGCGATGGCGATGGACTTGGTGACGGCCTCGGCGCCGAGGTCGTTGCGGACGGTGCCGTCGACGCGCCGGGAGAGGAACGGCTCGACGAAGACCGGCAGTCGCCGCTCGGCCATGGCGTCGATCGTGCGCGCCGCCGCTTCGAGGGTGTCGAGGGAGCCGGGGTCGTCGTAGTCGATGCGCAGCAGCAGTTTGCCGGCGTCGAAGCCGCGGCGTACGAGGTCGTCGGCGCGGGGGCCGGTGAAGCGGTCGTCCATTTCGAAGGCGGCGCCGTGCAGGCCGCCGCGGTTCATGGAGCCCATGACGACCTTGTTCTCGAGGGCGCCGAGCAGCAGCAGGTCGTCGAGGATGTCGGCGGTGGCCAGGACACCGTCCACGCCGGGGCGGGAGAGGGCGAGGCACAGGCGTTCGAGGAGGTCGGCGCGGTTGGCCATGGCCAGGGTGCGGTCGCCGGCGTCGAGGGCGCCGCGCGCGGTGTGGTCGGCGGCGACGACGAGCAGCCGGCCGTGGTCGCCGAGCAGGGGCCGGCGGGCGCGGCGGGCGGCGGCCTCGGCGACGGCTTCGGGGTGCCGGCTGCGCACCCGGGGCAGGTCGGCGATGGTCACGGCGGTCATGGGGTGCCGTCCAGCAGGGCGGTGACCTCGTCGTGCGTGGGCATGGCGGAGGAGCAGGCGAGCCGGGAGGCGACGAGGGCGCCGGACGCGTTGGCATAGCGGACGGTGCGGTCGAGGTCGCATCCCGCGAGGAGTCCGTGGCAGAGGGCACCGCCGAAGGCGTCGCCGGCGCCGAGTCCGTTGACGACGTCGACGGGGACGGGTGGTACGTGGGCGACGGTGCCGTCGCGGTGGACGGCGAGGACGCCCTGGGGGCCTTGTTTGACGACGGCGAGTTCGACGCCGGCGGCCAGCAGGGCCCGGGCGGCGGCATGCGGGGCGGACTCGCCGGTGGCGACCTCGCATTCGGCGGTGTTGCCGACGGCGACGGTGGCGTGGGCGAGGGCCCGGGCGTACCAGGGGCGGGCGGCGTCCGCGCCGCCGTTCCAGAACATCGGGCGCCAGTCGAGGTCGAAGACGGTGGTGGCGTCCGCGGCGCGGGCTTCGAGTGCGGCGAGGGTGGCGCTGCGGCTGGGTTCCTCGCTCAGGCCGGTGCCGGTCATCCAGAAGATGCGGGCGGCGCGGACGGCGGCCAGGTCCAGCTCGGCGGTGTGGATCTCCAGGTCGGGGGCCTTGGGGTGGCGGTAGAAGTACAGCGGGAAGTCGTCCGGCGGGTGGATCTCGCAGAAGGTCAGGGGGGTGGGGTAGGCGGCGACGGGGGTGACCCAGCGGTCGTCGACGCCGAAGTCGCGCAGGGCGTCGTGGAGGTAGGTGCCGAAGGGGTCGTCGCCGGTGCGGCTGATCAGTGCGGTGCGGCGGCCGAGGCGGGCGGCGGCGACCGCGACGTTGGCGGCGGAGCCGCCGAGGAACTTGCCGAAGGTCTCGACGCGGGAGAGCGGTACCCCGCTCTGGAGCGGGTAGAGGTCCACCCCCAGCCGGCCCATGGTGATGAGGTCGTACGGACCGGGCATCGCTTCCCCTCGTCTCCCCTGGCCGGCCAGGCGCTCTGGCTGCGGCTCAGGTCTAGCGGGGGGCGCCGGGACCTGTCAAGCATTTGTCCTTACATACGGACGTGCAGACGTGCGGAGGCTCGTATTGACGTTACGTCCGTATGTCCGGACGTACCCTTGACACCCTTCCGGCCAGTCGGGAAGCTACCGAACGTCCCAGCCCTTGCCCGGTCGATGACGACCGGCGAGAGGAGAGCCGCCGCATGGACCCCACCGCCCCCGCCGTTCCCGCGCCGCTCGACCGGATCCGCGTCGGCTCCGCCCCGGACTCGTGGGGCGTGTGGTTCGCGGACGACCCGGCGCAGCTGCCGTGGCGGCGGTTCCTGGACGAGGTGTCCGAGGCGGGCTACGAGTGGATCGAGCTCGGCCCCTACGGCTACCTGCCCACCGACCCCGGCCGCCTGCGCGAGGAGACCGGCCGCCGGGGGCTGCGCGTGTCCGCCGGCACGGTCTTCACCGCCCTGCACCGGGGCCCGGGCGTGTGGGAGGAGACCTGGGAGCAGGTGGCCCGCGTGGCCGAGCTGACCCGGGCCGTCGGCGGCACGCACCTGGTGGTCATCCCCGCCTTCTGGCGTGACGACAAAACGGCCGAGCCGCTGGAGAGCCCCGAACTGACGGCCGAGCAGTGGCGGCACCTCGCGCGCGGCACCGAGCGGCTGGCCGACCGGGTGCGCGACGCCTACGGGTTGACGATCGCCGTGCACCCGCACGCCGACACCCACATCGACACCGAGGCGAACGTCGCGCGCTTCCTGGACGCCACCGACCCCGCACGCGTCGGCCTCTGCCTGGACACCGGGCACTACGCCTACTGCGGCGGCGACAGCGTCGAGCTCATCAAGACCTACGGCGAGCGCATCGCCTACCTGCACCTCAAGCAGGTGGATCCCGCCGTCCTCGCCGACGTGGTCGAGCACGGCACGCCCTTCGGGCCGGCCGTGCGCCAGGGCGTGATGTGCGAACCGCCGCGGGGCGTACCGGCCCTGGAGCCCGTCCTGGCTGCGGCCCAGGGGCTGGGCGTGGACCTCTTCGCCATCGTCGAGCAGGACATGTACCCCTGCCCGCCCGACCAGCCGCTGCCCATCGCCCGCCGTACCCGCGCCTTCCTGCGCACCTGCGGGGCCTGAAGACCCGCGGCCGACCGAGGAACGAAGACCATGACGCAAGAGACCCGTGCCCACGACACCCCCCTCGGCGTGGCCGTCATCGGCACCGGACGGATGGGCGCGGACCACGTCCGGCGCCTGACGGGGGCGACCCGCGGCGCACGGGTGACCGCGGTCGTCGACGTCGACGCCGGGCGCGCGCGGGCGGCCGCCGCGCTCGCCCCCGGCTGCACCCCCTACACGGATGCAGCCGCCGCCATGACCTCCGGTGACGTCGACGCCGTCCTCATCGCCTCCCCCGGCCCGGCCCACGAGGCGGCCCTGCTGCAGGCGCTCGCCCACGACCTGCCCGTCCTGTGCGAGAAGCCGCTGACGCCGGACGCGGCCGCCGCGCTGCGGGTCGTCGAGGCGGAGGCGCGCCTGGGCCGGCGCCGGGTGCAGGTGGGGTTCATGCGGCGGTACGACGAGGAGTACCGGCAGCTGAAGGCGCTGCTGGACGCCGGCGGGCTCGGGCGGCCGCTGATGCTGCACTGCGTCCACCGCAACGCCTCGACGCCGCCGGGGTTCACCGACCGGATGCTCGTCGAGGACTCCGCCGTGCACGAGATCGACGCGGCCCGATGGCTGCTCGGCCAGGAGATCACGGCCGTGCGGGTGCTGCGGCCCGCGCCTTCCCCGGCCGCGCCCGAGGGGCTCGGCGACCCCCAGCTGGTGCTGCTGGAGACGGCCGCGGGCGCGGTCGTCGACGTCGAGGTCTTCGTCAACTGCGGCTTCGGCTACCAGGTGCGCTGCGAGGCGGTCTGCGAACGCGGCAGCGTGCGCATCGGCGAGGAACGCGGTCCGGCCGTCGCCGCGGACGGACGGTGGGGCGGGCCGGTCCCCCAGGACTTCCTCACCCGCTTCCGCGCCGCCTACGACCGCGAGGTGCAGGAGTGGGTGGACGCCACCCGGCGCGGCACGTGCACGGGCCCGAGCAGCTGGGACGGCTACGCCGCCGCCGCGGTGTGCGAGGCGGCCGTCCGGGCCCAGGAGGGCGGCGAGCGCGTCGAGGTCGCCCTGGCGAAGCGGCCCGCGCTGTACGACGAGGCCGGCTGAACGCCCCTCTTCGCGCATGACTTCTGCACCACACTTCTGCACCACACTTCTGCACCATCAGGAACGGAGCGCGTGACATGCGGATCGGACTGTTCGGCGCTGGACGCATGGGTTCCCTGCACGCCGCGGCGCTCACGGCGGTCGACGGGGTCGGCGAGCTGGTGATCGCCGACGCCGACCCGGGCCGGGCGGCGGTCCTCGCCGCGGCCGTCGGCGCCCGCCCCGCCCGCAGCGCCGGCGAGGTCTTCACCTCCGCCGGCGTGGACGCCGTGGTGATCGCCACCACCAGCGCCTCCCACACCGGCCTGATCACCCGGGCGGCCCGTGCCGGGCTGCCCGCCTTCTGCGAGAAGCCCATCGCGCTGGACCTGGCGGGCACGATAGCCGCGCTGCGCGAGGTGGAGGCGGCGGGCACCCTGCTGCAGATCGGCTTCCAGCGCCGTTTCGACGCCGGCTACCTGGCGGCACGGCAGGCGCTGCGCTCGGGACGGCTGGGGCGGGTGCACACGATCCGGTGCGTGACCTCCGACGCGACGCCACCGCCGGCGGACTTCCTGCCGCTGTCCGGCGGGCTGTTCCGCGACTGCCTGGTGCACGACTTCGACGTGGTGCGCTGGCTGACGGGCCGCGAGGTCACCGAGGTGTACGCGCGCGGCGCGAACGGCGGCGCCGACTTCTTCCGGCAGGCCGGCGACGTGGACACCGCGGCCGCCGTCCTCACCCTCGACGACGGCACGCTGGTCACGGCGACCGCCACCCGGTACAACGGCGCGGGCTACGACGTACGCACCGAGCTGTCCGGCGAACGCGACCAGTGGGTCGTCGGGCTCGCCGAACGGTCCCCGCTGACCTCGGCCGAGCCGGACGGCCCCGGCGCCCCGCCGCACCCCTGGGCGGACTTCCGGGAACGCTTCGCGGACGCCTACCGGGCCGAGCTCGCGGCGTTCGTCCACGCCGCCCGGGGGCTCGGCGGCAACCCGTGCCCCGGGGCGGAGGGGCTGCGGGCCCTGCACGTCGCGGAGGCCTGCGAGGTCTCGCGCCGGGAGGACCGCCCGGTGCGGCTGGCGGACGTCGGCTGACGCCGCGAACAGCCCCGCCCGGGCTGTTACCGGGTCACCCGTGGGTCACGGCCGTCACAAACGGGCCGTCCTTCCGTCACAGAGCCCCGACAGCCGCGGCGCGTGATCACGCGGTGTCGTGCCCGGGGCCGAGGCTCGCCGTGGAAGAAGCCGCGCCCGGCTCCCCCACGGATCCCCCCTCCGTGACCGCGGCGCGGCGGGAAGGCGAGAGATGACCGACCGCCGACTCTGGTCCTACCGCGAGATCGCCGCCCACATCGGCGTGCGGCCCGACACGGTGCGCTCGTACCGCAAGCACGGGCTGCTGCCGCCGCCCGACGCCAGCGAGGGTGGCAGGCCGCACTGGTACGCCGACACCATCCGGCACTGGGTGACACAGCGCCCGGGCGCGGCGAAGAAACGTTGAATCCTCCGATTCCCCGCCTCCGACATACCCCCAGGGGGTAAGCTGTCGATCGCTATCCCGGCCGTCGCCGACGCCGGACGAACACGCGCAAGGAGTACGCCCATGACCACCACCGTCTACAAGGTGACCGGCATGACCTGCGGCCACTGCGAGTCCGCGGTCACCAGCGAGCTGTCCGCCCTGGAGGGCGTGACCTCGGTGCAGGCCGTCGCCGCCACGGGCCTGGTCACCGTGGACTCGGCCGCCCCGCTGGACGAGGCCGCCGTGCGCGCCGCGGTGGACGAGGCCGGCTACGAGCTCGCCGGACCCGCCTGAGCCGGAAGCAGTACCTGGCCGAGCACCTGACCGAATTCAGGTGCTCGATCCTCACAGAATCACCACAAGTGACCCCTTGCCCTCGTGTGCCCGTTATGGCAGGAGACCTAGATCACAGCGATTGGGAGGTAACCATCGCCGGGGGTTGTGGGTCTAACCGTGCAGTGCTGGACGTCTTGGGGGACGGCCCGGCGCAACGCGTGGCCGGGGCACGTACCCGGGGAGCTTTGAGCGGCCCTCCCGTACGTACGCGTCCCGGCAGATCGCGTCCGTCGGCTCCCGGTCGGATCCCGTGGGGGGAATCCGACCGGGGCAAGGAAAGCGCCTCGCTCCGACCCGTGGGGGGATCGGGGGCGAGGCGCTTTTCGCAGCAGCACAGCGACAGGGCCCCCGCACCATGACGGTGCGGGGGCCCTGTCGCTTACGACCCTACGGCTCGACGCCTTCGCGTCAGCGCTGCTCGACCGGGACGAAGTCGCGCTGGACGACGCCCGTGTAGATCTGGCGCGGGCGGCCGATACGGGAGCCCGGCTCCTTGATCATCTCGTGCCACTGGGCGATCCAGCCGGGGAGCCGGCCGAGCGCGAAGAGCACGGTGAACATCTCGGACGGGAAGCCCATGGCCCGGTAGATCAGACCGGTGTAGAAGTCCACGTTCGGGTAGAGGTTGCGCGAGACGAAGTAGTCGTCGCTGAGCGCGTGCTCCTCCAGCTTGAGCGCGATGTCCAGCAGCTCGTCGCTCTTGCCGAGCGAGGAGAGGACGTCGTGCGCCGCCGCCTTGATGATCTTCGCCCGGGGGTCGAAGCTCTTGTAGACGCGGTGCCCGAAGCCCATCAGGCGGACGCCGTCCTCCTTGTTCTTCACCTTGCGGATGAAGGCGTCGACATCGCCGCCGGAGTTCTTGATGGACTCCAGCATCTCCAGGACGGCCTGGTTGGCGCCACCGTGCAGGGGCCCCCACAGGGCGTTGATGCCCGCGGAGATCGACGCGAACAGGTTGGCCTGCGAGGAGCCCACCAGGCGCACGGTCGAGGTGGAGCAGTTCTGCTCGTGGTCGGCGTGCAGGATCAGCAGCTTGTCCAGGGCGCTGACGACGACCGGGTCCAGCTCGTACTCGGCGGCGGGGACCGAGAAGGTCATGCGCAGGAAGTTCTCGACGTAGCCGAGGTCGTTGCGCGGGTAGACCACCGGGTGGCCGATCGACTTCTTGTACGCGTAGGCCGCGATCGTCGGCAGCTTGGCGAGCAGCCGGATCGTCGACAGGTGGCGCTGGTTGTCGTCGAACGGGTTGTGGCTGTCCTGGTAGAAGGTGGACAGCGCGCTGACCACCGAGGACAGCATGGCCATGGGGTGGGCGTCACGCGGGAAGCCGTCGTAGAACCGCTTGACGTCCTCGTGCAGCAGGGTGTGCTGGGTGATCTCGTTCCGGAAGGACGCCAGCTCGTCGACCGTCGGCAGCTCGCCGTTGATCAGCAGGAAGGCGGTCTCCAGGAACGTGCTGCGCTCGGCCAGCTGCTCGATCGGGTAGCCGCGGTAGCGCAGGATGCCCTGCTCGCCGTCGAGGTAGGTGATCGCGGATTTATAGGCGGCGGTGTTGCCGTAGCCGGAGTCCAGGGTCACCAGACCGGTCTGGGCACGCAGCTTGCCGATGTCGAAGCCCTTGTCGCCCACGGTGCTGTCGACCACCGGGTAGCTGTATTCGCCGTCCCCGTACCGCAGTACTACAGAGTTGTCGCTCACGTCATCCCTCACCGACGTTGTGCCTCTTCTTCGAGGTGCCCTGACTACCCCTACCTTCCCCCATTTGGACGCTGGACGTGCACTCGGGGTCGGCCGTAGGGCCCGTGGACGGCACTCAGTGCCGTCCAGCCTGCCCATCCTGCCCCCTTCGCCCGGATTGGTAAACCGTTCAGAGACGAACACCACCTCCGCCCGCGGCCGCGAGCCGGAAATCCAGGGCCGTGCAGCGCCGGCCCGCCGAGACGGTGCGCACCGCCTGGCCGAGGGCGCGCCGGGAGCCGACCAGGACGACGAGACGTTTTGCCCGGGTGACGGCGGTATAGAGCAGATTGCGCTGCAGCATCATCCAGGCGCCGGTGGTGATCGGGATCACCACCGCGGGGTACTCGCTGCCCTGCGAGCGGTGGATGGTGACGGCGTACGCGTGGGCGAGTTCGTCGAGCTCGTCGAAGTCGTAACCGACCTCCTCGTCCTCGTCGGTGAGGACGGTCAGCCGCTGCTCGACGACGTCCAGGCCCGTGACCACGCCCACCGTTCCGTTGAAGACGCCGTTCTTCCCTTTTTCGTAGTTGTTGCGGATTTGCGTGACCTTGTCCCCCACGCGGAAGACACGGCCGCCGAAGCGGCGCTCGGGCAGATCGGGCCGGGCGGGCGTGATGGCCTGCTGCAGCAGGCCGTTGAGGGTGCCCGCGCCCGCCGGGCCGCGGTGCATCGGGGCGAGCACCTGGACGTCCCGGCGGGGGTCGAGGCCGAACTTCGCGGGGAGACGCCGGGCCGCCACGTCGACGGTGAGGCGGCCCGCTTCCTCGGTGTCCTCCTCGACGAAGAGGAAGAAATCCTTCAGGCCCTGGGTGATGGGCTGCACACCGGAGTTGATGCGGTGTGCATTGGTCACCACACCGGACTGCTGGGCCTGGCGGAAGATGCGGGTGAGCCGCACGGCCGGGACGGGGCCGCCCGGGGCCAGCAGGTCGCGCAGCACCTCGCCGGCGCCGACGGACGGCAGCTGGTCGACGTCCCCGACGAGCAACAGGTGCGCCCCCGGCGCGACCGCCTTGACCAGCTTGTTGGCCAGCAGCAGGTCGAGCATCGACGCCTCGTCGACCACCACCAGGTCGGCGTCCAGCGGCCGGTCCTTGTCATAGGCGGCGTCGCCGCCCGGCTTGAGCTCCAGGAGCCGGTGCACAGTGGAGGCATCCGCGCCGGTGAGCTCGGCCAGCCGCTTGGCGGCCCGCCCGGTGGGCGCGGCCAGCACCACCTTGGCCTTCTTGGCGCGCGCCAGCTCCACCACGGACCGTACGGTGAAGGACTTGCCGCAGCCCGGCCCGCCGGTCAGGACGGCCACCTTGCTGGTCAACGCGAGCTTGACGGCCTCCTGCTGCTCGGGGGCGAGCTCCGCTCCCGTGCGCCCGGCGAGCCAGGTCAGGGCCTTGTCCCACTTCACGTCGTGGAAGGCGGCCAGCCGGTCCTCCGAGGTGCGCAGCAGCCGCGCCAGCTGCCCGGCCAGGGACAGCTCGGCACGGTGGAAGGGGACGAGGTAGACGCCGGTGACCGGCTCCCCGCCGTCCGGGGCGGGCACCTGCTCGCGCACCACGCCCTCCTCGTCCGCGGCGAGTTCGGCCAGGCACTCGATGACGAGACCCACGTCGACCTGCAGCAGCTTGACCGCGTCGGCGATCAGCCGCTCCTCCGGCAGGAAGCAGTGCCCCTGGTCGGCTGACTGGGACAGGGCGTACTGCAGGCCGGCCTTGACCCGGTCGGGGCTGTCGTGCGGGATGCCGACGGCCTGCGCGATGCGGTCGGCGGTCAGGAAGCCGATGCCCCACACGTCGGCCGCCAGCCGGTAGGGCTGGTTGCGGGTGACGGAGATGGAGGCGTCGCCGTACTTCTTGTAGATGCGCACGGCGATGGAGGTGGAGACGCCCACCCCCTGCAGGAAGACCATGACCTCCTTGATGGCCTTCTGCTCCTCCCAGGCCGCGCCGATCGAACGGGTGCGCTTGGGGCCCAGCCCGGGGACCTCGATCAGCCGGGCCGGCTCCTTCTCGATGACGTCGAGGGTGTCGGTGCCGAAGTGGGTGACGATGCGGTCGGCGATGCGCGGGCCGATGCCCTTGATCAGGCCGGATCCCAGGTAGCGGCGGATGCCCTGGATGGTGGCGGGCAGGACGGTGGTGTAGTTCTCCACGGTGAACTGCCGTCCGTACTGCGGGTGGGAGCCCCAGCGGCCCTCCAGGCGCAGGGACTCGCCGGGCTGCGCGCCGAGCAGCGAGCCGACCACCGTGAGGAGGTCGCCGCCGCCGCGGCCGGTGTCCACGCGGGCGACGGTGTATCCGGTCTCCTCGTTGGCGTAGGTGATCCGCTCGAGGACCCCTTCGACCACTGCCAGTTGCACCATGCCCCGACGGTACAGCCGGGGCCCGACAGCCCGTTCGGGCCTGTGGATATCCCCGGTTCCGCTTGCTGGTCCGGCTCCTGCGGGGCCGGGCCTGCGGCCGCCGCACAGCCCGGGGACGCTGCGAGGGGCCCGGTCCGATGGCCGGGCCCCTCGTGCTCCCCCTCCGGGACTTCCTCCTCATCCCCCCGGATCACCCCCGAGGAAGCCCGACGCCGACTACGACCCGTTCCGGCTCCACGGGGTTGCAGCGATTTCCGACTGTTATCGTTCCGTTACAGACGGTAGAACCTGCGTTCACAGAACGTGTGCCCGGTACCGCTCCAGCACCTCGGCCAGGACCTCCGCCCCCGCCCGCCGCCACAGCCGCTCGCTGAAGATCTCCACCTCGGCCGGGCCGGTGAACCCCGCGGCCCGCACGCGCTCGTGGAACCAGCGCAGGTCCACGCACCCGTCCCCCAGCTGGCCCCGGCCCAGCAGGACGCCCTCGGGCAGCGGTGTGACCCAGTCGGCGAGCTGGAAGGCCGCGATCCGGCCCCCGCGCCCGGCCCGCTCCAGCTCCCCGGCGACGGTGTCGTCCCACCACAGGTGGTACGTGTCCACCACGACGCCCACCTCGTCGGCCGGGAAGCGTTCCGCGAGGTCGAGGGCCTGGCGCAGGGTGGAGACGACACAGCGGTCCGAGGCGTACATCGGGTGCAGCGGCTCGATCGCCAACCGTACGCCGCACGCGGCGGCGTACGGGCCGAGTTCGGCCAGGGCGTCGGCCACCCGTTCCCGGGCCCCGGCCAGGTCCCGGCTGCCGGGCGGCAGGCCGCCGGAGACCAGCACGAGGGTGCCGGCGCCCAGGACGGCCGCCTCGTCGACGGCCGCCCTGTTGTCGGCCAGCGCCTCGGTCCGCGCCGCCGGGCCCGGGGCCGTCAGGAATCCGCCCCGGCACAGGCTGCTGACGTCCAGTCCGGCCGCCCGCAGCAGCCGTGCGGCGGCGGCCGGCCCGTACGCGCGCACGGGTTCCCGCCACAGGCCGACGCTGCGCACGCCCGCCTCCACGCATCCCGAGACGAGGTCGGGCAGGCTCCACTGACGCACGGTCTGCTGGTTGAGGGCGAAACCGTCGGGGGCGGTCACTGCGCCACCCCGAAGACCGCCAGCAGGCCGGCCATGCGGGCCTGCGCGCGCTCGGGGTCGGCGAAGAGGCCGAGGCAGTCGGCGAGTTCGTAGGCGCGGGCGAGGTGCGGCAGGGAACGGGCCGCGTGCAGGCCGCCGGGCATGGCAAAGTGCTCCTGGTGCCCGGCCAGCCAGGCCAGCAGGACGACTCCGGTCTTGTAGAAGCGCGTCGGTGGCTCGAACAGGTGCCGGGCCAGCGCGAGGGTCGGGTCCAGGGCGGCCCGGAAGCCCCGGCGGTCACCGGCGTCGAGCAGGCGCAGGGCGTGGCCGGCGATCGGTGCCAGGGGGTCGAGGACGCCCAGCAAGGCGTCGCTGTGCCCCATGCCGTCGCCCTCGACGAGCTCCGGGTAGTGCAGGTCGTCGCCGGTGTAGCAGCGCACGCCGGCCGGCAGCCGGCGGCGCAGCTCGCGCTCGTGGTCGGCGTCCAGCAGCGAGACCTTCACGCCGGCCACCTTGCCGGGGTGTGCGGCCACGATCCCCAGCAGGACGTCGGAGGCGGCGTCCGGATCGCGGCTGCCCCAGTAGCCGGCGAGCGCGGGGTCGAAGTCCGCGCCGAGCCAGTGCAGGACGACGGGAGCACTCGCCTGGCGCAACAGGCCGCCGTAGACCTCCGCGTAGTCCTCCGGTCCGCGCGCGACGGCCGCAAGGGCCCGGGAGGCAAGGAGGACGGCGGGCGCGCCCGCCTCCTCCACGACGGCGAGCTGTTCCTCGTAGGCGGCCGTGACGGCGGCCAGGGGGCCGTACGGCGGGGCCAGCTGGTCGGTGCCCGCGCCGCACACGAGGGTGCCGCCCACGGCGCGCGCCTCGGCGGCGGTGCGGCGCACGAGCTCGGCCGCGGCCGGCCAGTCGAGGCCGGCGCCGCGCTGGGCGGTGTCCATGGCCTCGGCGACACCCATCCCGTGCGCCCACAGGTGGCGGCGGAAGGCCAGCGTGGCGTCCCAGTCGAGCCGGGCGGGGCCCTGCGGTGTGGTGCCCGTCAGGGGGTCGGCGACCACGTGGGCGGCGGCCAGGACCGCGCGGCGGCGCGGGGGCGGGCCCGGCGGCGGGGGGACGGCGCGCCCGGGCTCGTACGTCCGCAGCCGCCCGGAGGCGTCGGGCAGCCGGATCACGGGGCCGGCTCCGGTACGGCCACCCGCCGGCCCTCGACGGAGGAGCGGCGGCCCAGCTCGGCCAGCAGGACGCCGCGGGCCCCGGTCAGCAGGTCGTGCCGCCAGGGGCCGCCTTGGGCCACGTGGCGCAGGAAGAGCTCCCACTGGGCGCGGAAGGCGTTGGGGTGGTCCTCGTCGTCGGGCACCTCCTGCCAGTGGGCGCGGTGGTCGCGGCGGTGGCGCACGTCGGGGTCCCAGACGTCCCTCGGCGTGGTGGCCCGGTGCTGGACGCGGCAGTGCCACAGTCCGGCGACGGCCGAGCCCTCGGTCCCGTCGACCTGGATCTCCAGCAGGTCCTCTCGGTGCACGCGTACTGCCCAGGAGGAGTTGAACTGCGCCACCACTCCTCCCTCCAGTTCGAAGACGGCGTAGGCGGCGTCGTCGGCGGTCGCCGCGTAGGCGGTGCCCTTCTCGTCCCAGCGCCGTGGCACGTGGGTGACCAGCCGCGCCTGGACGGACCGTACGGGCCCGAAGAGCTCGCGCAGCAGGTACTCCCAGTGGGGGAACATGTCGGCCGCGATGCCGCCGCCCTCGTGGGCGCGGTAGTTCCACGACGGCCGCTGGGCGGGCCGGGTGTCGCCCTCGAAGACCCAGTAGCCGAATTCGCCGCGCACCGAGAGCACCCGGCCGAAGAATCCGGACGCGAGGAGGCGGGCGAGCTTGCGGATGCCGGGCAGGAAGAGCTTGTCCTGCACGACCCCGTGGCGTACGCCGGCCCGGTCGGCCAGGCGGGCGAGCGCGAGGGCGGCCGCGTGACCGGAGGCGACCGGTTTCTCGCAGTAGACGTGCTTGCCGGCCTGCAGCGCCCGGCGCAGTGCCGCCTCGCGGGCGGTGGTGGCCTGGGCGTCGAAGTACACCTCGACGGAGGGGTCGGCGAGTACGTCGTCCAGGTCGCAGCTCCACTCCGGCAGCCCGTACTGCTCGGCGAGCGCCCGCACACGGTCCGGCGAGCGCCCGACGAGCACCGGCTCGGGCCACAGGGTGCCGCCGCCGTCGAGGCGGACGCCGCCGTCGTCGCGGATGGCCAGGATGGAGCGCACCAGATGTTGGCGGTGTCCCATGCGCCCGGTGACGCCGTTCATGGCGATCCGCACCGTCCTGCCTGCACCGTCGGCCATGGGCACAACCCCCCTCGTGCGGACCGCTTGTTTCGCACTGGGGGCATTTCCCGGCGCCGGGCGGGGAAACCGATCACCATGAAGCTGGCTTTCTCCACTCTCGGCGTCCCCGGCATGCCCGTCCCCGACGTGGTGGACCTCGCCGCGTCCTGCGGCTACGACGGGGTCGAGCTGCGGGCCCATCCGGAGGAACCGGTGCACCCGGGGCTGACGCCCGCGCAGCGGGCCTCGGTGGCCGTGCGCTTCGCCGAGGCGGGCGTGGCCGTCCTGGGGGTCGCCGGGTACGCGCGCGTGGCCGGAGCCGGGCCGGACGAGCCGGTCATGGCGGAGCTCGACGCGCTGGTGCGGCTCGCACGGGACGTCGGCGCGCCGTACGTGCGGGTGTTCCCCGGCGGCGGGGAGCGGCCGGCGCAGGAGGCCGACGCGGACGCCGCGCGGCGGCTGGGGACCATCGCCCCGGTGGCGGCGGACGCGGGCGTGCGCGTCCTGCTGGAGACGCACGACTCGCACCGCCGCGCCCAGGACGCGGTGCGTGTGCTCGGGCCCGTCGGGCACGGCAGCGTCGGCGCTCTGTGGGACGTGCTGCACACCTGGCTGGGCGGCGAGGAGCCGGACGCGAGCTTCCCCGCGCTGGCCCCGCACCTGGGCTACGTGCAGGTGAAGGACGTCGCCTCGGTGGAGGAGACCGCGCCGCTGCCGCTGGGGGCGGGGGTGCTGCCGCTGGGCGCCTGCGTGGGCACGCTCAGCCGCGCGGGCTGGGACGGCTGGCTGTGCTGGGAGTACGAGAAGCGCTGGCACCCTCAGGCGGCAGACTTCGTCCAACTGGCCGGTCCGGGTGCGGAGTACCTGCGGGGGCTGGTCGCCGCCGCCCCGGCAGCGACGTGAGGGCGACGCCGCCGACCAGCAGCACGGCCGCGCACCAGCGCAGCGGGCTCACGCCCTCGCCCAGCAGCGCGAACGCCGAGGACATCCCGAAGACGGGCACCAGCAGGGTGAAGGGGGCGACGGTGGAGGCGTCGTAGCGGCGCAGCAGGTGCCCCCAGGCGCCGAAGCCCAGCAGGGTGGAGACCCATGCGACGAACAGGACCGCGCCGACGCCGGTGAGGTCCGCCGAGCGCAGGGCGTCCAGGTCGGCCCGCGGTCCTTCGAAGACCAGGGAGAGCAGCAGCAGCGGTAGCACGGGCACGGTGCTCAGCCAGACGGTGAAGCGCAGCGCGTCCGGCGGTGCGGCCTTCCGCGTCAGGACGTTGGAGACGCCCCAGAAGGCCGCGGCGGCCACGACGCACAGGAAGCCGGCGAGCGGCCCGGAGGTGCCCTCGTCCACGGCGGCCACCGCGATGCCGGCCATGGCCACGGCCATGCCCGCCAGGCGCCTCGGGCCGGGGCGCTCGCCGAGGGCGGCCACGGCGAACAGGGCGGTGAAGACGGCCTGTCCCTGCAGCACAAGAGAGGACAGCCCGGCGGGCATGCCCACGTGCATGCCGATGAACAGCAGTCCGAACTTGCCCACGCCCAGGACCAGTCCCACGGCGATGATCCACCGCCAGGCCACCGGCGGCCGGCCGACGAGGAAGACGGCGGGCACGGCGGCGGCCAGGAAGCGCAGGGCGCAGAACAGCAGGGGCGGGAAGCGGTCGAGACCGGCGTCTATGACGACGAAGTTGACGCCCCACAAGGCGGCAACGCACACGGCAAGGAAGGTGTGGAACGGGCGCATACGAGCCATCATCAAGAGACCCGACCGTGCAGCACCAGCACACGTTCGTACATGATGGGATTCAGCAACGCTCAAAGATGACAGGCCGTCCGAGGGGGATTCGAGCCGTGCTGGACCTTTCCCGGTTGCGCGCGCTGTACGCAGTCTCCGTGCACGGCACGGTCACCGCGGCGGCCGACGCCCTGGGGTACACCCCCTCCGCCGTCTCGCAGGCCATAGCCAAGCTGGAGCGGGAGACCCGCACCACTTTGCTGGAGCGCAGGGGGCGGGGCGTAGCTCTGACGGACGCGGCCGAGCGGTTGGCCGCGACCGCCAAGGACGTCCTGGCCATCGTCGAGCGGGCCGAGACCGATCTGGAGGAGCGGCGCGGCCTGCCGGCCGGGCGCCTGATGGTCGGGGCGTTCCCCTCCGCGGCCCGTGGCCTGCTGCCGTCCGTGCTGGCCGCCCTGGGCCGCGAGCACCCTGCCGTGGACGCCCGGCTGATGGAGGTGGAACCGCACCTGTCCGTGGGGCTGGTCGAGCAGGGCGTCCTCGACGTGGCCGTCGCGTTCGAGTGGGACGTCGCCCCGCTGCCGGCCCCGGAGGGGCTGCGGCGCGCCCCGATCGGCGAGGACGTGTGCGATCTGCTGGTGCCGCGGGACCATCCGTTGGCGGAGCGGGCACCGGTGCTCCCGGCCGATCTGGCCCACCAGCGCTGGATCAGCCAGCAACCGGGCAGCGTCTGCTACGACTGGCTCGTGCGGACGCTGCGCGCCTCCGGCAGCGAACCCGACCTGGCCTACCAGGCCACCGAGAACCACACCCACATCGCCCTCGTGGCCGCCGGGCTGGGCATCGCCGTCGCTCCCCGGCTGGGCCGCGGTCCGCTGCCGCCGGGCGTGCTGGCGCTGCCCGTCGAGCCCGTCCCCGTACGCCGGCTGTTCGCCTACTGGCGCACGGGGACCACCCGGCGGCCGGCGATACGGGAGACCGTGCGACTGTTGTCGGCGCACTGGCACGAGCGGGAGCTGGGAGAGCAGTGACCAGCCCGGTTGAGCGACCGGTTAAACCTTATGATGAACGCTCGGCGAGAGGGCAGCAGATGTCGGTGGAGACCAAGGAACGGCTGATCACCGCCGCGAGCACGGTGCTGCGCACCCAGGGCTACGGCAAGGCCAGCGCCCGAACCATCGCCAAGGAGGCCGGCGTCAACTCGGCGCTGATCTTCTACCACTTCGGCGGTGTCGATCCCTTGCTGTTCGCCGCCCTGGACCGTTCCTCCGCCGAGCGGATGGCCCTCCACACCGCCACCGTGGCCGACGCCCGCACCCTTGCCGAGCTCGCCGAGCGCGCCACCCGCATCTACCGCGACGACCTCGAGGGCGGGCACATCACCTTGCTGTCCGAGCTGGTGGCCGCCGCCGTCGCCAAACCGGAACTGCGCGAGGACATCCGGGTGCGGGTCGAACCGTGGATGGCGTTCATCGAGGAGACGCTGGAGCGGGTCATCGGCGGCACTCCCCTGGCCCGCCTGACGCCCCCGCGCGACCTGGCCAACGCCGCGGTCACCTTCTACCTCGGCGTGAACCTCTTCACCGTGCTGGACGCCGACCGCTCCCGCACCGAGTCGGTCTTCGCCATGGTGCGCCGGCTCGCCCCGCGGGCCGGGCTGCTGGCCGTGCGCTCGCCGATCCGGGCCGCCCGGGCCCGCCGCCTGTCCCGCGCCCGCCGGACCCGCTAGGGGCTCCCCGCCGGGGAACCGCCACGGCAGGCGCCACGTCCAAGCGCCGGGGGAGCGTGATCACCCTCCGCGAACCGTCCCGCACGCCTGGCGTGCGCCGGTGGCCGTCGGGTAACTCTGGAAGCCGGTTTGGCGGGTTGGGGGAAGAGATGCGCCATCGTGCGCTGCCGCGGGCGCTGTTCGCTTTCGCCGTGCTCTACGGGTCCTGGGCGCTGACCGGTTGCCAGGCGCCGGCCCGCGGCGCGGCGGAGAGCGTCGTCCCGGGCGATCAGGCCCTGGCGCCCGCTCCGACCGGCCCGGGGGCGGGCGCGACGTTCCTGGCGCGGGGCGCGTGCGCCGGCCGGCAGACGCCGCAGGGCGCCTTCGGCGAGGTGGACTGCGTGAACGAGCGGGCGGCGGCCAGCGTCCTGGCGCGCTACTACGGCCCCCGGTCGGGCGGCCCGCGCTGCCCCGACATCACCGACTTCGTGCTGCACATCACCGCCGTCACCGAGGGCACCTCGGAGGCGCTCAGCGCCCCGGAGGGCTACGCCTGCATGCGCAATCTCGCCCCGCCCCACCCGGGCGACCCCGGCATGGGCGGCGGCCCGCTGACGGTGCCCGGCGACTGCGTCTACACCGAGCACCACGGGGTGGTGAAGGAGACGGCGTGCGACGGCTCCCTCGGCCACGCCCCGGAGTACCGGGTCGAGTCGGCGGTGCGCACACGCTCCGCCTGCCCGCCGGACACCGACCTGTACGTACAGGTGGGCGGCGGGACACCCGTGGGGTGCGCCCGCCGCCTGTCCTAGAACACCGCTTTCGAGGCTCTTACGGCCGCAGCGTGTTCTGGCGCTCGACCTTCTGCTTGTCGAGCTTCTCGTTGTACGGCGCGAGCGGCTTGGCCTTGTGCTCGTCCTTCTGGACGGCCGCCGGGGCGACACCCGCCCAGCGCAGGACCTCGGCCGTCGCGGTGGCCCGCTCGTCGGCGACCAGCTGGGAGATGTTGGAGCCGTGGTTGCCGCCGGGCGCGTAGAAGCGGTAGTCGTGGCGGGCAACGGCGCCCCGGCCGAGGCGGAACGGTTCGGCGCTCCACGGGTCGTTCTGGCCGTAGACGAAGAGCATGTTGCTGCTCTTTTCGCGCACCCAGCGGTCGACGTCGGCCATCGCGCCGGGGCGGAACTTCATGGGGATGTCACGCGGCACGTAGGTGCGCGGCTGGTAGCTGTCGCGGTAGCGCAGCAAGTCCTTCAGGTGCGCGAACTTCGGCGTCGGCGAACCCAGTTCGGTGCCGGCCTGGTAGTAGTACGGCGTGAAGCGCTCCAGGCCCTGGTCGGTGTAGCCGTCGAAGCCGGAGATGTCGTCGATGAACTTGTACAGCTCGTCGGTGGACGCCTTCGTCGCCGGAACGGTCTTGCAGTCGCTCTGCAGGTGGTACTGCCAGAACGCCCACACCAGGTCGAGGACGACGTTCTCGTAGGCCTTGTCGGCACTGCCGACGGTCTTGAAGGTCTTGCCGTTCTCGTCGGCCCACTTCTGGTAGCGGGCGACGATCTCGCCGCGGCGGACGAGCGCCTCGCGCTGCACGGAGTTCAGCTGCGTGCGGCAGGCCTGGTCGCCGACGTTCGCCAGGAAGCGGTCGTAGGCGGAGTCCTCGTCGTTGACCACGTCGTTGGGTGCGACGTAGGCGACGGTGCCGTTCATGTCCTTCGGGTAGAAGCGGCGGTAGTACGTCGCCGTCATGCCGCCCTTGCTGCCGCCGGTCGCCAGCCAGTTCTTGCCGTAGACGGGCTTAAGGGCCTCGAAGAGGCGGTGCTGGTCGCTGGCGGCCTGCCAGATGTCGAGCTTCGACCAGTCGGCCGGCTGCGGCCGCGACGGGGTGAAGAAGCGGTACTCCATCGACACCTGGTTGCCGTCGACGATGCGCGTGGGCTCGCTGCGGGACGGGCTGGTGGAGACGTTGTAGCCGGAGGTGTAGAAGACGGTGGGCCGGTCGGTGGCCTTGTGCAGCAGCGTGAAGCGCTGCTGGAAGGTGCCCTTGGCCGGGTTCCTGTGGTCCACGGGCTGGGTGTAGTTCAGCACGAGGTAGCGGTAGCCCTCGTAGGGCTTCTCCTCGACGAAACTCATCCCCGGGATCTTCAGGATGCGGTCCTTGATGTCCGACGTGGCGGTCGTGTCCGCCGCCATCGCCGCCGTGCTGCCGGCACCGACCGTCCCTATGGACATCGCCAGTGCCAGCAGCGCTCTGACAGCCTTGCGCATGCGCCCTCCCCTTGGTTCGCGAAAGTCGCCGCGAACCTACCGGGGCACACGGCCGCCACGCCAGAGTCCTGGGCGGCGGGAAAACGACCTTGACCTGCGGCCCGGTTCGCCCTACAGCGCGCCGGCAAACCGTGCGGCGCCCTGCGCCCCGTCAGGGGCGCGGGGCGGTGTCGATCTGCGGCTGCGCCGCGTGGGCGCGACAAGCCACGACGCACCCGCAGACAGGGTGCCGTGCTTCGCCCGGGCCCCGGGTTGCTCGTCGACTGCGGGCCGTCGGTGGCCGATCGCGCAGTTCCCCGCGCCCCTACGGGGCGCCGGGCGCCTAGGCAGTTTCGTTTGGATCAGCCGGTCGTTGGTCCGGGTGTGCCGTTGACTGACACGCAGTGGGCGCGGATCGAGCCGTTACTCCCGGACCG
>NZ_JBFAPE010000050.1:0-33091 GCF_040675615.1 Streptomyces sp. NPDC049585 | reverse complement strand
GCGCGATCCCCGCAACTACCTGGCATTTCTCGGTCTCGCAGCAGCGATCTGCAGCTACAAACGGCTCGTCCGCCTCACCACATAGGACACGGTCTTAGTGGACTGCTTCACGAACGCGAAGTCCCGCGCGGAGACAATCCTTCCGTGCCCGGTTCCGTCACGGCCAGCCTTGCTGCACCTTGTCCGGGGCGGTGTTCCAGCTCCTGGGTATGAACGTGATCATGTAGGTTCCGCGGTCGAAGTCCGCGTACCCGGCGGACCAGTTCGGGAACTTGCTCTCGTACACGTGCATGGGGCCCAGGCTGCCGTGGGGCGAGTGATAGTGGTTGCCGTGGGTCCATATGGTCTTGTCGGCATCCGCTTCTGTCTGAGCCCCGAACCAGCCGTAGTCGAAATTGACCCAACTCTCGCCGGGCCGGGCGGGACTGCGGGGGATGCTTCTGTCCTTCGACATGTCCACCAGGCCGGTGCCCTGGTCGGGGCGGAAGGCCTCCGGGTCGCCGTACTTTCTCTTGTCGGCGGGTCCCCGCTGATCCTGCCCGCTCCAGAAGTGCTTCGAGTAGATCACCGCCTTCATCCTGGACGGGTCGTGGTTGCCTCCGTCCCTTTCCGTGAAGGTCGGCGTGTTCCTCAGCGCCGAGTAGAAGTTCGAGCGACTGTCCTCGTGGCGCAGCGGGTCGTTGGTGTTCGTGAGCGCCGTCCTGAGGTTGTTGATGTAGGTCCCCTCGTCGTGGGCGCCCTCCAGGGCCTTGTTCATGATGGCCGCCACATCGCGTGCCCGCTTGAAGCCCTTCTCCTCGTCGAAACTGTTCTTGGCGATGCGGCCCTCGAACTCGGCCCGGGTTTCGTCGGGCCGGGGGGCGATGTTCTTGAGGTCGTTCCTGTACTTGTTCTCGTCGAAGGATGCGAACGCCAGTTTGTTGGCCGGGTAGGGTCCTGAATTGACCCAGGTGACGCCGACGCACCCGTAGGACAGCTTTTCTCGCTGTGCTTCGGTCATCTGCTGTTTCTTGCCGTCCCGGTGGCTGTAGGCCTGCTGCCACTTGCGTATGTAGTTGTTGACGACCGTGGTGGCCCTGCCCCCGTAGGCGCGGTACGCGTCCGGCATCCGCTCGAGCGGCTCGGCGGGAGGAGTCTCCCTGTCGTCGACGGAGGCGGGAGGCTGCAAGGACGGGCCGGCGCCCGGAGGTAATTCCGTCGGAGGCTTGCCGGGTCGGCCCAGGGTCAGGGCCCTTTCGTTCAGTGCATTGATGTTCTCGACGTCATCCGGCGTCAGGCCGTGCGTTTCGGCATAGGATCCCTTCCTCTCCCCGTTGCCGATACCGGCGGCCTGGCCGCTCGACGGGGCGAATCCGGCGGTGCACATGACCGCACCCACGGCGGTGAAGGCGAGGAATCTGCGACGTTTGTCCATGGGAATGCGTAACTCCCTTGTCGGTGAAGTCCGGTGAAGGGGAAGGCATGCGGGAGCGCGGAGAGCGGTTCGACGCAGCACCTCTCGACTCCTGCATGCGTGATCAGATCGACACGAACGGTGATCATGTCCCCGTGTTAACGTCCCGGCAACACCACGGCTTTAAAACCGGCCAAGCTGCCACTTGGGGCGTATCCGGCCACGCATCCGGTCCGGCCTGCCGGCGGAGACGGCGCCCTTGTCGTGCGGCCGTCCGCCCGATCTCCGGGCACAGTCGACAATCGCCGCAACCGGCAATGAACCTCTCTTGAGCGCCTTTACCAGCCCTGTGCGCCAACCTCAACCGCGGTTCCGGGTATTGGCTGGTTATGATCGGCATCCACTCCGAAGTGACCGGCTGTGTTTGACGAGGACCGATGACTCCCACAGGATCCGAAGACCCGGGCAAGCCGGTACGAAGAAGGCGACGACGGGCCGTGCGCCTGCGTACCCTGCTCGTCTCGCTCGCGGTGGTGCCCACCGTGGCGATGGGCGTCCAGGTTCTCATCAGCTCCGACCGGTCGGTGCAGGAGTCCCGGCACCTGCGCAAGGACGTGGTGGCCGGCCGGCAGATCGGTGTACCCCTGTACCGGCTCATGACCGCATTGCAGTCCGAGCGCGCGACCACCGCCGCGTGGTGGTCGGGCATGCCCGTGCCCGGCGCCGATCTGCGGGACCGCCGGGCCGACACCGACCGGGCCGTGGCCGTGTTCCTGAAGTCGTCGGACCCCGATCAGCTCCATTCCGACCGGGGCAAGGACCGCCTGCGCGACGTCGCGCGGCGCTTGGCCGACCTGGGCGCGCAGCGCGAACGCGCCGACGCACGCCACGGCAGCCCGGACGATACCGTCGAGTACTACACCGACGTGATCGGCGAAACGATCCATTGCTTCGGAGAGTTCAACCACGTCGACGACGGCGGGCTCACCCAGGAGGCGACGTCCCTCGCGGCCCTGTTCTCGGCAGCGGAGGTGGTCGCCCGCGAGGATGCCATCCTCGCGCTGGCGGGCCCCTCGGGAAAGCTGACGCCCACCAGGTTCCGTGAATTCGCCGAAGCCGTGGGCGCCAGCGGCTACCTGTACGACACGATCACCCTCGACCTGCCCCTCGACGACCAGGACGCCCTCCAGCGCATCCTCACCTCGAACGCCTGGCAGACCAAGTCCCGCATCGAGAACGCCATCGTCTCCGACCACCGGGACGCCGCAACCGGCGTCGTCCTGCCGCCGGACGTCAGGGACTGGCGGGCCGCCTACACCACCTTTTCCGCCCAGTTGACCACGCTCGACGCAAGCGAGCTGCAGGAGCTGCTCGAGCACGCCGACGACCGGGCGGCGCAGCTGGAGGACCAGGTGGTCCTGCTGGTGGCCGCAAGCGGCGCCGGCCTCCTGCTGGTCGTCGCCGTCGTGGCCTTCACCACGCGATCGGTCCTGCGCCGCCTGCGCTCTCTCCACAACCGCACGGTGGCGGTCGCCGAGAAGACCCTCCCGGACATCGTGGACCGCCTCCAGCGCGGAGAGGACGTCGACACCGACGCGCTGCCGCAGCCGAGGGGGGAAGGGGACGAGGTCGGACGGATCAGCGATGCCTTCGCCCACGCCGTCGCCGTCTCCGTCGAGGGACACCGCAAGCTCGCCGACGAACGGCAGGGCTTCAGCGTGTTCGCCTCCGGGATCGCCGCACGGACCGGGAACCTGGTCAGCCGGCAGCTCGCCCTCACCGAGCACATCCAGGACACCTTCGGCCAGAACGAGGCGCTCCTCGCCGAGCTCATGAGATCCGATCAGCTCACGGTCGGCATGCGCAGGCAGATCGAGAACCTGCTCATCCTGGCGGGCGGCGAGATCTCCGACCCGCACATGGAGCCCATGCGCATCGCCGACCTGCTGCGGGAGGCGGCCGCCGAGGTCGAGGACTTCCGGCGCATCGACCGGCACGCCATGGACGAGACGAGTGTGGAGGCCGGCGTGATCAGCCAGCTCAGCCACCTCCTGGCGGAGCTGCTGGACAACGCCACGCGCTTCTCCCCGCCGACGGCGCGGGTCGCCATCCGGGCCGAGCTGGTCGGCGACGGGCTGTGCATCGAGATCGAGGACCGCGGCCCGCGGGTGAGCGCCGAGCGGTACCAGGAGATGAACGACCGGCTGCACTCGGCCCCGCCGTACTCCGTGCTGGCCCGCAACGCGCACCGGCTCGGCCTCTTCGTGGTCGGCCATCTCGCCGACCAGCTCGGGGCGACGGTCACGCTGCGCCGGTCGGCGTTCGGCGGAACGTCCGCCGTGGTGATCGTGCCGAGCGAGCACCTCGTGCCGGAGGCCCGGCAGGGCACCGTGCTGCCCGAGCCGGCGAAGGAGCCCGCGCCCGTGGCGCGGCCCGCCGCGGAGCGGCTGCCGAAGCTCGTCGTGCGGCAGCGGACCGGTGCTCCGGCGAACACCCCCGCCCCCGCCCCCGCCCCCGCCCCTGCCCCCGGCGCCTCGGGGGAGGCCCCCGACCGGCCGGCTCTCCCCGAACGCGTCCCGCAGACCCACATCGCCCAGCGGCTCCGCGAGCCACGTGCGGCCGAGCCGGTCGGCCGGGACGCCGCCACGCCCGAAGAGGTGGCCGACGCCTGGGCGGACTACGAAGACAGCACCAGGCAAGTGGAACTCGAGCTCCGACAGGACCAGCCATGACGACGACACAGAACGATGCGATCTACAGCATCCTGGACAACAACCTGAGCAGGATCGCGGGGATCCGGGGAGCCGTGCTCCTCGCCAACGACGGGATCAAGCTCAGCGCCTACATGCTGGAGCGGGACCAGGCCGAACGGCTGGCCGCGGCGGCCTCCGGCATCGCCTCCACCATGAAGGCCATCTCACGCGAGATCGACGGCGGCGGAGTGATCCGCCAACTCGTCGAGATGGACGACCGGTACCTGTGCATCGTCGGGTGCGGATCGGGCAGCACGCTGATCGTGGTGGCCTCCCGCAAGGCACGGCTCGGAGAGCTGGGAGGCGAGACGGTCCGGGCCGCGCAGGCGCTCGGCGAGTGGCTGGGCACCCCCGAACGCTCTCAAGCGCCCACGTCGTGACGACCGAGCCCCCGCCCGGACGGCGCCGCCGGACGCGGCTGTACGCCCTCACCGACGGGCGTACCGCCGCATCCCACCATGGCCTGACGATGGACACGGTGATCACAGCAGCCGCCGACACCGACCACGGTCACGGTCAGGGAAGCCTGCCCACGGAGTGGCAGGAGATCCTCACCATGTGCGCGCCGCCGACCGGACGGGCGGTCGCCGAAGTCGCCGCCCGGATGGGGATGCGTCTGACTCCCATGGTGGTCCTGCTCGGCGAGCTGCTGGAGCGGGGTCTGATCCGCCACCGGCCGCCGCTGGACGCCTCCGAGACCTCCAATGTCCACCTGCTCATGAAGATCAAGGACAACCTTGCCCGCCTCTGACACCGCCGGCACCGCCGCACCGGAAGCGTCCCCCGTCAAGATCCTCATAGCCGGCGGCTTCGGTGTCGGCAAGACGACTCTGGTCGAGGCGATCTCCGAGATCGATCCGCTGCGTACCGAGGAGCGGCTGACGTCCGCGGGCGTCGGGGTCGACGACCTCGACGGCATCGAGAGCAAGACGGCGACCACGGTCGCCATGGACTTCGGCCGCATCACCCTCACCGACGCCGGAGTGGTCCTGTACCTCTTCGGCACACCGGGCCAGGAACGCTTCTGGTTCATGTGGGACGACCTGCTGCACGGGGCGCTCGGCGCGATCGTCCTGGTCGACACCCGCAGACTGGATCGCAGCTTCCCCGCCATCGACTTCTTCGAGAACCGCGGGCTGCCGTTCGTCGTCGGCGCGAACTGCTTCAACGGCGAGCAGCCGTACACCGCCGAGGAGATCAGGGCCGCCCTGCACCTGAGGGACCCGCAGACCCCTGTCCTCCTGCTCGACGCCCGCTCCCGGGAGGACGTCCGCGGCTGCCTGCTCTCGCTCCTGGACCGGCTCATCACCCGGGCGAGCGCCACCGCGTCCGTCTGAGGCGGTCGCCGGGGCGTGCCGGTGGGCTCCCCGCGCCGCTCCGGGCCACCGTGCTGCTGCTCGTCACCGGCTTCCGCGTCGTGCGCCGGACGCGCTGGGGGCCGGAACGCAAGGATGCTGCCGTCGGTACACGGTGGCATTGCGGGAGGGGTGGGCGGACATGGGCGGAGCGTTGTCCTGGGGCCGGAGGCTCGGGTGCGTGGTGGCGGCGGCGCTGGCCGCGCTGGTGCACGCGGCACCCGACGCGTCGGCGCACGCCTCGCGCGCTGCCGTGAGCTGCACGGGGAGCAACACCATCTCGTTCTCGCCCGGTCTGTCGCTGGCGGCGCAACGCACCCGGATCGGCGGCAGCGGGGCGTACAGCTGTGTCTCCACGGACCCGGCGCTGCGGTCGGCGACGTCCTCGATCAGCGGTGGCGGACGGAACGGCTGCTTCTTCTCCGATGCGACCACTGTCGAACGAATCACCTGGAACACCGGGGAGCGGACGACGGTCGTGTACCGCATGGGGAACGTCCAGCAGGTGGCCGGGCAGGCGGTCGTCCTGGTCGTGGGCCGGGTGACGAAGGGGAAGTTCACGGGACGGACGGTGGCCTCGCCGGGGCTCCAGGCCACGCTCGATCCGCTGAAGTGCGCGTCGAAGGGCGGGGTGGACCTGATCACCGGGCCGTCGGCGCTGGTGATTGTCTGACCGGGTGGCCGTTCGTCCGTCGGGTCAGGTCTCGCGGCCGTAGCGGACGACCAGGTCCAGTACGTACGCGGCGTCGTCACGGGTGCTGGTGGGGTTGATGGTGCACATGCGCAGCACGGTGGCTCCTCGCACCGTGGTGGTGAGGAGAACGGCTCCGCCCTCGGCGCACACCCTCCGGCTGATGTGCGCCTGCGCCGCGTCGGCGTCCCAGGTCGCGGACGCGCCCCGGGGCCGGTAGCGGAAGGTGAGGATGGCGAGGCTCGGCGGCGTGACCAGCTCCAGCTCGGGGTGGGCCCCGACGAGTCCGGCGGCGTACTCGGCGAGGTCCGCCCCCTGCTCGATGGCCCGACGGAAGGCTGCGGCGCCGAAGGTCTTCAGGGAGAGCCACAACTTCAGGGCGCGCAGACCGCGGCTCTGCTGCGGGCCGTAGTCGGAGAGGTTGACCTCCTCGCATGCCGGGGCGGCCGGATGGGCCGGGCGCAGGTACCCCTGGTCCAGGGCGTGGCGCGCCACACCGAAGGTCTCCGGGAGTAGTTCGGGGCGCCGTAGCAGGACACACCCGATCTCGTAGGGCTGGAACAGCCATTTGTGCGGGTCGACGGTGAGGGAATCGGCCCGGCCGAGGGCGCCCCGCAGAGGGTGGCCGCGCACGGTGCCGGCGACGGCCGCGCCGTGGGCGCCGTCGACATGCAGCCACAGATCTTCCTCCTCGCACACATCGGCCACGCGGTCGAGCGGGTCGACGGCCCCGGTGCCGGTCGTGCCCAGCGTGGCGACGACGGCGAAGGGACGCAGCCCCGCGCGCCGGTCGCGGCCGATGCGCTCCGCCAGGGCGTCGGCGTCCAGGCGCAGGTCGTCGTCCGGGGGCAGAACGGTGAGCTGTTCGCGGGTGAGGCCCACAAGGTGCGCCGCCTGCGCGACGGAAGGGTGGGCCTGGGAGGAGCAGTACAGCCGGGCGTCGGGCTGCGGCCGGCCGTCGAGCCGGTGGTCGCGGGCGACGGCCAGACAGGTCAGGTTGGCCGTGGACCCGCCGCTGACGAACAGGCCGCCGTGGGCGTCCGGGAGGCCCAGGAAGGTCTTCAACCAGCGCAGGGTGGTCAGTTCGATCCGGGTGGGGCCCGCTCCGACGAGCCAGGCGCCGGGGACGGAGAGGTACGCGGAGGCCAGGGCGTCGGCGAGCACGGCCGGGAAGTTGCCGGTGGAGGGCACGAAGGCGAAGCAGCGCGGGTGGTCCAGCCGGGTCGCCTCGGCGAGTGCCCGCTCGGTGACGTGGTCGAGGAGGCCGGGCAGGTCGTGGGTGCCGTGCTCGGGGAGGGGCTCGTCGAGGCGGGCCCGCAGAGCGTCGGGCGAGGGGGCGTGGCAGGGTGGCCGGGAGCCGGGGGTGGTCATCCGGTCGATGACCAGTTCGACGGCGTGGCGTCCTGCTTCGCGCATCCGCCGCTCGTCCAGCCGCAGCGGGGGCAGTGGGGCAGGCTCCGCCTCGGCGTTCCCGTCGTCCTCCTGCGCGCCCCGGGCGAGGGCCGCGATCCAGGCCGAGGCTCCGGGCCGCAGGTGCGGGCGGGGCCGCAGCTCCGCGACCGGCCGCGGGAACTGGACGAGGGCCAGCTCCTGGCCCGCGGTGACCGGCCCCGAGCGGGCGACGGCCCACCACAGGGCCTCGTCGTCGGCCAGCCGGGACACCACGGGCGGCCCGTGCAGCGGTCCCGTCACCGCGCCACCGTGCCTGCGGTAGCGCCCCGTCGGAGGCGGGCGGCGCACCACGGCGTCCGTGCGGGCGTGCACCACGAGCTGGCTGGGGCGGAGGTCGGCCGGCAACCGTCCGGCCGCCGCAGGGGGCAGGGCGTCGAGGAGGAAGGACAGGACGTGCAGGCCCATGGACGGCAGAAGGCCCGCCGCGCCCTCGGCGGCCTGGACCAGGGACACGACGGTCTGGAAGCGCGGATTGACCTCGACGGCCCGCAGCCGGCCGCCGTCCTCCACCAGGTCCAGGCCGAGGACACCGCGGAAACCACGTCCCCGCAGGACCTCGCCCACCTGGTACGCGGCCGCTCGGGCCTGCTCGTACAACCCCTCGGGCAGGTCGTCCGGACCGACGAGCTGGTTGCCGCAGTGCGCGCCCCAGCAGGCGCCCAGCTCGGGCAGCCCGACGAGCTGGTGGGAGACCGCCGAGACGACGGTCCGGTCCGGTCCGGCGCACGCGGTGACGGTCAGGGAGATCCCGGCAGCGAAGCGGCTGAGCTTGACGGGCTCGTCCGGCCAGGCCTCCAGGCAGGCCCGCAGGTCCGACGGCCCGTCGACGAGGACGGTCCCGCGGCCGAGGAGGTTGTTCGCCGCCCGCTGCGCCACGGCCCGCTGCCACCGGCCGCTCCAGTAGGCCTGCGCGGGCTCGCGGCCTGTTGCGGGAATCACCAGGAACGGCGGGACGGCAACCCCGGCCTCGGCGAACAGCCGGGTGGCACTGATCTTGTCGGCGGCCCATGCCGTGACGCCGGCGTCCGGGGCCAGCAGCCGGTAGCCGTGCATGCGGGCCCAGGTGCGGGCGTTGTCCCCGTGCTCGGGAGCGAAGGACACGCAGACACGGCGCGGATCGGGCGGGCACGGCGGCCGGTCGGGCGGGGGCGTCGGCAAGGGCTGCCAGGCGGAGACCGGTTCGTGCCGGAGCCAGGCGGGCGCCGGCTGGAACGAGGCGCTCACGGCGGGGCAGTGGTCGAGCCACACGACCTCGTCGACCAGGTCGGCCAGGAGCCGCAGACCGGTCCGTGCGTCGATGCCCTCGATGTCCCCCACGGCCCG
Organism: Streptomyces sp. NPDC049585; assembly: GCF_040675615.1. Taxonomy (NCBI): domain Bacteria; kingdom Bacillati; phylum Actinomycetota; class Actinomycetes; order Kitasatosporales; family Streptomycetaceae; genus Streptomyces; species Streptomyces sp. NPDC049585. Next base: position 24,124 of record NZ_JBFAPE010000050.1, on the reverse strand, counting down.
CGGGGCAGGGCTCACGTGCTCACTCACCTGTCGCACGGCCGCTCCGTCTCCCGGGTGGTGTGCCGCGCCAGGAGCGAGGCGCCGTCCGGCACGCAGCGCTCACAGATCGCCGCGTGCGCGTGCCGGTTCCGTCGCTGTGCCGCCCGCAGCAGACTCTCCTCGTGACGGATCCCGGCGAGGAGGGGCGCCGGCGCCGCCGCGTGTGCGAGCGCGGTCCTGAGGGCGTGCGCCCGCTCGGTCATGACGCGGTGCTCCCGATTGAGCGTTCCGGAGAATCCCGGTGCGGCGAGCGGCGGCTCCATCGTGGGCCGGACCTCGTGCGCGTAGACGGAGGCGGGGAAGTCCGAGGCGTAGGCCATGGCGGCGGTGGCCGCGTCGTACAGCGTCCGCAACCGCTCCAGGCCGTGCCGGACGGACGCCCACCGTGCCGTGCCCACTGCGGCCAGGGTGTCGTCGAGGGTGCTGTTCATGGTGGTCAGCAGGAGATGGAAGAGCTGGTGGCCGAGTTTCCAGCGGCGCAGTGCGTCGCCCGGGCCGTCGTCGCCGGGCCGGTCGGCGGCGGGCTCGCCGTGCAGCCACGCGGCCAGTGTGGCGTGGGAGGCGTGCAGCAGGCCGGTCAGGACCGCGGCACGCTGGGAGTCGTCCAGGCCGGTGCGCGGAAGGTCGGCGAGGACGGCTGTCTGGAGCCGGAGCACGCCGCACGTCCAGGACGTCAGGTCCGGCGCGTGGCGTGCGATGTGGAAGTAGCGGTCGTAATCGGCGGTCGTGGCCGCCCGCTCCCGGAGGGGGATGCGCGAGTCGGTGGCCAGGGGCAGCGGGACCGGCGGCATGTCGCTGTTCATCGGCCACGCCTGCGAGGAGCCGGCCACGACGCCTTGGCCAGCTGCTCCACCCGCTGGTGCAGGCGCTCCAGATACAGCTCGCTCTCCGGTTTCATCAGCACGCTGCGCAATACGTGGGTGGTGTCGCCGTCCGCGACGGCATTGGCGCGGCGGGCGGTGAACGCGCCGGCGGTGACACGGGCGACGCTGAGGAAGACGGGGTCCTCCTTGGCGTTCATCCCCCGGTGCATCACCTCCTTGCTCGCCACGCCGACACGGGACAGGCGCGGCGGCGAACCCCCCGGAGCAGCCGGGTAGTACGTCACGATGTCGAGTTCGGGAGGCTGGTACGGATCCAGGTACGCGGAGGCGCCGATCAGCTCGGCCCAGCGGACGGCGGCCCGTCGCCCGGCGGCGAGCACCGCCCCGAGCCCCTCCGGGGTGAGCGGCAGCAGCTTCAGCGTCAGCCACAGAGCGGCGGCGGCCGCACCGGAGCGGGAGCACTCGAGGCCGATCTCCCCCAGATGGGGCCGGCGCGACGTGAAATAGGTGTAGGGCGAGTCGTGCCGGAAGAACCGGGCGACGTCCGGGTCGCCGAACAGCACCGCCCCACAGCCGTACGGCTGCAGACCGTGCTTGTGCGGATCGATCGCCACCGAATCGCACTGCGCCATCGCCCGCAGAGCGTTCCCGCTCTCCGGTGCGAGGAGCGCCCGCCTCCCGTCGCCTTCTGCGTCGGCCAGCAGCCGGAAGAAGCCGCCGTAAGCGGCATCCGCATGGACACGCACCCCGTACCGGCGCGCCAGCACAACGATGCGGTGCAGGGGATCGACGGCACCCAGGGCCGTCGTGCCCGTGGTGGCGACGACCGTGCCGGCGGCCCCGGTGGACAGCAGCCGCTCCAGCGCGACCATGTCCATGCGCCCGCGATCGTCCACCGGCACCGTGCACACGGGGACGCCCAGCAGATGGCACATCCGGGCGTGCGTGTAGTGCGCCTCGGCACTGACGGCCACCCCCGTGCCGGGACGGCTCTCCCGGGCGACGAACAGGGCTTCCAGGTTCGCCTGGGTGCCGCTGCTGGTCAGGTGCCCCAGGTGGGCCGCGAACCCGACCATCCTTGCGAGCTGCTCCACCACCTCCTCCTCCATGACGGAGGTCGCCGGACCACCGTCCAGCGCATGGTTGTTGGAGTTGACCAGCATGGCGGCGGCATAGCCGGCGACCGCCACCGGGTGCGGGGGTTTGAGCATCTGCCCTGCGTAACAGGGGTGGAAGAAGGGGTAGCTGCCGCGCAGCCGGGCGGTCAGCTCCTCGAACGCCACCTCACAGGCCGCGTCGTCGACCGCCATCGCGCCGTGCGCCGCGAACTCGCCGTACGTTCGCGCCCACTCCTGGAAGGCTTCGACTCCCCGCCCGAGCCAGTACCCCAGCTCCATGCCCACCCCCGACCCCGGCCCCCCTTGGCCCGATCACCGTAGCGACGGAAAATCACCCCATCACGACAATCGGCGGCAATCACCTGAAAGGGGCATGAGGGAGGTCGGTTCGGCGAACTGGTGACGTGTCCGGAAGCTCCTCCGGCTCGTTGTTGCCACAAACGCCCCTCTTGCCGGAATCGGCTGAAGGAGTCCGGATGCGACGCGTCCTCACGGCAACTGTCCTGACCGCGGCCGCGCTGAGCGCAGGCGTCACCGGCCCGGGCGCCGTCGCCCATGCCGCGGGCGGGGCCCCGGCCGGGGGCGACGAGCTCGGGCGGACACTGCCCGCCGTCGACCGGGCCGGCGGGTCCCTGGAGCAGACGGTCTCCGGCGTCCAGCGGTTCATCGGACAGACGGCGGGATCGGCGGGGCAGTCCATCGGCGGCGCCATGGTCGCGGGGACGAGGGGCGGCCTGCCGAAGGGGAGCCCCCCGGCACCGGCCAACGGCTGAGATTCCTCCTGCGGTGCCGGCACGTCCTGCGGTGCCGGCATGTCGAACGCCGCATTGCCCAGGCTCTCGATGCCCAGGAACAGCAGATCTCCCGCCGCCTTCCGATGGAAGGGCAACTCCCCGGCACCGGCTAGGATTTGCTCGTTCTTGAGAAGGGGCGCTGATGGGCACCAGGTTTATAGAAGTAGACGAATCACGGCAAGGTGAGCCGGGTGTGCGGAAGGGAGGCAGAACATTGACGGTGGGAGGCGAGTCCATCACCCAGGAGACATGGGTGAAGGTCGAATCCTACGACGATCTCGATCCGACCGTGACCGGGGACGTCCATCTGCACACGTTCGCCGTCCCGGGTATGGAAGTGCGGGTCGGGGCCGCGAAGAATGACGAGGACGGAGGCGGCGAATTGGAAACCAGATTGATCCCGTCTGTCCAGTATTACCAGATCGAGCTCGGGCCCGACTCGCTGAACAAGCTCCATGAGGCGCTCAAGCCCTTCATTGCCGCCGCCAAGGAATGCGAGCCGCCGAAGGGTCGCAAGATACGTGCCAAATAGTCCACGGCGGCGGTTCGGCCCTGCACACTTGACCTCGAGTGCGGTTGAGGTAGGAGCATGCGCTCCATGAGTCACGACAGCAAACCGACCGATGACACGTCGGTCACGTTCATCAATGTCATCGAGGTGCCTGCCGAGCAGGTCGAGATGTTCATCGCTCAATGGCGTGAGCGTGCGCGCATCATGAGTACTGCGCCTGGATTCCGCGATTCACGGCTGCACCGGGCCGTGACCTCACAGGCACGCTTCCAGCTGGTCAACGTCGCTCACTGGGACAGTCACGAGGCGTGGGAGGCGGCCATGGCCAACCCGGAGTTCCAGGCCCGGATGCGCGCCCTGGAGGACGACCCGAACGTGAAGGTGTCGGCCAACCCGGCCCTGTACCGGGTTGCTGCCACCTATGAATGAGTGAACATCAGGACCAGCGCCGCCGCAGCGGCGCTGGTCCGGGAAGCCCCTCAGCGGCCGCGGCCGCTGATCAGGTCGCGGGCGCGGTCGACCAGGCCCGCACCGGGCGCGAGGAGCTTGTTGGCCGGAGGCCTGTCGGGGGCGGACGGGTGGGGCCGGGTCGGTGCCGTCTTCTTGGCCCTGCGGATCTTGTCGCCGAGCTTGTCGAGCTGCTCGGCGGAGCAGGCCTGCTGCAGCAGGGTGAACAGGCGGCTCTCCTCGTCCGCCACGTGTTGCAGCACCTCTTCCCGCAGCTGCTCCAGCGTGGCCTCGAAGGCGTGCTCGCCGGGACGCGCGCTCTCCAGGTCCTTCAACAGCCGCTCCACCCGGGCGTGGTCGGAGATCTCCTTCTCCGCCAGCGCGGCCCCGTCGTCCACGTGCGCGCGCACGGCCGGGTACAGGTACTCCTCCTCGGCGACCGAGTGCCGCACCAGCTCGATGGTGAGCTGGTCCGCCAGGGACCGCCGCTGCGGGTCCTCCGCGGGCAGCGACTGGATCCGCTGGAAGAGGGATTCCACCTCGCGATGGTCGGTGGTCAGCTCCTCGATGACGTTTCCGCCGTGGCTCATGCGATGTCCCTTCGCTCGTGTGCCGACGCGTCTGCCCGCGGCGGGCCACGCCATGCCATGGGTTCCACTCGCCGGTGCGGAACCAACCGGCGCAATGAGCCATCGGGGTGACAGCTGCTCAGGGCCGCAGGGAACGTCCCTCAAGTTCCTCAAGTTCCTCACGTTCCTTGAGTCCCTCGAGTCCCTCACGGCGATCGCATGCAACGGCCGCATCCGCTCCCTGGCCGCCCGTCCCCGCCCCGGGCGGCAGGCGCAGTTCGGTGACGGCTCCGCCGTCGGGGGCGTTGGTGAAGCGGATCGTGGCGCCCAGGACGTGGGCCTGGCCGGTGGCGATCGTCAGGCCCAGGCCGTGCCCGGTCCGGCGGCCGCCCGCCGCGCCGCCCGACTGGCTGCGGAATCGTTGCGGGCCCTGCTGCAGGAGATAGGCCGGGTAGCCGTCGCCGTGGTCCCGGACGGTGATGAGGCGGCCGTCGACGGTGACCACGACGGGCGGCCGGCCGTGCTTGTGCGCGTTGGCGACGAGGTTGCCCAGCACCCGCTCCAGGCGGCGCCGGTCCGTCTCCACCCGGGCGTCCCGTACGACGCGGACCTCGGTCGCCGTACCCGTGGCCCGCACCGCGCGCTCGGCCAGCAGGCCCAGCCGGTGGACGTCGAGGTCGGCCCGCTCCACCTGTGCGTCGAGCCGGGAGATCTCCAGCAGGTCCTCGGTCAGCCGCACCAGGGCGCCGACACGGTCGCGCACCATGTCGGTCGGGCGGCCGGGCGGCAGCAGTCCCGCCGCGGCGTGCAGTCCGGCCAGCGGTGTGCGCAGTTCGTGGGCGACGTCGGCGGTGAAGCGCTGTTCGCTGTGCAGCCGCGCCTGCAGGCTGGCGGCCATCGCGTCGAGTGCCGCCGCCACCGCGGCGGCCTCGTCCTGGGCCCGGCCGGGGCGCTCGGCGCGCGGGTCGTTCACGCGGGCGTCGAGGTCGCCGGTGCTGATGCGCCGGGCCACCTGGGCGGTGTGGTGCAGCCGGCGGGTGATGCGGGAGACGGAGACCAGTCCGGCCACCAGGGTGACGACGACGGCGGCGCCGGCGGAGCCGGTGATGGCCCGGTCCAGGCCGCGCAGGGCGGCCGCCTGCTCGCTGTAGTCCAGATGGACCGCCAGCGCCTTGCCGCCGGTGACGGGCGTGACGGCCCACATGGCCGGACGGCCCCGGTGGTCGGCGAGCTGGGTTCCGCGTTCCTGTCGCTGCACGGCCATCTCGCGCAGGGGCGCGGGCAGGTCGGGCGGGTCCACCGCGGCGTTGCGGCCGAGGGGTTGACCCGCGACGTACGCGGCCACGGTGCGGTCCAGTTCCGCCAGGGCCGCGCCGCGTGCCCGGTTCTGGGTCTGGCGGTCCACCAGGACGTGCACCAGCACGCCGACCATGACGGCGAGCAGGCAGCACATCGCGGTGATGAAGACGGCGGCCTTCCAGTAGAGCGTCGCCGTCCAGGCGGGCAGCCGCCGCACCCGTCCGCGCAGGCGCGGCCGACGCGCGCTCACGAGGTACGCCCCGGGGGAGCGGAGGGGGCCTGGGCGGCACGCCACTCGTACTCCGTGGACTGCAGCACCATGACCTGTCCGTCCCACCCGTAGACGGAGCGGATCTCGTAGGTGGGTGTCTCCGTGGGTTCCCGCATGATGAGCTTGCCGCCGGTCACCTCGAACGACCGTGGCGTCCCGGCGGCGTCCAGGATCCGGTGCACCACGCCGTCCTTGAGTGTGTAGACCCAGACGGCCACCACGTGTTCCGTGCCTTCGACGCCGACGATCAGCTCGGGCTTCCCGTCACCGGTCAGGTCGTGGTACTCCGGCGCCCGCACCGGGCACGACTGCGGCTGGGCGGCACAGGCGGCGATTTTGTTCTCGGTGCCCTGCTCGAAGGCCGGCGCACCGCGCCGGGCATCGGCGGCGATCTGCGCCCGGACGACGGAGAGCACTGGCACCTTCCGGATGTCCCCCGACGGCACCCGGGCCAGGGCGGGCAGGGGCATCGGCGTGTTGTCCCCGCCCGGGGCCGGCGAGGGCGGCGGCGCCGGCGGCCGGTCGGGCCACAGCCGCGCCGGTCCGGAGACGGGAGGGGTGTGCCCGGCGCTGCGCGGCGTCCCGGTCTGCGTGCACCCGGCCAGCAGAACGGCCGTTCCCGCCACCGCCAGGGCCGCCGCTCGCGCACGACGGGCCGGACGCGGCCGGCAGACGGCGGGCCCGGCACCTGCGGAAGGGGCCGGGCAGGGGCGTGCAAGGGCAGACATGTTCTCCGCGTCGCTGTGCGGCGGTGGGTCAGAGCCCTGACACGGTAACGCATCGACCCACCGGGCCGGTTTTCTGTTCGATTCTCATTGCATCGGTCACCAAGTATTTCGGTGACCGATATATTCTGGAAGGGAGGGGCCTGCGGACAGGAGAGACCATGCCCAGCGACGTGCGTGCAGCAAGAACCGTCCGTCTCCCCGGAGCCCTGATACGCGAACGGCCGCGACCGGAACGCATACGCGCCCACCCGGCGGCCTGGCGGCTGGCCGTGGCCACCGTCTGTTTCGGGGCCTTCATGGGCCAGCTGGACGCCGGCATCGTCAGCCTGACCTACGCGGACCTGCGGACCGGCTTCGGGGCCTCCCTCACCGCCGTCACCTGGGTCTCCCTCGCCTATCTGCTCACCCTCGTCGCCCTGCTCCTGCCCGCCGGCCGACTCTCCGACGCCCACGGGCGCAAACTGCTGTACCTGTACGGGTTCGTCGTCTTCACCGCCGCTTCCGCCGGCTGCGCCCTCGCCCCCACCCTGCCCGTACTGATCACCCTGCGCGTCGTGCAGGCCGCGGGCGCGGCCCTGATGCAGGCCAACAGCGTGGCCCTGGTCTCGACGAGCGCGCCGTCGGGCCGGCTGCGGGCCGCCCTCGGCGTCCAGGCCACCGCTCAGGCCCTCGGGCTCGCGCTCGGCCCGCTCGCCGGGGGAGCGCTGGTCACCACCCTGGGCTGGCGGTGGATCTTCGCCCTGAACGTCCCCGTCGGGCTGGTTGCCGTGGTCGCGGGCCACTTCCTGCTGCCCCGTACGCGGCAGCGGCAGCACGCGCCCGGCTTCGACCTGCACGGCACGGCCCTGCTCGCCGTCGCCACGACCTGCACCCTGCTCGCACTGTCCGCCCTCTCGTCGGCCCCCGCTCTGCCCTGGCCGGCGGCCGCCGCACTCCTGGTCGCGGCCGGTGCGGGCGCCGGGTTCGTCCGGCGCCAGCGCGCAGCGCCGCACCCCCTGCTCCCGCCGGAGCTGCTGCGGCCCCGGCCCGTCCGCGCCGGCCTCGCCGGGGCCCTGTGCGGCTACCTGGTCCTCTTCGGCCCCATGGTGCTCGTCCCCTTCGTCCTGACCGCCCACGGCACCGACGCCCTGGGCGCCGGGCTGGTGCTGGTGTGGCTGCCGGCCGGTTTCGCGACAGCCGCCGCCACCGCCGACAGGGCACTGCCGCGCAGGTGGAGCCCCCGGGCGCGCTGCCTGCTGGGCGCCGTCCTGGTCCTCGCGGCCCTGGCGGCCCTGTACGTCCTGCCCTTCACCGCGGCGACGCTCCCCCCGGCCCTGGTACTGCTCGGCCTCGGCCTCGGTGTCTTCCTGCCCGCCAACAACGCCGTCATCATGGGGGCCGTGCCCGCCCGTTGCTCGGGTACGGGCGGCGGGCTCGTCAACATGGCCCGCGCCACCGGCTCCGCCCTCGGCGTCGCCCTGGTCACCCTGGCCCTCCACCTTCCGGGCACCGGCGCCCGTACGCCGCACGGCCCCGTCCTCGTCCTTCTGGCATCCGCGGCGCTCGCGCTCGCCACCACCGTGCGGACGCCGCCCACCCGGACCCTTCCCCGCCAGGGGAGGCGAGCGGCGTGAAAGCCGCCGGTTACAGTGGCGGCCATGTCGCCGCAGCCCCGGCCCGGACAGGCCCATGACGCACCGGCAGGCTCCGGTGAACCGGATGCCCGGCAGCTGACCGAAGCGGTCACCCGCCTGCGGCGCTCCCTGCGCGCCTCCATCCGCACCGACTACCCGTGGGAGAGCCTGCCCATGGCCCAGGTCGAACTGCTGCAGGCCCTCGCCGAACACTCGCCCGCCCGCGTCGGCGACCTCGCCACCCGTCAGCGCCTGGCCTTCAGCACTGTCAGCGGCCTCGTCACCCAGATGATCAACACCGGTCTGGTGGCCCGCGCCACCGACCCCAAGGACCGCCGCGCCTCCGCCGTCACCCTCACCGACACCGGCCGCCACCAGCTCGCCGCCTGGAACGCCGCCCACGAACAGCGCCTGAGCAGCGCCCTGCAGGCCCTGCCCGACGAGGACCGCGCGGCCATCCGGGCCGCCCTGCCCGCCCTGCTGCGCATCGCCGACCTCCTCGGCCCCGACGCACCCGAAGGACGCTGAGGACGCCGTGACCGCAGCCCCCCGCGCCCGCGCCTTCGACGCGGCCGCCGCCCAGTACGCGGCGAGCCGGCCCTCGTACCCGCCGGACGTCCTGGACCGCGTCGAGGAGGCCATGGACCGCCCGCTGGCCGGCGCCCGCGTCGCCGACGTCGGCGCCGGGACCGGAATCGCCACCCGCCTCCTGCACGAGCGGGGCGCCGACGTCGTCGCCGTCGAACCCGGCAGGCCGATGGCCGCCCGGTGCCGGCAGGCGCTGCCGGAGGTGCCCGTCGTCCGGGGCGACGGCAACGCCCTGCCCCTCGCCTCCTCCTCCCACGACCTGCTGACGTACGCGCAGTCCTGGCAGTGGACGGACGTCGAACGCTCCGTTCCCGAGGCGCTGCGGGTCCTGCGCCCGGGCGGTGTGCTCGCCCTGTGGTGGAACACCACCGCGTTCGACGTGCCGTGGATCCGTGCGCAGCACGAGCGCATCGCCCACCACTGCACAGTGCCCCCGCGTCCGGGGACGCTGCCCGACGACGCGGAAGCCGTCCGGCTCGCGGGCCTGTCGGGCCTGCCGGTGGTACGCCGGCAGGTGCGCTGGAGCCGGTCGGTTCCCCTGGACGTGCACCTCGCCAACATCACCAGCCGCTCGGCGTTCCTCGTCCTCGACGAGGCGGCCAACCGTGCCTTCGCCGCTGCGGAGCGCCGGAGGCTGCGTGAAGCGTTCCCCACCGAGGTGGTGGAGGAGACCTATGTCGTCGATCTGCTGATGGCCGTACGACCCTGACGCCCGGGCTCCGGCCAGGGGCCGGCCAGGGCGCTTCGGGGGGATGGTGCAGCGCCCCGTCCGCGGGCGCGTCGTGGCGTGTCGGGCCCACGCGGCGGCAGCCGCCAATCGGCACTGCCCCGCGCCCGGGTCGGGGCGGGCGGAGGCACCCTAGGGCGCGGCCCGCAGGGCCGTGATGAAGCCGGTGTCGGACGGGTTGGCCATGGGGCGCCCGTAGTGGGCCGCGACCGCGTCGAGCGGGTGCTCCTCGGTGGACCAACCGTGGCCGGCGAGCCAGCCGGCGGTGCCGGCGCCCAGGCCGCCCTTCCACAGGGAGGTGATGTGCGCGACGGACGGGTCGTCGACGACGGTCCTGCCGCTGCGCCCCCGCTCCAGGGCCAGCCGGCTGGCAGGGGCGGACAGCTCGCCGACGGTCGTCAGCAGCGTGGCCGCCTCCTCGGCGGTGAGGTACACCAGCAGGCCCTCGATCAGCCAGGCGGTCGGCCGGGCGGGATCGAAGCCGGCGCCGACCAGCCGGTCGGCCCAGTCGGGGTTCAGCAGGTCCGCGGGCACGGCGGTGCGCTCGCAGCGCGGTGCGGCGCCTTGAGCGGCGAGCACCCGGTCCTTGAACGCGAACACCGGCGGCAGGTCGACCTCGTACAGGCGGACCCCGGCGGGCCAGGGCAGCCGGTAGGCGCGGGTGTCCAGCCCCGCCGCCAGCACCACCACCTGGTCGCAGCCGGAGTCGACGAGCCGGTCGTCGTAGAAGCGGGTCCGCAGAACCGTCTGGCGCATCAGGGCGGTCGCCAGCGGGCCGGGGCGGTGTTGCGGGCGTATCGGTTCGTCGGAGGCGGCCACGAAGGCCGCGGCGTACGGATCCGTGAACAGGGAGTTCCCGGCAGCGCTTTCGTGGGCGCGCACCCGGGCCACGGCCAGTGCCGTCTTCGACACGGCGCTCAGCGGTTGTGAGGTCGTCATGCTCCGCACATTACATCGCCAGCGATGTATCTGCACCGATGTATGGCGGGTATATTCAGGCCATGGACGGAATGCAGCTGCTCGGCCTCGGCAGGCGCCTGATCGAGCTCGGCAGACAGGTCATCGACGAGGCCGGACCCACCGCGATCACCCCCGGCGAGGCGGCCGTGATCGCGGACGTGTTCCGCTACCCCGACTGCTCGGTCCGCGAGATCGTGGCCCGCACCGGATTCGCCCAGAGCCATGTGTCCGCATCCGTCAGCAGGCTGCGCGAACGCGGCCTGCTGGAGACGGCGGCCGACCCCGCCGACGGCCGGCGGACCCTGGTCCGCCTGACCGACCGCGCACGCCGGGCCGTACGCGCCCGCGCCGACCGCCCCGCCGACGAGGCGATCGCCCGGGCCGTGGCGGACCCCGACCACGCACGGCGGGTCGTCGCGCTGCTCGACGAACTCGCACAGCTGCTGCCGCCGGCCAAGGACGGCCCGCGGGCCTGACCCGCCGGCGCCACCCTGCGGATCAGCCCGTCGCCGCCCGCCACTCGCTGCGGAGCATGGCGTAGACGTAGTCCTCGCGCCACGCGCCCTTGAAGCGCTCGGTGCCGACAAGGTGCGCCTCGCGGCGCATGCCCAGCCGCTCCAGCAGCGCGGCGGAGGCGGTGTTGCGGGCGTGGCAGCGGCCCACGACGCGGTGCAGGCCCAGCTCGTCGAAGCCCAGCCGCAGGACCTCCCGGGCGGCCTCGGTGGCCAGTCCCCGGCCCTGGAAACGGGGGTTGAAGACGTACCCGACCTCGCCCTGCCGGTGCTCCTCGCTGAGCCAGACCAGCTCGACCTGCCCGACGACCCGCCCCTCCTCGGGCAGGACCACCGCCAGGCTCAGACAGTCGCCGGACCGGCGCAGCTGTGTCTCCCGCGCCATCTGCGCCACGGCCTGCGCGCACTGCGCGCGGTCGCGCGGCTCCCAGCGCATGTACCGGGCGACGTCGGCCCGCCGCTGGTAGTCGAGGACGTCGTCGGTGTCCTCGGTGGTGAAGGGACGCAGGTGCAAACGGGCCGTGACAAGCGGGAACGCGGGCTTCATGCGCACAACGTAAGGGGAGGGCGGGGGCAGGGCGCCAGGGGATTTCGATCCCGCGGGAGAAACCCGGAAGAAGCCCGGCAGAAAAAGGCAACACCTCTTGCCCTTTACAACCTATAGCGCATGGGGGGCCTTGCCGCAAGGCCCCCGGTGTGCCGCAGAATGACCGGCCGATGCCAGAACCTGAAGGAACGGGGGACTTGTAATGATTGACGTGATCGTGGCCGGTGGGGGACCGACCGGGCTGATGCTGGCCAGTGAACTGCGCCTGCACGGCGTGCACGTGGTCGTCCTGGAGAAGGAGGCGGAGCCGGCGAGGATGGTGCGCGCGCTGGGACTGCACGTGCGCAGCATCGAGGTGATGGACCAGCGCGGCCTGCTGGACCGGTTCCTGGAGAACGGCACGAAGTACGAAGGGTTCCCCGGCTTCTTCGCCGCCATCGGCAAGCCGTGGCCCGAGCGGATGGACACGGCGCACTCGTACGTCCTCGGCATCCCGCAGAACATCACCGACCGCCTGCTCGAAGAGCACGCCACCGCCGTCGGCGCCGAGATCCGGCGCAGCAGCGAGGTGGTCGGGCTGGACCAGGACGACGAGGGGGTGAGCGTCCGGCTGGCCGACGGCACATCCCTGCGCTCGCGCTACCTCGTCGGCTGCGACGGCGGCCGCAGCACGGTCCGCAAGCTCGCCGGCATCGCCTTCCCCGGCGAGCCCAGCAGGGTCGAGACGCTGCTGGGGGAGATGGAGCTGACCACGCCGCAGGAGGAACTGACGGCGGTGATGGCCGAAGTGCGCAGGACCCAGACGCGGTTCGGCTTCATGCCCCTGGGTGACGGGGTGTACCGCGTCGTCGTGCCCGCCGCGGGAGTGGCCGAGGACCGCAGCGTCCCGCCCACCCTGGAGGACTTCCGGCAGCAGCTGCGGGCCGTGGCGGGCAGCGACTTCGGGGCCCGCTCGCCGCGCTGGCTCTCCCGGTTCGGTGACGCCACCCGGCAGGCCGAGCGCTACCGGGTCGGCCGGGTGCTGCTCGCCGGCGACGCGGCGCACATCCACCCGCCGACCGGCGGACAGGGCCTGAACCTCGGCATCCAGGACGCCTTCAACCTCGGCTGGAAGCTGGCCGCCGAGGTGGCCGGCTGGGCCCCGGAGGGGCTGCTGGACAGCTACCACGCCGAACGGCACCCGGTGGCCGCCGACGTCCTGGACAACACCCGTGCACAGATGGCGCTGATGTCCACCGAGCCCGGCGCCCAGGCCGTACGCCGGCTGGTGGCGGAGCTGATGGACTTCGAGGAGGTGAACCGCCACCTGATCGAGAAGATCACCGCGGTGGGGGTCCACTACGACTTCGGCGAGGGCCACGCCCTGCTCGGCCGGCGACTGCGGGACGTCCGCCTCAAGCGGGGCCGCCTGTACGAGCTGATGCGTGGCGGCCGCGGGCTCCTGCTCGACCAGACCGGCCGGCTGTCCGTGGCGGGCTGGGCGGACCGGGTCGACCACGTCGTCGACGTCAGCGAGGAGCTCGACGCCCCCGCGGTGCTGCTGCGGCCGGACGGCCACGTCGCCTGGGCGGGCGAGCACCAGCAGGAACTGCTGGACCGGCTGCCGCAGTGGTTCGGCGCCGCCGCGGGCTGAGCCGGAATCCGGGGGCGCCGGTGTGATTCCCGTCGGGAATCACACCGGCGCCCCGGGGAGAACACCAGGGGGAACAAGGAGGGGAACGGAAGGGAAAACGGAAGGGAAAACGGAAGGGCCGTTCGGCCTATTGCCCCGGGTCAGCAGGTCAGATTGCCGCCCGGCGCCACCCCGAGGATCGCGGTGAAGCGCCGGTAACTGTCCACCCGGCTCTGGACCTGTGCGGGATTGCGGCCATTGCATTCCATGGCCCCGTTGATGCTGCGGATGGTCTCCCCGAATCCGTGACCGCCCACGACGGCATCGTGCGGGGTCATCGTGCCGGGGCCCCGCTGGGTGTTCCAGTACCACAGGGCGGTCTTCCAGGAGACGGCCGCGTCGGTCTGGACGAGCGAGGGGTTGTGCAGCAGGTCGATGCCGAGGGCGTCGCCCGCCGCCTTGTAGTTGAAGTTCCAGCTGAGCTGGAGGGGGCCGCGGCCGTAGTAGGCGGCCTGGCCGGCCGGGCAGCCGTAGGGCTGGTTCCGGTCGCAGTAGTGGGGGTAGTTGGCGGTGTTCTGCTCGACGATGTGGACGAGCCCGCCGGTCTCGTGGGCGACGTTGGCGAGGAAGGCGGCCGCCTCCTGCCGTCTGACCTGCTCGCTGCCCGTGGTGGCGAAGCCGGGGTAGGCGCGCAGCGCGCCGACCAGGCCGTTGTACGTGTAGAAGGCGTTGCGGTTCGGGAACATCTGCCGGAACTGCGCCTCGCTCACCGGGAAGGCGCCGGGCGTGCCACCGCCCTGGCAGGTGTACGGGTCCCAGTACCAGGTGCTGATGACGGGGTCGTAGCCGGGGTTGTCGTGCTCGGCGATGTAGTACTGGCCGTCGGTGTACCGGACGACCGTGCCCGTCGGGTACCAGGTCCCGGCGACCCAGCGGGGTGCGCTGTCGCAGGGCCCCGCGGCGCTCGCCGTGCCGGCGGGCAGCAGGAGGACCGCGCCGATCAGGGCCACGACGGCCATCAGCAAGGTGGCGATGCGGTTTCTTCTCACGGCGGCTCCTTGCGGCATCGGTGCGAAGTGACGCGCGCGGACGGTACAGCTGACGGTATATGAGGGCGGCCCGGAAGTGCCGCAGCCCGTCGCCACTGCGCAGTGAATGGCTGCAGTGAAGAGCTCGTGCTCCTTCGTTGTCAATGTCACGCATCATCTCCGGCCGGGCCCCGGGCATTTGAGAATGTTTTCCGGACAACCACCGCCGTGCAGGCTTGCGGTGGTGTCGCCCGCCGTGCCCATCCTGTTCCGGCGGCCGGAGGCATGCCGACGAATTTCGGCTGCCTCTCGACCTTTCACGTGCCGGGCGTTTCCATCGCCGGGAAGAGTCCGCCCGCACGACCTCGGCCGGCCGGCCTTCGCCAGGCTCGCACCGACGGACCGCGGCGTGGTCGACGGGATCACCTGGACGTTCGTCCGCTGACACCGCCCCGCTGCCCTGGGCGGTGGCGCGCCGTCAGTGGGCGAGGGCGGCCTTGATCGCGACGATGAGCAGGCCGATCAGCAGGTTGACCGCGCCGGAGACCACCACCTGGTGCCGAGGGGCGCCGGCCCGGGCCACGGCCGCCGCGCCCCAGCAGGCCTGTTCGGCCACGGCGATGCACAGACCGAACCACGCCGTTCCGCCGAGGTCCAACCCCAGCAGAGGGCTGACGGCCACGGCGATCGAGGGCAGGACGGCCGCCTGTGCGATGGGCCATTCGGCCCCGTACGCCTGCAGTACGGTCCTGCGGTTCAGCGGCTGGTGGGCCAGCCGGCCCGCGAGGTGGGCGTAGCCGTGGGCGATCCAGAACACCAGGCTCGTGCTCAGCAGGAGCAGGACGAGCTCCAGACGCGGATACGGGCCGGCGACGCCGGTGCCGGCCAGGACCGAGGCGGCCAGCAGGGAGCCGTAGACAGCGCCCGCGTAGTCGGCCGGCAGACGTTGCGGCACCGGCCGGCCGGGCGGGCCCTGTGCCACGGAGTGCTTCGTCACCCCTCAAGGATGGAACGACCCGCCGCCGGAGGCGCTGCAGTGCACCGGGGCGCGGCGCGTCGGGAGGGGCAGGGACGGCCGCCCGGATGCCCGGCGTGACAGGCCGTCATCGCCGTGGCATTGCTGCCGATGAAGGGCCCGTTCGGCCGGCGGCTCACGCCACGACGAGGTCCACGGGGATGTTGCCGCGGGTGGCGTTGGAGTACGGGCAGACCTGGTGGGTGGCCTCGACGAGCCGGTTCCCGGTCTCGCCGCGCAGCTCCTCGGGCAGCTCGACGCGCAGCGTCACCGCGAGCCCGTAGCGGCCCTCCCCGATGGCCCCGAGGCTCACCTCGGCCGTGACGGCGGCCTGCGAGGCGTCGACCTTCATGCGGCGCGCGACCGTGTGCAGGGCGTTGGTGAAGCAGGCGGCGTACCCGGCCGCGAAGAGCTGCTCGGGGTTGGTGCCCTCACCACTGCCGCCGAGCTCCTTGGGGTGGGTCAGGTGCACATCCAGCGTGCCGTCGGCGGTGGTGGCGCGACCGTTGCGGCCGCCGTGGGCGGTGGCGACGGCGGTGTAGAGCGGGGTCATGGCGTGACGTCCTCTCGAAAGAAGGAGACAGACCGTTCTGTCTCCCTAGCGACGACGCTTACGGTAGACAGACCGTTCTGTTAATGTCAATCCATGGCACCGAGGACCCGACAGGACGCCCGACCGACCGCCCTCCCGCCGCGGGAGCGCCTGCTGGAGGCGGCCATTCGGCTGTTCTACGAGGAGGGCATCCAGTCCGTCGGTGTCGACCGGCTCATCGCCGAGGCCGGGATCACCAAGGCCACCTTCTATCGGCACTTCCCGACCAAGGACGCTTTGGTGCGGGCCTACGTCGAGGACCGCGACCAGGCGGTCCGGGCCAGGGCCGACGCCCTGGCCGCACAGGCCGGCGGCCCGCGCGAGGTGCTGACCGCCCTCGTCGCGGAGCTGGGGAAGCAGGCCTGCGGTGCGGGTTTCCGCGGCTGCGCGTTCATCAACGCCGCCGCCGAGTACCCCGACGCCGGACATCCGGTCCGTCAGGCCGTCGCCGAGCACCGGCGCTGGTTCCGCGCGCGGCTGGTCCGGTTGCTGCAGGACGCCGGACACCCCCGTGCCGAGGGCGCTGCCGACACCCTCGTCCTGCTGCGCGACGGCACCATGACCGGTGGCTACCTCGACGACCCGGCCCGTGCCGCGGCCGCTCTGCGGCACGCCGTCGACGCCGTGCTCGCCGCCGCCTGACACCTCGCGGGTCGAGCGGGTTCGTAACCCCTTGGTAAGGAAAAGTCGAGAATTGTACTTCTGTTCCTAGAATAGGGAGGGAACCCTTACCGGAAGGGGGTGCGGCCCCATGTCGACAGCGACACTTCTGGAGATCATCATCCCGGCGGTCGTGGTCGCCGCCCTGATCGCCGTGGCGGTGAAGTTCCTCGCGCGGCGCCGTCTGCGTACCCGCTTCGGTCCGGAGTACGACAGGACGATCGAGCAGGCCGACAGCCGGCGGGCCGGCGAGCGGGAGCTCAGGGCGCGCGAGAAGCGCCACGACGAACTGGACATCAAACCCCTGTCCGACACCTCGCGCGAGCGGTACGCCCGGCAGTGGAACGGCGTGCAGGAGGAGTTCGTCGACCGGCCACAGGCGGCCGTCCACGACGCGGACCAGCTGGTGAGCTCCCTGATGCGCGAGCGCGGCTACCCGACCGAGGGCTACGAGCAGCAGCTGGAGGACCTGTCCGTCGAGCATGGCCGCACCCTCGAGCACTACCGTGCGGCCCACGAGGTCGAGGCGCTCTCCACCCACAGCAGGGTGACCACCGAGCAGCTGCGGGGTGCCATGGTCCACTACCGGGCCCTCTTCGAGGAACTGCTCTCCGACGGCGGACGCACCCACCGCGCCCACGCCTGACCGGACGGAGAAGATCATGCGCAGCAACGACGACGTACCCGAGGCCACGGGCGGCGAGCTGTCCACCGAGGACATCGCCCAGCCCCGCACCGAAGAACCACCCGAGCCGGAGGAGGACCTCGCAGGGGCACCCGCCTACCCGGGCGAGAGCGTGCCGCTCGACGAACCGGAAGCAGGGGAAGCGGCAGGAGGCGAAGTAGAAGAAGGCGAAGCAGAAGAAGAGGAACCAGAAGAAGGGGAAGCAGCAGAAGAAGAAGGCGAGAGCCTGCGCCTGCTGCCCCCCGAGGACGAGGAGGACTTCCGCGGGCGCTGGCAGGAGACCCAGAGCAGGTTCGTCGACGACCCCCGGGACGCGGTGCACACCGCGGACGCGCTGGTCGCCGACCTCATGCAGACCCTGGCCGCCACCTTCGCCCAGCACAAGCAGGAGCTGGAGGCCCAGTGGAGCCAGGGCGAGGAGGCCGACACCGAGGCCCTGCGCATGGCCCTGCGCCGCTACCGGTCCTTCTTTAACCGCCTGCTCAGCACCTGACGTCGGGCAGGAGGCTGCCTGGTGGCGTGGCCACCAGGCTCACCACGCTCTCCCCAGCCCCCACGCCCGCCGGGCCACACTCGCCGGTATGAAGCGAACCACCGTTCTGATCACCGGCGCGACCCAGGGGCTGGGCCGCGGCATCGCCCTCGACCTCGCCGCGCGCGGCCACACCGTCCTGCTCCACGGCCGCGACCGCGCCCGCCTGGAGTCCGTCGCGGCCGAGGCCGCCGCCCTCGCCGCCGGCGGCGACGTGCGCACCTACCTCGCCGACCTGTCCGACCTCGACCAGGTGCACGCCATGACCGCCGCCGTCCGCGAGGCCGAGCCCCGGCTCGACGCACTCGTCAACAACGCCGTCGCGGGCGGCGGCGCCGAGCCGCTGCGCCGTGAGCTGAGCCGCCAGGGCCACGAACTGCGGTTCGCGGTGAACCACCTCGCCCCCTACGCCCTCGTCCGCGGCCTGCTGCCGCTGCTGAAGGCATCCGCGCCCGCCCGCGTCGTCAACGTCGCCTCGATCGGCCAGGAAGCCATCGACTTCGACGACGTCATGCTGGAGCACGACTACGAGGGCCTGCGTGCCTACTGCCGGAGCAAAGTCGCCCTCCTCATGGCCACCTTCGCACTCGCCGCCGAGCTCGACGGCACCGGCGTCACGGTCAACGCCCTCCACCCGGCCCACCTGATGGACACCGACGGCCTGCGCGCGTACGGCCTGACCCCGGTCACCACCGTCGACGAGGGCGTACGACCGACCGTACGCCTGGTCACCGACCCGGCCCTGGAGACCACGACGGGCCGCTACTTCGACCAGTTCACCGACACCCGCGCCCACGAGCAGACGTACGACGCCGCGGCCCGCGAGCGCCTGATGACCCTGACCGACCGGCTCGTGGGGATCGAGTCGTAACGCGCGCGGCGCGGTCCCGTCGGGGCCGGTCAGGTGGGCATGAGGTCGCGCATCAGCTGGGTCATCCGGGGGGACGGCGTGACGT
The DNA here is from genome assembly GCF_040675615.1 of Streptomyces sp. NPDC049585. Lineage (NCBI taxonomy): Bacteria > Bacillati > Actinomycetota > Actinomycetes > Kitasatosporales > Streptomycetaceae > Streptomyces > Streptomyces sp. NPDC049585. The sequence continues at coordinate 5,497 of NZ_JBFAPE010000050.1, read as the reverse complement.
TGAGCTCCCGGCGCAGGTAGGCGCGGTAGTCCCGGTAGCGCCTGATCGCACTGGCGACGTTGCCCTCCGCCAGGTGCACTTCGATGACGATGCGGTACGCCGTCTCGCGGAACGGGTCGACGGCCACGGCGGCCATCGCCGCCTGGAGCGCGGGCAGGTAGTGCTGCTGCTGTTGCAGCTGCTGGGCGAGGCTCTCCAGCGCGTAGACCCGCATCTGGTCCCACCGATCGCGCTCCAGCAGCAACCAGTCCTCCGTCCATCCCGGCAGCAACTCACGGCTCAGATCGCCGACGACCCCTTCCCAGACCCCGGGCAATGACATGGACCCGTCGATGATCTGGCGCGCCTCCGCCCAGGCGTGGTGCAGGTCCACCCGCAGTGTCGACGAGAGCAGCAGCCGCTGGCCCGCACTCTCGATGACGGTGTCGCTCCCCACGCGCCGTCCCTGGCACAGGGCCGACCGCAGGTTCGCCGCCGCTCGGGCAGGGATGCAGTCGGGCCACAGCTGCTCGGCGATCGCGCACCGGTGCGCGCCGTCGCTCTGCAGGGCGAGAAATGCCAGCAGACGCTGAGCCCCCTTGGCCAGGGGAACCGCGCTGCCGGCACAGGACAGCTCGAACGGTTTGAGCAGTTCAAGGGATGCACCATTCCACGACACATTCCCCACTGTGCAACCGGCCTGAGGCCCACGCACCTGTTGTTCGTCTCCGCCGAGGGGCTTGGCACCCCCTCTGGCCTGCACAAACGCCACGGCGACACGCGCGCGACGTTTGCGGAACGGCCCCGGCACGTCCGCGCCGACGATCCCGGGACGGGTCCCGGGGAGGCTGTCGGTGACCCGAGTTGGCGGCAAAACCGGAAGGGGACGGGATGGAGGCCAGGACGGTCCTGCGGGACCTGCACCACCGACCCGAGGAGCTCCAGGGCGACGCCGCGGTGTGTGTCGCGGTGCTCGACGGGCCGGTGGACCTGACCCATCCCTGTTTCGAGGGCGCCGATCTGACCCGCGTGGACACCCTGGTCGGCGGCCCCGTCGGCCGGGGCCCGATGGCCCTGCACGGCACGCATGTCGCGAGCCTGCTCTTCGGCCGGCTCGGCAGCTCCGTCGCCGGCATCGTTCCCCGCTGCCGGGGACTGGTCCTGCCGGTGTTCCAGGACGCGGAGGGCAGGACGCTCTCCCAGCTGGATCTCGCCCGGGCGATCGAGCGCGCCGTCGAGGAGGGCGCCCACGTCATCAACATCAGCGGCGGCGAGCGCAGTGCGGACGGCCAGGCGGAGGAGATGCTCCAGCGGGCCCTGCGCCTGTGCGAGGAGCGGGGAGTGCTGGTGGTGGCGGCGGTCGGCAACGACGGCTGCGACTGCCTGCAGGTCCCCTCGGCCGTCCCCTCGGTGCTCGCCGTCGGCGCGGCCGACGCCACCGGAGCGCCACTGGCGGTCAACAACTGGGGTTCCGTCTACCGGACGAACGGTGTGCTGGCCCCCGGAGCGCTCATCGAGGGCGCCGCCCCCGGCGGCGGACGGCAGGCGCTCACCGGCAGCAGCTTCGCCACGCCCCTGGTGGCCGGCGTGGCCGCCTTGCTGGTGACGGCTCAGCTCCGGCAGGGGGCGCCGGCGGACCCCCTGGCCGCCGGCAGGGCCATCCTCGAGACCGCCTCGTCCCTCCCCTGCACTCCCGACGACTCCGCCCGGTGCCGACGGCACCTGGCGGGCGCGATGCGGGTCGGACGGGCCTACGAGCGCATCACCGGACGGGGAAGCACCCCCGGGGCCGGATCCGGTGCATTCCCTTCGACCCCCGTGGTCGCATCCGATTCGAGCGAGAGGGACAGTGCCATGGACAACGAGCGCATGCATGCCGCAACGGGCGACGGAGCCGAAGCTCCCCCGCCGGGAGCCCTGCCTCCCGACCCCGGGTTCCCCCAGGAACCCGCCGAGCCGGTGACACAGCAGACGGAGCCCGCGGGGACACCGTACGGGACGGGATTCGTCCCCGACCCGCCGCCCGCGGTGCCGCCCCCGCCGTCGGCGCCTCCTGCGTCCGTACCTCCTCCGTCCGCGCCGGTGCCGGCGGCCCAGGGCTCGGGCGGGGTGGCCCTCGCGGCGGCACCGAGCGCCCCGGCGCCGGTCGCGCCCCCTCCGGCGGAGCCGGGGATCCGGCCCTCCTGCGGATGCGGCGGAAGCTCCGCGTCGGGCTGCCAGTGCGGGGGGAGCTCCACGGGCTCCGCCTCGCGGCGCCCCCCGATCTACGCCATCGGGTCCATCGGCTTCGACTTCCGCACCGAGGCCAACCGGGACGCCTTCACCCAGCTGATGCCGGCCCACCACGTGCCCCATCCGGACGGTGACCACGAGTACCCGGCGATGCCGTACGACCCTGTCCAGATGTACGAGTACCTGGTGCAGGAGCCCTGGCAGTCGAGCAACCTGACCTGGACCCTCGTACTGGACAGCACCCCCATCTACGCGCTCGAGGCCGAGCCCACCATTGCCGTGGACTGGGGCACGCCGTTGTTCGAGGACATCAAGAAGGCGGCGAGCCACTCGGCAGCCACCCGCGCAGCCCAGAAGGGCCAGGACGAATACGAGGATCTGAGCGAGCAGCTGAAGCGCCTGCAGGAGCTGCAGACAGCGCTCACCAACCCGCCCGTCTCGCGCGTCCACAAGATATTCCGGGAAGCGATCAATGGCCAGGTCACGCAGATCGAGGACCCGCCCGATCCCTCCGTCGACATCGAGGGGGTCCCGCGCGGCTACAGCTATCTGATTTCCCGGGTGTCCATTCCGGGATTCCTGACCGACCGCACTGTTCGCCTGTATTCCGGGCAGGTCGTCCCGGTCGTGGAGGTCCAGAGCCGAGGCCTGTACACCTGGAACGAACGGGACCTGGTGAACACGGTGGTGGCCGCGGTCAAGGCGGAAGCCGACCTCCTGCGCCTGGCCGTGTCGGAGGGTGAAATCCGCAAGAACGTCCGCGCACTGCTGGACAAGATCTACTACCAGTTCCGCAGCCTCGGCCAGAGCTCCGCCGACCGTGCCCTCAACGCGGCCGGAACCAATGCCTTCCTCTTCGCGAAGGTCTTCGCGGAGGGACTGATGTCCACCAAGTACGTGCCCGGCCCCAACGACCGGATGTACTCCCTGGACACCGTCAAGGTCTCGAAGAGCCCGTTCTGCCGGCCGGGCGCCGACTGCCAGGAAGTCCGCATCACCTTCTTCGACCCCGAGAATGACCGGCGGGCGCGGGTGACCTACCAGTTCACCATCGATGTGAGCGAGCCCTTCGGCGTCAGCATCGTGCCGGTCCACCACTTCCTGGAGACCTGAGGAAGCGGAGAGAAACAGACAGGAGGCGACCATGGACAGCCACCGACAGCACCCGGGCATCCAGCCACCCGTGCAGGCCCGCCCCGTGCACAGGGGGCCCCGGAGCGCACCGGCCACCGCGGACGGCCGCGGCGGGATGGAAGCCGCCAAGACACCCTGCGCCGACCTGCCGGGGATGGCCCGGCAGATGTGCTACGCCGCACGTTACGGCGTTTCGACCTGACGGACATTTCTCGACCCACGTCCGTCATGCAGTGATCGAGAACAAAGGAAAGGAGCACTGTCATGTACGACCCGACCGAGCGAAACGAGAACCGGACACGTCGTCCCGAGCCCGTGGGGCTGCAGCTGCCGCTGCAGTCGCCGCCCGTCGAGCGCAGTGCGACCGCCCTGCCGCGCGGTGCCGCCGACGCCCCCGGCGTCCAGGCCAGCGCGGTGCCGTGGAAGTCGATCCTGGGCGGGGCGCTGGACCTGCTGCCGTTCTGAGAGGAGTAACGCCATGGACGACCGGACCGAGTGCTACGAGAGGGGGCTCCGGCTCCGCCCGGAGCCCGTGGGCCTGCACCTGCCCGTGCAGTCGCCGCCCGTGGAACGGAGCACGGCCGCTGCCGTCGCCGCCGCCGGGGCGTCCCCCGGCGTCGAGGCGAGTGGCCTGTTCAGCTCGCTGCTGAAGCTGGGCATGAACGCGCTCCCGTTCTGAATCCGGTGAGACGCCGTGCCGGCCCCGGCCGGCACGGCCGCCGCGGGCCTGTCCGACGGCGGAAGGGAGTGCACCGTGAAGCTCCACATCCCTGATCAAGGGCAACCGGTCGACCGCAGGAAGCTCCGGTACGCCTACTACATGTTCCTGGCGTACGACGAGGAGTACCAAACCGTGCTCTTCGGCTTCCCGGAGACAACCTTCGAGTCCGACCCCAACGACCCGCCCTGGCCCTGCTGCGACTCCCGCGGATGGCACTGCCACCCGGAAGCGGGCTGTGAATGGGAAGGCGTCGTCTGAAGAAACCCCGTGAAACAACCGGAAACAACCGACCGATGCCCGTGCCGGACCGAAAGGCTTTCTCATGTACCAGAGTGTTCGCGATTACTGGATCACCTTCAACGATCCGCTCGAAGGTCGCGTCAACTTCATGTACCTGGATCAGAAGGGCTGGGTCAGCACGGGCATCGGCAACAAGATCGACGCCACAAAGAACGCGAACACGGCGCCGACCCCTGACGAGCGGTCGAAGTCCCTGGTGATGGCCAGGGAACTGAAGTGGCTGACGAAGACGAACGATGTGGCGACGGCGGATCAGGTGGCGGTCGACTGGGACGCGGTCAAGGCGCACCTGGAGCTGGCCCCGCAAGGCCACCTGGCCTTCAAACCGTTCACCTTCCTGCACCTGGACAACAGCGAGATCGACCGTCACGTCTTTGTGGTCCTGGACCGTATGGAAACCACCCGCATCGGCACCGGCGCGTCGAGCCCGTTCGCCGACTTCGAGGAGTGGCCGGCCAACGCCCAGCTGGCCACCATGAGCATGTGCTGGGCCCTGGGCGCAGCCTTCAAGTTCCCGAATTTCGAAGGCTTCGTGAAGGACCGCAACTGGACCGGCGCGGCGGAGGAATGCCACTTCACACCCGACATCGGCACCATCAAAATCCGCAACAAACTCGACCGGTCCCACTTCCTCCTCGCCGCGGCCGTCGAGGACGGGTCCCTGCCCCCGGAGAAGATCGCGATGGATCTCTCGGACGTCTTCGGTGTGCAGGGAGCGCTGCTGGCCCTCAACTTCAGGCCCGGCCCCCAGGACGGCGTGGACGGCCCCCTGACGCAGCGGGCCGTCACCGCCTTCCAGGCCGCCAGCGGGCTGGACGTGAACGGACGGTTCGACGACCCCGACACGGTGAGCGCCCTCGGCGATGCGCTCACCGTCGGGGGCTTCACCGTCCTCGGGGTCCCCTAGACCCTTGGCCCGTCAGGCCCTCAGGCCGTTTCGCGCAGCTGCAGTGCCGCCCGCTTGACCGCCGAGGCCACGGCTTCCGTGGCCTTCGCGTTGAAGACGCTGGGGATGATGTAGTTGGCGTTGAGTTCTTCGCCGGCGACGACGTCGGCGAGTGCGCGGGCGGCGGCGAGCATCATGTCGGTGTTCACGGTGCGGGACTGGGCGTCGAGCAGGCCGCGGAAGAC
>NZ_JBFAPE010000049.1:0-33390 GCF_040675615.1 Streptomyces sp. NPDC049585 | reverse complement strand
CGACTGCGGGCACGTCGTGGCTTGTCGCGCAGTTCCCCGCGCCCCTACGGGGCGCCGTGGTGGCACGTGACGACGATCCGCCGGACACGCCCTAGCCGGGGCAGGGACGGGGACAGATCCCATCGGGGGCGCCGTCGGGGCGGACGGGTGCGGCCCGACGGCCGCCGAGCCCATGGGGACCAGCCCGACGAGGGCGGGGTGCGGTCCCAGCCGGGACGGCGGCGGGGCTCGGGACGGCGGGCCCTGGGGCTTTCGGGCCTCGGGGGCCGGCTGGGCCGGCAAGCCCGGCGAGGACGGGGTTGGCCTCCTGGGCAGGGGCGCGGGCCCGGGCCAGGGCGGGGCGGTGAGCCCCTGCCGGGACGACCGATGGGTTCGGCCGGGGACGCGGTGGCTGCCCCGGGCGGCGCGAGGGCCACAGTGGGGCCCCTCTGCGACGCCGTGGACCGGCGGCTGGGGGTCCGATGTCCCGCGGTGGGGGCGCCCAGGGCGACAGCCTCACCGAGGCCGGAGCCAAGGCGGGTACGGGCCGTACGGGGTCCGGGGCCGGCTGGGCCGGGGTCCGGCCGACAGCCCCGCCCAGGACCGCGGTCCTGGGCGGGGCCCTCGGGGGAACCCGGCCGATCCGCCAGGCGAGCGGCGTTACGGGGGCGGGTGGGCGTGCAGGGGGACGGTTGCTCCTGTCGCCAGGTCGAATTCAGGGCCGGCCAGGGCGACGACCGCGCGGGCGATGTCGTCGATCGGCACCGTCAGGGGGCCGAGGGCCGCCACTCGGGTGGTGATGTGCGCGGGTGCGTACTCCGTGGCGAAGCCGCGGGCCAGTGCCTCCACGGCCGCCATGGCCGCGTCGTGGGCGACATCGCCACCCGTCGAGGTGAAAAAGGTGAGGGACGCCGGGACACCCAGGGTGCGGACCGTCTCCGCGAAGGCGTGGGCCTCCGCGTACGTGACAGGCACGATGCGGTCCTGGGGCTCGGAGAGGCTCCCGGCGAGGTAGAGCTCCGCCCGGGTGGCAGTGGCCAGAAAGTGTTCCAGGCGGGAGCGGAACGCCGCTTCCTCGGCCACATCCGTGCGCAGCAGCCGGCCCTCCGTCCGGCGCAGCCGGCGGCTGACGGCCGAGCCGAGGAGCCCTGCGGCACCGGTCACCACACGGTGGATCACCCACCCAGGATCCCCGACCGGGGGTGGTGTCCGCCAGCCGGGTGGGCGGTAGCGTCCCGCCATGACAGGTACCGGAGAGGAATTCCTGGCCGCGGCCCGTTCGGCCGCGGAGTTGTTGCGTGCCCCCGAGGTCGCGGCGGCCTGGCGGCGGCCGAGCGCCCTGGAGGAGTTCGGTGTCGGGGCTCTGGCGGGCCACTTGGCCTACCAGGTGCTGTGCGTCCCCGCGGCTCTGGAGGAGCCGCAGCCGGTGGAGGAGAAGGTGTCGCTGGCGGAGCACTACCGCCGGGTGGAGTGGATCGGCGCCGGGCCCGGTGCGGACGTGAACGTGCGCATCCGGGAGGGCGGCGAGCGTCTCGCGGCCGAGGGTGCGGTGGTGCTGGCGGACCGGGTGGAGGCGACCCTGGCCGGGCTGCCGGCCGCGCTGGGGGCGGCGGATGCGGGCCGGGCGGTGCGGTTGCCGTTCTGGGGGCCGTGGTCGCTCGGGCTGGCGGACCTGCTGGTCACGCGGACGATGGAGCTGGTGGTCCACTGCGACGACCTGGCGGTCAGCGTGGGCCTGGGGACGCCGGACTTCCCACCGGAGGTCGTCGACAGTGTCGTGGGCCTTCTCGCCCGGCTGGCCGTGCACCGCCACGGCGCGGTTCCGGTTCTACGCGCCCTGGCCCGCGCGGAACGCGCCCCTACCACGATCGCAGCCTTCTGAAGGCCCACCCGCCACTCCGTGCGGGCCCCGGCCGCGGCCCGTACGGCCCCCTGCGGTCTCCGCACCCACCGCGGGCGGAACCGGAATCGGGCCGCGCCCGGCACCACCCCGGGCATTCCCCGGCCGCCACCCGTACAGCCCCCCGCGGCCTCCGCACCCGCCACGGGCGGAACCGGCCGGGCCAGATCCAAGCCAGGCCGACCCCGACCCGGCGAAAACAACCCGGCCGAGCCGAGCCCAGCACCACCCCGGGGCCAGCGCCCGGCCCGCAGCCGGTGCCGCAGTGCCGGGCGGCCGGGTCGCCGGGCTTCCCCGACGCGCTAGGGGCCGGGCCACCGGGTCCGTACGCAATACCGCCCCGCGCGGCTGGGCCGGGCGGGGCGGTGGTTGCGTTGTGCGGGGGCGTCAGGCCAGGGTGGCCAGCGCCTCGTTGAACGTGGTCGACGGGCGCATGACGGCGGACGCCTTGGCCGGGTCGGGCTGGTAGTAGCCGCCGATGTCGGCCGGCTTGCCCTGGGCGGCGATCAGTTCGTCGACGATCGTCGTCTCCTTGGCCGTCAGGGCCTCGGCGAGCGGGGCGAAGGCCTTGGCGAGGTCGGCGTCGTCGGTCTGGGCGGCCAGCTCCTGGGCCCAGTACATGGCCAGGTAGAAGTGGCTGCCGCGGTTGTCGATGCCGCCGACGCGGCGGGTGGGGGACTTGTCCTCGTTGAGGAAGGTCGCCGTGGCGCGGTCGAGGGCGTCGGCGAGGACCTGGGCGCGGGTGTTGCCGGTGGTCTTGGCGTACTGCTCCAGGGAGGGCACCAGGGCGAAGAACTCGCCGAGGGAGTCCCAGCGCAGGTAGTTCTCCTTGACCAGCTGCTGGACGTGCTTGGGCGCGGAGCCGCCGGCGCCGGTCTCGAAGAGGCCGCCGCCCGCCATGAGCGGGACGACCGAGAGCATCTTGGCGCTGGTGCCCAGCTCCAGGATGGGGAAGAGGTCGGTCAGGTAGTCGCGCAGCACGTTGCCGGTGACGGAGATGGTGTTCTCGCCGCGGCGGATGCGCTCGACCGAGAGCTTGGTGGCCTCGACGGGGGGCAGGATGCGGATGTCCAGGCCCTCGGTGTCGTGCTCCGGCAGGTACGCCTTGACCTTCTTGATGAGCTGCGCGTCGTGGGCGCGGTTCTCGTCGAGCCAGAAGACGGCCGGGTCGCCGGTGGCGCGGGCGCGGGTGACGGCGAGCTTGACCCAGTCGCGGATGGGCGCGTCCTTGGTCTGGCAGGCGCGGAAGATGTCGCCGGCGGCGACGGCCTGCTCGATCAGGACGGTGCCGGAGGCGTCGACGAGGCGGACGGTGCCGGCGACCGGGATCTCGAAGGTCTTGTCGTGGCTGCCGTACTCCTCGGCCTTCTGCGCCATGAGGCCGACGTTGGGGACGGATCCCATGGTGGCCGGGTCGTAGGCGCCGTGGGCGCGGCAGTCGTCGATGACGGCCTGGTAGACGCCGGCGTAGCTGCTGTCGGGGATGACGGCGAGGGTGTCGTGCTCCTGGCCGTCGGGGCCCCACATGTGGCCGGAGGTGCGGATCATGGCCGGCATGGAGGCGTCGACGATGACGTCCGAGGGGACGTGCAGGTTGGTGATGCCCTTGTCGGAGTCGACCATGGCCAGGGCCGGGCCCTCGGCGAGCTCGGCGTCGAAGGACGCCTTGATCTCCTCCCCCATGTGGGGCAGGGTCTCCAGGCCCTTGAAGATGCCGCCGAGGCCGTCGTTGGGGCTCAGGCCGGCGGCGACGAGCACCTCGCCGTACTTCGCGAAGGTCTTGGGGAAGAAGGCGCGCACGACGTGGCCGAAGACGATGGGGTCGGAGACCTTCATCATCGTGGCCTTCAGGTGCACGGAGAACAGGACGTCCTCCTGCTGGGCGCGGGCGACCTGCGCGGTGAGGAACTCGCGCAGCGCGGCGACGCGCAGGACGGAGGCGTCGACGACCTCGTCGGCCTGGACCGGCACGGACTCGCGCAGGACGGTGGTGGTGCCGTCCTCGGCGACGAGCTCGATGCGCAGCGCGCCCGCCTCGGAGATCACCACGGACTTCTCGGTGGAGCGGAAGTCGTTCTCGCCCATGGTGGCGACGTTGGTCTTCGACTCCGGCGTCCAGGCGCCCATGCGGTGGGGGTGGGTCTTGGCGTAGTTCTTGACCGACGCGGGGGCGCGGCGGTCGGAGTTGCCCTCGCGCAGGACGGGGTTGACGGCGCTGCCCTTGACCTTGTCGTAGCGGGCGCGGATCTCGCGCTCCTCGTCGGTCTTCGGGTCGTCCGGGTAGTCCGGCAGGGCGTAGCCCTGCTGCTGCAGCTCGGCGACGGCGGCCTTGAGCTGCGGGATGGAGGCCGAGATGTTCGGCAGCTTGATGATGTTCGCGGCCGGCGTCTTGGCCAGCTCGCCGAGCTCGGCGAGGGCGTCGGGGATGCGCTGGCCCTCCTCGAGGTACTCGGGGAAGTGCGCGATGATGCGCCCGGCCAGCGAGATGTCGCGGGTCTCCACAGTGACCCCGGCCGCCGCGGCGTAGGCCCGGACCACCGGCAGGAACGAATACGTCGCCAGGGCCGGGGCCTCGTCGGTGTGTGTGTAGATGATGGTCGAGTCAGTCACCGTGTGCTCCGCTTCACGTCTGTAACATTGCTCGACATCAAGATATCTCGTGTCGGGACCCCGTTCGACATGGGCCTGCCCTCCGCGGTGCGGAGGGCAGGAATCAGGACGTCGGGGGCTGTCAGGGGGCGGTGGCGCCGGCGGGCTCGGGCTGGACCCGAGGCGCGGCGGCCGGGGCCGCGGCCGTGACGGGGTCGGGGGCGGGCAGCCCGGCGCGGTGGGCGGCCACCCCGGCGCGTACGGCCCAGAAGTAGAACCCGAGGGCGGACAGGCCGACGAGGGCGATGTCCACGCCGCCCGGGATGACCCCGTGGCCGCCGAAGCGGGTGCTGCCCAGGGCGGAGAGGCCGGCGAGCCACAGCAGGAAGGCGGCCATCCACCAGGCGGGGGCGAACTGCCGCAGCAGGCTCCGCTCGCCCCGGCGGCGCAGCACCACGGCGGCGATGGGCAGGGAGAGCAGGGTCAGCAGGGCGACCTTGCCGGTGTTGGGCCACTTGGACCAGTACAGGGCGCAGGCGGCGAAGGCGAAGGTGATCGGGCACAGCACCCGGGCGGCGGGCAGCCGGAAGGGCCGGGGCAGGTCGGGCTTGGTGTGCCGGAAGACGCCGACGGCGATGGGGCCCATGAGGTAGGAGACGACCATGGCGGCGGAGACGACGCCGGCGAGCGCCTCCCAGCTGTGGCCGACGGTGACCAGCAGCAGGACGGAGAAGCCGAGGTTGAGCCACATGGCCGGGCGGGCGACGCCGTAGCGGGGGTGGACCTCGGCGATCTTCTTGGGGAAGAAGCCGGTCTCGGCGAGGTTCTGCGCGAGGTACGCGGAGGAGGCGACGTTGCCGATGTTGGCGCCGTTGGGCGAGATGAACGCGCCGAACTGCAGCATGGTGACGACCCAGTGCAGCATGAGCAGCTTGGCGAGGTCGGCGAAGGGCGAGGCGAAGTTGATGCCGCTCCAGCCGCCGGCCTCGGCGAGCCGCTCGGGCGGCACGGCGCCGAGGAAGGCGACCTGCAGGGCGAGGTAGATGACCAGGCCGAGGCTGAGGGCGCCGACGAGGGCGAGGGGGATGGCGCGGCCGGGGTTGCGGGCGGCGCCGCCGAGGTTGACCACGGCCTGGAAGCCGTTGAAGGCGAAGACCACGCCGGAGGCGCTGACGGCGGTGAGCACGGCGGACCAGCCGTTGGGCGCGAAGCCGCCCTGGGCGGTGAAGTTGCCGGTGTGGAAGCCGGAGGCGATCAGGGCGCCGACGGCGAGCACGGGGATGGCGAACTTCACCAGGGTCAGCAGGTTGTTGGCGCGGGCCAGCAGCGAGACCGACCAGTAGCAGGCGAGCCACAGGGCGAACGTCAGGGCCAGGGCGGTGAGCATGCCGGTGCCGCTGAGGCTGCCGTCGGTGACCAGGCCGCGGGCCCAGCCGAAGCTCCACGAGGACATGTACTGGGTGCCGGCGATGGCCTCGATGGGGATCAGCGAGGCGGTGGCGATCCACACGGCCCAGCCGGTGACGAAGCCGAGGACGGGTCCGTGCGAGAGGGAGCCGAAGCGGGCCATGGCGCCCGGCAGCGGGTAGGCGGCGCCGACCTCGGCGTACGTCATGGCGATCATGCCGATGAAGACGGCGCCGATGACCCAGGCGACGAGGGCGGCGGGACCGGCGACCTGGGCCGCCTGTCCGGCTCCGAAGAGCCAGCCGGAGCCGAAGATGGAGCCCAGACCGATCATGATCAGGGCGAAGAGGCTCAGGCCTTGCTGACCGGCCGGCCGATGGGCCGCGCTGAGATCCACGTGGTGCTTTCCGTTCTGTACGACAGACGCGGGGCGCCTGTGCGTCTCCTCGCGAAAAGCAACACCCGCCGTGCGTGGCGTCCCGTCGGCACCGGCCGGGGACACGAAAACGACGCCGGACATACTACGTCAACCGCAGGAAACAACTCCAACCGGGCCCCGGTCGCGGGCGGGCCGCGACCGGGGCCCGCCGCCTCAGCGGTCCTGGCTGAGCCGGTACAGCTCCTGGAACAGCCCGCCGGCCGTGACCAGGGTCTCGAACCTACCCTGCTCGATGATCCGGCCCCGCTCCAGGACCACGATCCGGTCGGCGATGCGGGTGTTGTCCAGGCGGTGGGTGACCACGACGGTGACCCGCTCGGCCGCCGTCTTCTTCAGCTCGGTGAAGATCTGGTGCTCGCCGCGTGCGTCCATCTCCGAGGTGGGCTCGTCCAGCACCAGGACGGACGGGCGGCGGTAGAGCGCGCGGGCACAGGCGATGCGCTGCCACTGCCCGCCGGAGAGGTCGACCCCGCCCCACAGCTCCCGGGCCAGCAGGGTGTCCAGGCCCTCGGGGAGCTCCTCGACGGCCTCGCGCATGCCGACCTGCTCCAGCGCCCGCCACACCGGGCCGTCGTCCAGGGTGCGGGGCTGGCCGAGGGTGACGTTCTCGCGCACCGACAGCGGCCAGTGCGCGAAGTTCTGCGGCACCAGGCCGGTGCGGGCCCACACGGTGTCGGGGTCGGCGCCGGCGAGGTCCACCCCGTCCCAGCTCACGCTGCCCTTGTCGGCGACGGTCAGCCCGGTGAGCAGCTGGACGAGCGTGGACTTGCCCGATCCGTTCTCGCCGACGACCGCGACCACCTCGCCCTGCCGCAGGGTCAGCGTCACCTCGTCGACGGCCGGGCGGGGGCGGCCGGGGTAGGCGTAGGAGACGCGGTCGGCGCGGATCGTACCCGGCGCGGGCGGCGCCTGGAGCTCCCCGCGGCGGGCCTCAAGACCCCGGGCGTCGTCCACGAACCGCTTCCAGTCGCCGAGGAAGAGGGTGGAGTGGAACAGCGAGGTGCAGTAGTGCACCACGTTGGTGAGGTTGGCCAGGGCCGTGCGCACCGCCACGACGGCCGTCGCCGAGACGGCGAGGGAGACCCGCCCGGTCAGCGTCAGCCACAGCAGCACGCCCCACGCACCGGTCAGGCACACCCCGCCGCCGGCGGCCGAGACCAGGTTCACTCGCAGCTGGCGGCCGGCGGCGCCCACGCTGCGCGCATCGAGCCGGTCGGAGAGGGTGCGGTACCAGAAGGCCAGGTACCAGCGCATGCGGTTGCCGCGCACCTCCGGGGCCAGCAGGGAGGTGGTCACGTGCCAGCGCATCATGCCCTTGACGTTGCGGCCGGCGGCGTTCGCGTAGTGCGTGCGGTGCTCGATGCGCGCCTCCATCACCGCGCCGGTGCCGGAGGGGACGACCGCGAGGACGAGCACCGGCAGCATCAGCGGGTGCAGCACGGTGAGCACGCCGAAGGCCGCGACGAGGCGGATGAGGGCGGCCATGAACGCCTGCGCGTCGTAGAGCATGCGGTCGCAGCGCACCACGCCGGTCTCGGCGGCGTCCTGCTCGTCGGAGAAGCGCGGCTGGTTGAAGGCCACCAGCTCCACCGCCATCAGCGCCTCGACCATCTCCAGGTCCGCCGCGGTCAGCAGGCGGGGCTTGAGCCGGGCCACGGCCCACGAGGCCAGCCCGTAGGCCACCCGGCCCACCCCGGCCGCCACCGCCACCACGACCAGCGCCGGCACGGCCCGACCCACCCGGTCGGCCACCGGGCCGGCGCCCAGCAGCGGCACCATGGCCTGCGCGGTGGCGGCGAGCACGACGGCCGCCGCGAAGCCGGAGGCGAGCTGGCAGCCGAACAGCACGAGCACGTCGCGCCGGTCGATGCGCCAGGCCATGCGCCAGATCTGGGCCAGCAGCGCCGGGATCTTGGCGCACAGCCCGAAGAACGAGGCGCCCTCGAACGCCGTTCTGCTCACCGAGGCCCGTGTGTTGCGGATCTCCTTGGGCTCGGGAAAGGGCAATCCGCCCGCCCCGTGCGTCTGTTTGCTCTTGGTTCCGTCCGCCATCGACCGTTCCCTTCACGTGTGCGGTCCGGTGCCCGTTTCAGGACACCTGGTGCTCAACAGGGCCGTACAGAGCCAGGACACGGGGACATGACCGCTGGAACGTTCAACCTTCGAGGCGCTCCCTCCCGCCCGTCGCGCCTTGCACACCGACCGCAGGGATCACAGACTGGAACGTGAGGAGGCGGAACGCCGTGGACGACCGGCTGCACATCCTGCTGTCCGAGGAGGGCGCGGACGCCGAGCGCCTGGAGCAGCTCGCCCGCTACCTGCGCGGCGAACTGCTGGAGCTCGACGTGGAGGACGTCACCGCCGTACCGGCCCAGGAGCAGGCGCCGGCCGGCGCCCGGGCCGTGGACGTCACACAGGTGGGCGCCCTGCTGGTGAGCCTGGGCAGCTCGGCGGCGGCCCTGCGCCAGGTGGTCGCCACCGTGCAGGAGTGGTGGGGCCGCTGCCGGGAGGACCGCCCCTCGCTGCGGCTGTCCATGGACGACGACGTGCTGGAGCTCTCCGACGCCTCGCCGGAGCACGTCACCCAGGCCTTCGACCTGTTCGTGCAGCGGCACTCGCCGCAGGGCACCTCGGGAGCGCCGCCGTGACCGGGGACCGGCACGCGCTGATCGTCGCCAACGACACCTACGCGGACGAGGGCCTGAGCCGGCTGCGGGCCCCGGCGCAGGACGCCATGGCGCTCGCGGAGGTGCTCGGCGATCCCGCCGTCGGCGGCTTCGACGTGCAGGTGGTGCGCAACGAGCCCGCGCACGTCGTCGCCCTGCGCATCGAGGACTTCTTCTGCGACCGCCGCCGCGACGACACCCTGCTGCTGCACCTGTCCTGCCACGGGCTCAAGAGCGTCTCCGGCGAGCTGTACTTCGCCGCCACCGACACCCGGCCCGAGCGGCTGACCTCCACGGCCGTCTCCGCCGGCGACGTGCGCCGCCTGATGTCCGGCAGCCTGGCGCGCAGCATCGTGCTGTTCCTGGACTGCTGCTACGGCGGCGCCTTCCCCAAGGGTATGGCCGCACGCGCCGCGGGCGACGTGGGCGTGCTCAACCGGTTCGAGGGCGGGCAGGCCGAGGGCGGGCGCGGCTGGGCCGTGATCACCGCGGCGACCGGGATGCAGTTCGCGTTCGAGGACAGCGAGCTGACCGAGACCCGCACCCCGCGGCCCTCGCTGTTCACCGGCGCCCTGGTGCGCGGGCTGTCCACCGGCGAGGCGGACCGCGACGAGGACGGCCGGATCTCCCTGGACGAGCTGTACGACTACATCTCCGAGCGGGTGCGGCGGGAGAACCCCCACCAGACGCCGACGCGCAGCGTGGACATGCAGGGCGACCTGTACATCGCCCGCAGCGGGCACCGCCCGGTGGTCCCCGCACCGGTGCCGGACACGGTGCGCGCCGCCATGACCAGCGGCGACATCTTCACCCGCCGCGGGGCCATCGCCGAGCTGCGCTCCTGCATGGAGAGCACCGACCTGTCCGTGGCCGCGGGCGCCCGCGACGCCCTGGCGGAGATGGCGCGCAAGGACATCCGCTCGGTGGCCATGGAGGCGGACCGGGTGCTGGACGAGATGGCCCTGCAGGCCCGGCCGGACCGGCTGGAGTTCACCCCGGTGGCCCGCAACACCCCCGCGCCGCACGGGACGGTGCAGCTCCTGGGCCCGCCACTGGCGCGCAGCGCCGTCGTCAGACCGACGGAGGACTGGCTGCGGGTGACGGACTCCCCCGAGGGCCTGGACGTCAGCGTCGACACCTCGCGTACGGGGCGTTTCAGCGGTGACGTGGTGCTGAAGGGGGCCGGCGGCGAGGCGGTGGTGCACGTGGAGGCGGAGGTGGTGGCGGAGCCGGCGGTCGCACCGGATCACCCGCCGCCCGTCGCACCGCCCCCGCGGCCACCACAGCAACCGCCACCACAGCAACCGCCGGCGCAGCCCACCGCTCAGCCCACCGCTCAGGCCGCCGCCCGGACGCCCGCGAGGACGCCGCCGCAGTCGCAGCCGGAGCAACCGTCACAGCAGCGCCGCCCGGCCCACCGGGCCCAGCAGGCCGTCGCCTACGGGATCGGCGCCCTCGTCATGGCCGTCGTCTCGCTGATCACCCTGGTGCTGACCGCGCTGGCGGCGCAGGAGGCGATCCGCAACCGGGTGCTGGAGCCCGGCACCCAGCTGGAGGACCACGTCCACAACGCCGGAATGCTGACACCGCTCGGCTTCTGCCTGACCGCGGCGATCCTCGCCCTGATCGGTGCCGCTGTGGCGCGGGGTGTCCTCACCCCGCCGGGCGGCACTCCCCCGTCCGGCCGCCCGGCGCGCGTGACCGCGTCGCTGCGCCGGACGGCCAAGGTGCTCGCGATCCCGGCCCTGGTCCTGGCGGTCGCGGTGCTGATCGCCTACCTCGTGGCGTCCGCGTACGCCTGACCACCCGGCCCCGGGCGCCCGGGGCGTGTCCGGCGGATCATGCAGTGCCCCGTAAGGGGCGCCGTGGTGGCGCGTGACGACGATCCGCCGGACACGGCCTACAGCCGTTCGAAGCCGCGTACGCGCTCCCAGTCGGTGACCGCGCTCTCGAACTCCTCCAGTTCCGTGCGGGCCGCCCGGGCGAGGTGGGCGACGACGTCGTCGCCGAACGCCGCGGCCGCGAGCGGGCTGTTCTCCCAGCGGTGCAGGGCCTCGGTGAGGGTGGCCGGCAGGCGGGGGACGGTGGGGTCGGCCAGGGCGTTGGAGGCGTGCGGGGCCGGCAGGGGCAGTTCGTTCTCGATGCCGTACAGGCCGGCCGCGATCGCGGCGGCCGTGGACAGGTAGGGGTTGGCGTCGCCACCGGGGACGCGGTGCTCGATGCGCAGCCCGTGACCGGTGCCCACGACGCGTACGGGGCAGGTGCGGTTGTCGCGGCCCCAGCCGATGCCGGTGGGGGCGAAGGCGCCGGGGCGCAGCCGCTTGTACGAGTTGATGTTGGGGGCCATCAGCAGCGTGAAGTCGGCCAGGCAGGCGAGCTGGCCGGCGATGAAGTGCCGCATGAGGTCGGACATGCCGTCCTCGGCCGCCGGGTCGGCGAGGACGGCGCTGCCGTCCGTACCGCGCAGGGAGAGGTGGATGTGGCAGGAGTTGCCCTCGCCCGCGTCGAACTTGGGCATGAAGGTGACGGCCCGGCCCTCCTGGGCGGCGATCTGTTTGACGCCGTTCTTGAAGAAGACGTGGTTGTCGCAGGTCCGCATCGCCTCGTCGTAGCGGAAGACGATCTCGTACTGCCCGGGGTGGACCTCGCCGCGGGCGGTCTCCATGCGCAGCCCGGCCGCGGTCATCTCGCGGCGTATGCGGCGCACGAGCGGTTCGACGCCGGCCAGGCCCTGCAGGGAGTAGTCGACGTTGTAGCGGGTGGCGGGCTTCAGGTCGTGGTAGCGGCGCTCCCAGGCCCCGTCGTAGGAGTCGTCGAAGACGAGGAACTCCAGCTCGGTGCCGGCGAAGGCGGCAAGGCCCCGGGCGGCGAGCCGGTCGAGCTGCTCGCGCAGCACGCGGCGGGGGGCGACGCGCACGGGCTCGCCGCCCGGCCAGGTGGCGTCGGCGAGCACGACGGCGGTGCCGGGGTCCCAGGGCGGCATCCGCACGGTGGTGGCGTCGGGGCGCAGGAGGAAGTCGCCGAAGCCGGACTGCCAGGCGTCGATGGCGTAGCCGGGGCCGGTGTTCATCTCGGCGTCGGTGGCGAGCAGGTAGACGCAGGCGTGGAAGCCGCCGGCGGCCACCTCGTCGAGGAAGTACGGGGCGGCCAGGCGGCTGCCCTGGAGCCGGCCCTGCAGGTCGGGCACGGCGACGACGACCTCGTCCAGGTGTCCGGCGGCCGCCTGCTCGCGCAGCTGCTCGAAGGCGGGGGCGTGGGCAGGAGTCCGGGGGCTCACTTGTCCTCCCCGGCGGTGGCGAGCGGGTTGGCGACGCGGCCGTGGACGACGTCGAAGCCCTCGTCCTTCTCGGCGCGGTCGTGGAAGCCGCCGCCGAGGAGCTGCTCGCGGTTGAGGGCGACGCGGTCGAAGTCGGGGGCGAGCAGGCCGAAGTCGGCGGCCCGGTCGGCCAGTTCCGGGAAGCGGGCGTGGTAGCGCTCGATCTCGGCGCGGACCAGGGCCCAGAAGGTGTCCTCGGGTATCCCCAGGTGCTGCTCGACCAGCGGCGCGAAGAAGCGGAAGTGTCCGGCGAAGACGGCGCTGAGCAGGGAGTGGGCGAGCTCGTGGGCGGGCCAGCGCAGCAGGATCGCCTCGGCGCGCCGCGAGAGGGTGGCGTATTCGGGGCGGTCCTCGGGCAGGAGGTTGACGTCCTCGGCGAAGTCCTTGACGGCGATGCCGATCGGGACGTCCTTCGCGTCGTAGAGGACGACGGTGTTCTCGCCGTGCGGGCAGAAGGCGGTGCCGTAGCGGTAGAGGTAGTGCAGCAGGCCGGGCAGCAGGGCGGCGAGGAAGCGCTCCAGCCACGGGCGTGCCTGCAGTCCGGAGCGCTCGACCAGTTCGGCGACCAGGGCGCGGCCGTCGGAGCCGGTCGTGAGCAGGGCGGCCATGGTGCGGGCCTGCTCGCCCTCGCCGAGCAGGGCGCCCACCGGTTCGCGCCAGACGGCGCCGAGCAGTTCGTGGAAGCGGTACGGCGCGTCGGTGACCGCGTCGTACAGGGGGTGGGCGACGGAGACGGCGGCGACCTCGCCGAGCGGGTGGAAGCGCAGCTCGTCGCTCAGGTAGGGGTCGTTGGCGCGGACGGCGTGCAGCCAGGCGCTGACGTCGGGCGCGGCGTGCGTGGGCTCGGTCTTCAGGCCGCGCCAGACCAGGGTGTTGCGGATGAGCAGGGGCACCTTGACGTTGCGGCGGTGCGGGTGGTCGAGGTTGGCGAGGGTGCGGATGGACTGCAGGGGGCGGTAGCGGTCCGGGCTCTCGCCGAGGCGGACGATGCGGCCTTCGGCCAGGTAGGGGGCGAAGAGGGTCTCGACGGCCTCGTCCCAGTGGAAGGGGTGCACCGGCAGCCACACGAAGTCGCAAGGGTCATGCGGTCCCTCGGTGCAGGCGGTCGCGAGCACGCCGGCGAAGCGCTCGCGGACGTCGTCGTCGAGCTCCTCCTTCAGCAGGGTGCCGGCGTCCAGGCCGGGCACGCCGGAGTAGGCGGCGAGCGAGGTGTGGACGGCGGCCCACGTCAGGTGGACGGCGTCGGCCATCTCGGGGGCGTAGGCGGCGAAGTCGGCGGCGGAGAAGCCGAGGCGGCCCTTGTTGAGCAGCATGCAGGGGTGGCCGTCCTGGTGGGCCTCCAGGTCGAGGTGGTCCAGGTCGGCGAGGGCGGCGGCGGGCAGGGCGCGGGCGAGGGAGGCGGCGTCGGCGCGCCGGGTGGCAGTCAGTTCGCGCAGCACCTCGGCGGTGGTGGGGCCGTCCCAGCCGAGCACGGGGCGGGCGTCGAGGAGCAGCAGTTCGGGGCCGGCCGGGCCGTCGACGGGGACGGGGTGGCGTACGGGCGTCCCGGTCAGGCGCCAGGTGCCGAAGGTGCCGCGGGTGGCGTGGAAGGTCCAGTGGACGCCGCCGGGGAAGTCCAGGCGGTAGGCGTCCGCGCCGCGCGCGGGGTCGGGTGCGGGGGTGAGCAGTTCCTCGTAGGCGAACTCCTCGACGGCCTTGACCAGCAGTCGGCGTCCTGCCTCGGCCCAGGTGGTGCGGGAGGGGCGGTTCATGCGGTCGTTACTCCTTGGCGTGGACGGGCAGGCCGTCGGGGACGGTCACGGCGCGCTCGGCGAGGACGAGTTCGCGGTGCGGGACGGGGGCGGGGGCCGGGGCCGGGGCGGCGGCAGCGCGCCGGGCCGGGGCGAGGGAGGTCACCGCGACGCAGGCCAGGGCGGCGGCGGCCACCGTCAGGGGCAGGGCGAGGTCGTGGGAGACGACGGCTGCGGAGATCAGGGGGGCGGCGAGCAGCCCGGCGGAGCGCACGGTCTCCACGGCGGTGAAGGCGGGGCCGGCGGTGCCGGTGGAGTGGAACATGCGCATCTCCACGGCCACCTGGGCCAGGCCCAGGCCCAGCCCGGCCACCAGCCGGCCGCACACCAGCGACGGCAGTGAGGTGGCGGCGTACTGCCACAGGAAGCCGCCCGCGCACACCAGGGCGGCGACCGGCAGCAGCCGGTGGCCGAACCGGTCGTGGCAGCGGCGGGCGAACGGCAGGGTGATCAGGGCGCCGACGCTGGGCAGGAAGAACAGCACGGCGCCGCCGGTGGAGCCGCTGCCCAGGCTCTCGGCGAACTCGGTGAAGAACGGCCGGGCCACGGCGAGCGCGAAGTCGAAGGCCACGCCGATCAGGGCGGCCCGGGCCAGCAGCGCCCAGCGGCTGCGGCCGCCGGCGGCCGGGGCGGCGGGGGCCGGGGCGGGCTCGTCCTCGCGCGCGGGCAGCCGGCGCAGCACCCGCAGGATGAGCACGGCGAGGACGACGTCGACCACCGCGAAGGCGGACACGCCCAGGCGCGGGTCGGGCAGGGCCAGCACGCCGGCGCCCACCAGGGTGGCCGCCACGGCGGCGACGTGGAAGACGACGACGATGGAGCGGACGGCGGCCAGTTCGGCGTGCTCGGCGTCGCTCTGCTCCTCGGCCGCCTTGCGGGTGTGCTCGGCGATGAAGGCCGGGTAGGCCAGCAGCAGCGCGGCGTTGGCGGCGACGGAGGCCGCCGACAGTGCGGTGAAGGCGGCGTAGCTGGGCGCGAAGCCGAGGACGAGGTCCACCGCGGCGGCGGCGCACAGTCCGGTGGCCACGAGCTGGTGCAGGGGCCGGCGGCGGGCCGCCAGCCCCCACAGCGGCAGGGCGACGAGCCCCACGATGCGGCAGGTCCACAGGTACAGCCCCGTCGCCCCGGGGTCGTCGACGCCGTACAGGCGCTCGAAGAGCTGGGGCAGGAAGGGGGCCAGGGCGGTCTCGGCTATGAGGTAGAGGGCTATCACCGCGATCAGGACGGCCCGCAGCGGCAGGCCCGATCGCGCGGGGGCCGCTCCCCCGGCCTGCCGGGCCGCGCTCATCGCAGGGTCCCGACCGGGTCGGCGTGGTGCGGGGCCGTGGCGGGTGCCGTCGCGCCGGGGGCGCCGAAGGTGGTCCAGGCGGCGCGGTCGGGCACGGGCAGCACGGTGCGGCCGCACACGGTGTTGAGGATGGTGGCCGCGCGCCAGGCACCGAGGGTCAGGTCGGGGGCGCCCACGCCGTGGGTGTGCATCTCGGCGTTCTGGACGTAGAGGGTGCCGCCGACGCGCGGGTCGAGGCCGACGCGGTAGTGGCCGTCGACGCGGTAGCGGCCCTTGGGATCCCAGTCGACGAGGTCGGCGAGCGTGTCCAGGAAGGCGGGCCGGGTGGCGGCGTAGCCGGTGGCGGCGACGATCGCGGAGGTACGGAAGGTGAACTCGCGCTCCTGCGGGGCGTGGCGGCAGGTGAGCAGGTAGCCGTCGCCGTCCTCGCGGACGGCGACGAGCTCGACGCCGGGGTGCAGGTCGGCGCGGGGCCGGCCGCCGCCGATGGTGCGCTCGTACAGCTCGTCGTGGATGGCGCCGAGGGTGTCGGCGCTCACGCCCTTGTACAGCTGCCACTGCTCGCGGACCATCTGCTCGCGGCGGTCCTCGGGCAGGTGGCGGAAGTAGCGGATGTAGTCGGGGGTGAAGTGCTCCAGGCCGATCTTGGAGTACTCCATGGGCGCGAAGGCGGGGGTGCGGGCCAGCCAGCGGGTGAACGGCCCGCCCAGGCCCTCGCCGTCCTGGTGGCGGATGAGATCGAGGACGATCTCGGCGCCGGACTGGCCGGCCCCGATGACGGTGACGTCGTCGGCCGCGGCCAGGGCCGCGCGGTGGGTGCGGTAGTCGGCGCTGTGCAGGATGCGGCCGCGGTGGGCGTCGGTCAGCAGCGGTCGCAGCGGCTCGGGCACGACCGGGTTCGTACCGACCCCGAGGACGACCTGGCGGGCCAGGACGCGGGTGGTGGTGCCGTCGGCGCCGGCGTAGGTGACGGCGAAGGCGTCGGCGCTCTCGTCCCAGGCGACGGCGTCGACGCGGGCGCCGAAGCGGCAGGAGGGCAGGCGTTCGGCGACCCAGCGGCAGTAGTGGTCGTACTCGCGGCGCGGGATGAGGAAGCGCTCGGAGAAGAAGAAGGGGAACATCCGCTCGTGGCAGCGCAGGTAGTTCAGGTACGACCAGGGGCTGGTGGGATCGGCCATGGTCACCAGGTCGGCGAGGAAGGGCACCTGCAGCGTGGTGCCCTCCATGAGCAGGCCGGGGTGCCAGGAGAAGGCGGGCCTGGCGTCGAGGAAGAGGGCGTTCAGGCCGCTCACGCCGTCCGCGAGGGCGGCCAGCGACAGGTTGAACGGACCGATGCCGACGCCGAGAAGGTCGTAAGGGGTGTTCTCGCTCACCGCAGGGCCTCCGCGAGGGGGTTGGGAAGGTCGATGTAGACGGACTGGGTGTGCACGTCGCCGACGAGTTCGTCGAGCCCGTCCACGCAGGTGAGGTAGTTGCCCTTGCAGCGCAGGACGGGCGCGTCCAGGAGCAGGCCGAGCAGGCCCTTGGCGCCGGGCTCGGTGGCGCGCAGCCGCTCCAGGCGGGCGCGCAGCACGCGCAGCAGGTCCTCCTCGGCGGCCAGCTGCTGGGCGCCCAGGGAGCCGATGAGGCCGAGGAGGTTGCTGATGTAGAGGTAGTAGCCGACGCGTTCGTCGACGAAGGCGTCGTCGAAGACGAGCTCGACGTCGTCGGTGGCGCCGGGCAGCAGCCGCTCGATCTCGGCGGCGCGCGAGCGGGCGAGGTAGTAGCCCTGGCTGTCGCGGTACCAGCCGGCGGTGGGCAGACCGTCCTCGCCGAGGGCGACGAGGGTGTTCTGGTGGTGCGGCTCCAGGGCGATGCCGTACCGGGCCTGGAGGCGGATCAGCGGGACGGCGAGCACGTCGAGGTAGTACTCCAGCCAGCGCGCGGCCGCCTCGGCGACAGTGGTGCCGTGGGTGCGCGCGGCCCGCTCGACGGCCTCGGCGAGCAGGGTGCGGTGCCTCGGTGCACTGCCGTCGCCGGGGCCGGTGCGCTCGGCGAGCAGCCCGGCGACGCACAGGCCCTCGCCGGCGCCACCGCGGAAGGGGTTGTCGCGCAGGGCGGTCTCCAGGCCGGTCTCGGCGCCGGAGGTGCCGGCGGAGATCCAGGCGAAGTCGCGCAGGATCGCGAAGTCGGGGTGCTCGGCGCGCAGCCAGTCGGCGGGTCCGGCGGCCAGCAGCCGGGCGGCGCCGACGCCCAGGCGCATCTCGCCGCGCAGGTTGTTGCGGCGGGAGTTGGTGATGCGCATGCCGAGGGAGAGCTTGAGCATCACGTCGGCGTCCGGGCGGTGGACGGTGCGCACGGAGGACGTGGGGTGCCAGGGCGCGCCGCCGGGGCCGAGCGGGGTCAGCAGCCCGTCCTCGACCAGGGCGCGCACCTCCGGGCGGCGCAGCACCTCGCGGGCCTGCCAGGGGTGGGCGGGGACGGGCACGGTGCCCTCGGGCAGCGCGACGCCGGCGGCCAGCGGGCGCAGCAGGTCGGCGACGGGCCGGCCGTCGAAGGTGCCGCCGGCCACGACGTCGGGGTGGGCGGCGAACCAGTGCAGGGCGAAGGAGCCGCGCAGCTCGGGCGAGTAGGCGGCCAGTTCGTCCTCGGAGGCCTCCTCGCGGCTCTTGGGGGCCGGGTGGAAGGGGTGGCCGAGCAGGAGGGCCTGTTCGGCGTCGAGGAAGGGGGTGGGGCCGGTGGTGCCGGCCGCCTCGGCGCGGCGGGCGGCGAGGTGGGCGGCGACGCGGCCGGCGGAGTTCAGGACCCGGCCGACGGCATCGGCGCCCAGGTGGGCGGCCAGCCCGCGGCCGGTGGTGGACTCGCGGATCGCTGCGGCGGCCACCAGGGCGGCGTCGGCCGGTGCGGGGGCGGGTCCGGTGCCGTCGACGACGGGCTCGCCGAAGCGGTGCCAGCCGGTGGCCGAGCGGTGGCGGACGGGCACGCGCAGCCGCAGGGCGCTGGCGGGGAAGTCGAGCAGCATCTCGGTGCCGGCGGCGGGCACGTCGGTGGCGCTCTCGCGGACGTAGGCGCGCAGCAGCGTCTCGGTGGCGGCGAAGTCGGCGGCCTGCCGGGCGTCGGGGTGGTCGAGCGGATCCGGTACCGGGGCCGTGGGCGGGTTCGGCGGGAGGGTCATCGCGGGTGCTTTCGGGCGGCGTGGGCGTCAGAGCAGGATGCGGTCGGCGACGGGGTGGCCGAGGAAGGAGTGCATGGCGAACTCCCAGCCGTAGGAGCCGGCGCAGGGGAAGACGGCGATGTCGCCGGCGCGCACGCGCTGGACGCGCACGTCGCGCAGCAGGGTGTCCTCGGGGGTGCACAGTTCGCCGACGAACGTCACGGGGACGTCGGCGGCCTCGGGGCGCGGGCAGCCCTCGGGCCAGTCCTCGACGGGCAGGACGGCGACGTTGTGGACGATGTCCCAGGATGTGGGCAGCTGGAAGTGGTTGATGCCGCCGCGCAGGGCGGCGAAGGAGGTGCCGTAGGAGTGCTTGACGTCGGTGACCTCGGCGGCGTACCAGCCGCAGTCGGCGACGAGGAAGCGGCCGGGCTCCAGGGCGACCTTGACGCCGCCGGGGGGCGGGGTGGCGGCCAGGAGTTCGCCGAAGCGGGCCGCGTCGAAGGGCCGTTCGTCCTTGAAGTCGGCCTCGAAGGCGACGCCGATGCCGCCGCCGGCGTCGATGTGGCGCAGGTCGATGCCGTGCTCGACGGCGGTGGCCACGCTCCACTCGATGCACCAGCGCAGGTAGGCGGCGTGGGTGGTGGCGTCGAGGTTGTTGGAGGCGGCGTGGATGTGGAAGCCGACGAGGTCGATGCCGGGCAGCTTCATGGCCAGCCGCACGGCCTCGGCGACGTCGGGCTCGGGTATGCCGAACTGCGAGGCCTCCCCGCCCATGTGGAGGGAGCCGGTGACGGGTATCTCGGCGGGGTTGACGCGCAGGGCGACGCGGGCGGTGGTGCCGAGCTCGCCGGCGATGCGGCTGATGCGGTGCAGTTCGAGGGGGCTCTCGGCGTTGATGGCCTCGACGCCGGCCTCGACCAGACCGGTCAGGACGGGCACGGACTTGGCGGGGCCGGCGGCCACGACCGGGGCCGGGGCGCCGGGGGCGGCGGGCTTGGCGGCGGTGGCGAGGGCCAGTTCGGACAGCGAGGCGACCTCGAAGCCGTCGACGTGCGGGGCGAGGGCGCCGACGATGCCGGGGAAGGAGTTGGCCTTGACGGCGTAGTAGACCGAGGCCCACTCGGGCAGGGCCGCACGCAGCTCGCGGGCGCGGGCGGCGGCGACGTCGCCGTCGTAGACGTAGGCCGCGACGGGGTCGCCGCTGCGGGCGAGGTCGAGCAGGCGGCGCTGCACGCGTGCCGGGAGGACGTCCTGGGCGTGGGCGGTGCGGGGTGCGGCGGACGGCGGGAGTTCTATGGACACGGCGGCTGCCTTGCTGCTTCGAGTGACGGGCGTACGTACGTGATGCGGGGGCGCTGGCGCTCGGCCTTGCGGGGATGGCCGGGGTGTCCGGCGGCATCCGGACACCCCGGCCAAGTTAGGCGAGCCTAAGCTAATTCATATAATGCGACTTTCCAAGCCGAACCGGCGCCCCCCGTAGGGGCGCGGGGAACTGCGCGACAAGCCACGACGCGCCTGCAGCCGCAGTGCCGCGCCGCGCCCCGGGGCCCCGGACGGTGCATTCGTCTGCGGGCCGTCGGTGGCCGATCGCGCCCACGCGGCGGCAGCCGCAGATCGACACTGTCCCGCGCCCCTGACGGGGCGCCGGACACGCTCTGAGCCGCGAACGCGGCTACGCGGCTACGCCGCCAGCGTGGCCGGGGCCAGGCGTTCGGCCTGCTCGGCGACGAGCTCCAGCAGGCCGGCCAAGTCCTGCGCCGTCGTGCTCGGGTGAAGCAGCGTCACCTTCAGCCACAGTCGCTGCCGGCCGTCACCGTCCGCCACCGTGGCACGGCCGAGGACGGCCCGGCCCTCGGCGAGCAGGTCGCGGCGGACGGCGGCGACGAGTTCGTCGCCGTCCGCGTCGGGCAGTGCGTCCGCGGCCGCCGGCCGGAACAGCACGGTGCTGATGCCGATGTCGCCGGGGCGACGGCGCAGGGCCGGGTGCTCGTCGACGGCCCGGGCGACGTCGGCCGCCGTCTGCACGCAGTGCTCCACCATGGCGCCCAGGCCGCGGCGGCCCAGGGCGCGCAGGGTGGTGGCGATCTTCAGGACGTCGGGGCGGCGCGAGGTCCTGATGGAGCGGCCCAGCAGGTCGGGCAGGCCCGCCTCGGTGTCGTCGTCGGCGTTGAGGTAGTCGGCGGTCAGGGCCAGCGGTTCCAGCACCTGCGCGTCGGCGACGGCGAGGACGCCGGCGGCGACGGGCTGCCAGCCGAGCTTGTGCAGGTCGTAGGTCACCGACACCGCGTGTTCGATGCCGGCCAGGCGGGGTGCCAGCTTGTCGCTGAAGAGCAGCGGTCCGCCGTAGGCGGCGTCGACGTGGAGCTCGGCGCCGTGGAAGCGCGCCACCTCGGCGATTTCGGGCAGCGGGTCGATCAGGCCTTCGTCGGTGGTGCCGGCGGTGGCGACGACCAGGGCCGGGCCCGCGCAGTCGACCAGTGCCCGGTCCAGGGCGGCGGGGCTCATGCGCCCACCGGGGCAGTCGACGACGACCGGCGTGGGCAGGCCCAGCATCCAGGCGGCGCGGCGCACGCTGTGGTGGGCGTTGGCGCCGACGAGTACCTGCACCGTACGGGCGCCGGTGGCGCGGGCCCGCTCGCGGCCCAGCAGCAGGGCGACGAGGTTGGACTCGGTGCCACCACTGGTGATGACCGCGTCGGGGGCCGGGTGGTGGGGGTGGACGAGGCGGGCGAGGGCGGTGGTGACCTCCGCTTCGATGACCGCGGCGGCCGGCGCCTGGTCCCAGGAGTCCATCGAGGGGTTGAGCGCGGAGGCGACGAGGTCGGCGGCCGCGGCGACGGCGAGCGGCGGGCAGTGCAGGTGGGCCACGCAGTGCGGGTCGGAGGGGTCGGCCGCGCCCTCGGCGGCGGCGCGGGCCACGTCGTACAGCGCGTCGGCCGCGCCGACGCCCTCCTCGGGCAGGACGGGGGTGCACAGGGCGCGGGTGCGGGCGGCGACCTGCTCGGGGCCGCCGGCGGGCAGGGGGCCGCCGCGGGCGGCGGCGCCGTCGGCGAGCGCGTCGAGTGCGATGGAGGCGAGCTTGCGCAGGGCGTAGGGGGAGGCGGGGTCGGCGACGGCGTCGGCGCGGGTGGTCTCGTTCACGCGGCACGCTCCGCGGTGACGGCGGCGAGCGATTCGGCGATACGGCCGAGCACGGAGTCGGCCTGCTCGTCGGTGAGGACGAGCGGGGGCAGCAGGCGCAGCACGGCGTCGCCGCGGCCGCCGAGTTCGCAGATCAGGCCGCGCTCCAGGCAGGCCTGCTGCACGGCGCGGGCGAAGGTGCCGTCGCCGGGCAGGGAGCCGAGGGCGTCGGGGGCGGCAGTGGGGTCGACGAGTTCGGCGCCGATCATCAGGCCGCGGCCGCGCACCTCGCCGATCTGCGGGTGGGCGGTGGCCAGTTCGCGCAGGCCGGCGCGCAGGCGCTCGCCGAGTTTGGCGGCGCGCTCGGCCAGTTGCTGCTCGGCGACCGTGCGCAGGGTGATCTCGCCGGCGACCATGGCGAGGGTGTTGCCGCGGAAGGTGCCGGTGTGGTCGCCGGGCTGCCAGGTGTCGAGGTCGGGGCGGTAGGCGATCAGGGCGAGCGGCAGGCCGCCGCCGACGGCCTTGGAGGTGACGAGGATGTCGGGGGTGATGCCGGCGCGTTCGCAGGCCCAGAAGTCGCCGGTGCGGCCGATGCCGGTCTGGACCTCGTCGATGATGAGGAGGATGCCGTGTTCGGCGGTGATGCGGCGTACTTCGCGCAGCCAGGCGTCGGGGCCGGGGACGACGCCGCCCTCGCCCTGGACGACTTCGAGGATGACGGCGGCGGGCCTGCCCACGCCGCTGGAGGGGTCGGTGATGTAGGACTCCATCAGGCGGGCGGAGAGTTCGCCGGCCTGTTCGGCGCCGACGCCGAAGGGGCAGCGGTAGCCGTAGGGGTAGGGCAGCCGGGTGACGGGCTGGGTCTCGGCCGGGCCGAACTCGGCCGCGCCGCGGCGCATCCGGCCGGGGCCGGAGACGGAGGAGGCGCCGAGGGTCATGCCGTGGTAGGCGCCGGTGAAGGCGAATATTCCCTGCCGGCCGGTGGCGTTGCGGGCCAGCTTGAGGGCGGCTTCGACGGCGTCGGTGCCGGCGGGGCTGCAGAAGTGCAGTTTGGCGTTGTTGTTCAGGGTGCCCGGCAGCCGCTTGAGGAGTTCCTCGCTGAAGGCGTCCTTCTGCGGGGTGATCATGTCGAGGGCGTGCAGCGGGGCGGCGGAGCCGATGACCTTCTGCAGGCCGGCGATGACGTCCGGGTGGTTGTGGCCGAGGGCGAGGGTGCCCGCTCCGGAGAGGCAGTCGAGGTACGTGCGGCCGTCGGCACCGGTCACCTCGGCGCCGGCGGCGGCGACGGGCGCCACCGGGATGGACCGGGCGTAGGTGCGGGCAGCGGACTCACGTTGCGCCTGTCGGTCGAGGAGACGAGCACGCAGCATGGCGGGATCCTTCGGTCACGAGCGGGGTGGGCAGGCAGGGCGGCGCCGGTGGGCGGGAGCGGTTTCCCGCCACCCACCGACTTAGGTAAGGCTAACCTACCAAATCATGGCCGTGATCCCGCCCCGCCCGCGCCTCACGCCCCGTCAGCCGCCGTACGGGCGTGCCGGCTCAGCGGGATGACCAGCGGGGCACCGGTCTCCTCGTCGTGGCGCACCCGGGCGGCCAGCCCGAAGACCTCCTGCACCAGCTGCTCGGTGAGCACCTCGGCGGGCGCGCCCTGGGCCACCACGCGCCCGTCCTTCATCGCCACCAGCCGGTCGGCGTACCGGGCGGCCAGCGAGAGGTCGTGCAGCACCACGACGACCGTGCGGCCCGTGGTCAGGTGCAGCTCCCGCACCAGGTCGAGGACCTCGATCTGGTGGGCGAGGTCGAGGTGGTTGGTGGGCTCGTCCAGCAGCAGCAGCTCGGTCTGCTGGGCCAGCGTCATGGCGATCCAGGCGCGCTGGCGCTGGCCGCCGGAGAGCTCCTCCAGCGTCCGCCCGGCCAGCTCGTACATGCCGGTGGCCCGCAGCGCCTCGGCGACCGCCGCCTCGTCGTCGGAGGACCAGCGCCGGTACCAGCTCTGGTGGGGGTGCCGCCCGCGCGCCACCAGGTCGGCCACGGTCAGCCCTTCGGGCGCGGCCGGGGACTGCGGGAGCAGGCCCACGCGCTCGGCCACCTCGCGGGTGGGGATGCGGTGGATCGGCGTGCCGTCCAGCAGGACGTGCCCGGCGGTGGGCTTCATCAGCCGGCCGAACGCCCGCAGGAGGGTGGACTTGCCGCAGCCGTTGGGCCCGATGACGGCGGTGATGCCGCCGTCGGGGACGTCGAGGTCCAGCTCCCGGACGACGGCCCGGTCCCCGTAGGCGAGCGTGAGGCCCTCGGCCCGCAGGCGCACCCGGCGCCCGGCGCCGTCGCGGGCGGGGGACGCTGCGGGGGTGCGGGTGATCTCGGTCATGACGTGCGGGCCCTTCCGCTCCGAATGAGCAAGTACAGCAGGTACGGGGCGCCCAGTGCGGCGGTGAGGATGCCGACGGGCAGTTCGATGCTTCCGAAGGCGGTACGGCCGAGCACGTCGGCCCACACCGTCACCGCGGCGCCGATCAGGGCCGAGGCGAGCAGCGGCGGGGTACCGGTGCGCACGAGACGGACCGCCAGCTGCGGGCAGGCCAGGGCGACGAAGGCGATCGGACCGGCGGCCGCGGTCGCGGCGGCGGTCAGCAGCACGGCCGTGAACAGCAGCGCGACGCGCGTCGCGGTCATCCGGACGCCCAGGCCGCGGGCGGTGTCCTCGTCGAAGACGAGCGCGCCGAACGGGAAGGACAGCATCAGGGCCACGGGGCCGAGGACCGCGAGCGTCCACAGGGCCGGGCGCATCGACTCCCACGAGGCACCGTTGAGGCTGCCGTTGAGCCACAGCAGCGCCCGGCCCGCGTCGACGATGTCGGCCTTGAGCAGCAGCCACGACAGCACGCTGGTCAGGACGGCGTTGACGCCCACGCCCACGAGCAGCACCCGGTAGCCGGACAGGCCGCGCCGCACGGCGAGCAGGTAGACGGCGACGGCCGCCAGCAGGCCGCCGCCCATGGCCGCGGCGGGCAGGCCGGCCTCGGCCAGCGTGCCGCCGACGCCACCGCCCGTACCGCCGAGGACGATGACGGTCACCGCGCCCACGCCGGAGCCGGCGGTGATGCCGAGGATGTCGGGGCTGGCCAGCGGGTTGCGGGCGAGCCCCTGGACGACGGCACCGGCCAGCGCGAGCGAGGCGCCGACCACGGCGCCGGTCACCGAACGGGGCAGGCGCAGGTCGAGGACGACCATGCGGCTGGTCTCGTCGCCGGCGCCCAGCAGGGCCTTGGCCACGTCCCCGAGAGGGATGCCGACGTCCCCGCGTCCGCAGCCCACGAGCGTGCCGAGCAGCAGCACGGCCAGGGCAAGCAGCGGCACGACGAGGGTGCGCGGCCGCCAGACCGCGGAGAGGGGGCCCGCCCGCAGGGGGGAGCGCCCGGGAACGGCCGTCGTTTCCTGCACGCTGCTCACATCCGCACCACTTGCATCCGCACTGCTCATATCCGGACTGCTCATATCCGCACCGCCTGGCGGCGGCGGACGAGATGGATGAAGACCGGCGCCCCGATGAGCGCGAGCATGATGCCCACCTGGAGCTCCCCCGGGCGCGCCACCAGCCGCCCGAGGGTGTCCGCGACCAGCATCAGGACCGCGCCGATGAGCGCGGCCTGGGCGGTGATCCAGCGGTAGTCGGGGCCGGAGAGGTGGCGGGCGATGTGGGTGCCCACCAGTCCGACGAAGCCGATCGGTCCGCACAGGGCCACTGCCGTGCCCGTCAGCAGGGTGATGGCGGCCATGCCCACGGCCCGGTTGAGTCCGATGCGCACGCCGAGCATGCGGGCCACGTCCTCGCCGAGGGAGAGGGCGTTGAGGCCGGGGGTATTGAGCGCGGCGAGGACGAGGCCGGTGGCGATGAAGGGCAGGGCGTCGGCCACCAGGCTCAGCGGTTGGCCGCTGACGGAGCCCACCGTCCAGAAGCGGTAGGTCTCCAGCGCCTGCCGGTCGAAGAGCACCATGCCGGCGGTCAGCGCCGTGAACAGCGCGTGCGCCGCGGCCCCGGCCAGGGCGAGGGTCACGGGCGTGGCGCCGCCGCGGGTGAGCGCGCCGACCGTGTACACGGCCGTGCCGGCGAGCGCGGCGCCGAGGAAGCCGAACCACACGTATCCGTACAGGCTGCTGACGCCGACGAGGAAGAGCGAGGCCACCACGCCCGCGCCGGCGCCGGCGCTGATGCCGAGCACCACCGGGTCGGCGATGGGGTTGCGGGTGTGGCCCTGCATCAGGGCCCCGGCCGCGCCGAGCGCGAGGCCGGCCACGAGGGCGGTCACGGTGCGCGGCATGCGCAGGGAGCGCACGATGATGTCGCCCTCGCGGCCCGAGGGGCTCCACAGTCCGTGCCACACCTGGCCGGGCCCGAGCGGTTCGGCGCCGAACGCGATGCTCAGGAGCACCGCCAGGAGCAGTGCTCCGGCCAGTCCAACGGTCCACAGCCGGCGGCTTCCTGCCCTTTCGGACGCAACCTGCCTGATTTCCCTCTGTACGGGTCGCGCAGGTAGCGCTTCGGTCACGATCCCCTCCCCGCGTCTTTCGGTCACTTAGGTGAGCCTATCCTTAGGACCGCACAACGCGCACAGAGAAGGGACCCCCGTGATGAGAGCCCGTTGGCTCAGCCGCTTCGGCCGTACCGTCGGCGCCGTCGCCGTGACCGCAGGTCTGCTCGCCACCGCCGCCTGCGGCGGCGGCTCGGACAAGAATACGGACGATCAGGGCGGCAAGGGCACGGCCGCCTCGGGCACCGCCTTCCCGCGCACGATCGAACACGCCATGGGCAAGACGAAGCTGGGGCAGGCGCCCAAGCGCATCGTCGCGCTCGACATGACGTTCGTGGACGCCGCACTGGCCCTGCAGGGCAACGTCGTCGGCTACACCACCCTCGCCTCCCCCGACGAGAAGCTGCCCGCGTACTTCGGCAAGGACGCGGCCACGTACGGCGGCAGCGCAAAGTCGGTCGGCATGCTGGAGGAGCCCAGCCTGGAGAAGATCAAGGTCCTCAAGCCGGACCTGATCCTGTCGGCGAAGGTCCGTCACGAGAAGCTCTACAACCAGCTGTCGGCCATCGCGCCCACCGTCTTCACCGAGGACACCGGCGCGACCTGGAAGGACAACCTCAAGCTGGTCGGCAAGGCGCTCGGCAAGGAGAAGCTCGCCGACGAGAAGATCGCCGCGTACGACAAGCGCGCCAAGGCGATCGGCGACGCGGTCCGCAAGAAGAAGGGCTCCAACCCCTCGGTCTCCGTGGTGCGTTTCCTCGACGGCCCGACGCGCCTGTACAAGGAGGACACCTACATCGGCGTCATCCTCAAGGACCTCGGCTTCGACAAGCCGCAGGACGCCAAGGGCACCGGCTTCAACGCCGACATCTCCGAGGAGCAGATCAAGAAGGTCGACGCGGACGACATCTTCGTCACCGCCTACCCCGACCCGTCGGGGGCCGGCACGAAGAACAAGGAGAAGTTCCAGGCGAACCCGCTGTGGAAGCAGCTGAAGGGCCAGGTCCACGAGGTCGACGACACCACGTGGATGCTCGCCGTGGGCCTGTACGGCGCCGAGGCCGTCCTCGACGACGTCGCCAAGACGTACGGGGTGGACGCCGCCCGCGCCTGACGCGGCGACAGCACACCGCGACAACACGGCGATGGCCGGGCTCCCGAGGGAGGCCCGGCCATCGCCGTGCGCCGTTCCGCGTGCGCCGTTCCGCGTGCGTCGTTCAGGGGCGCTTGCGGCGCGGGCAGGTCGGGCAGACGGTCTGCGGGGTGATGGTGTACCACATGCAGCAGTTCACGCGCGTACGGGTGGACTCGCCGACCGCCTCCGCCTCGGGGTCGCCGCACGAGGGACGGAACCCGGCCGCGCCCACGAACGGCGCGGTGCTGCCCGGCAGCAGCCGCTCGGCCGCGGCCACCGCCCGGCCCTCCTGCCCGATGAGCCGGCCCAGGTACCAGATGCCCTCGGCCAGTTCGTCGGTGGCCAGCCCCCACACGGCGCGGGGGCCGCGGCGCAGCAGCGGACGGAAGGCCTCCAGAACCGGCCCGAGGTGGTGGGCCACCGCACCGCGCAGCTCCGTGCGCAGCGCCTCCTCGTCCGCGACGACGCGAAAGCCCGGCAGGCCGGCGGCGGGGTCGTCCGGCAGGCAGGAGAGGTAGGAGGGGGAGACGGTCAGCGTGGCGGAGGCCGGGTCGTACCCGACGCCGCCGGGTCCGACCCAGGGCACGCGCCGCTCCAGGAACCAGGGGCCGCTCATGGTGACGGCGGCGAAGAAGGCGTACTGGTGCAGCACGTCGAGGGCCGCGACGTCGCGCCGGGGCGCGGTGCCGTGGCCCTCCTCGATCCTGCGGGCGGAGGCCTCGACCAGCCACTCGCGCAGCGCCTCGTCCTTGACGAGGCGTTCGGCGGTGACGGGGTCGCCGTCGATACCGGCGCCGGCCCGCACCCGGACGACCGGGCCGAGCGCCTCCGCCACCTGGGCGTAGGTCTCCTGGAGCACACCGGCCCAGGCGGGCGCGCCGAGCGCACCGGCCGTCCGGGAAGGAGCGACTGCCACCGCCACGAGGACCCCCTGCGCACGACTCGACACGGGCTTCGAATAGGTAAGCCTTACCTTAACAGTAGCGATCTCCCCATGCGCCACCCTGCCCTTTCAACCCCTCCGCCTCGAACATCGTCGCGGCGGATATATATGCGATTCACCTCATGAATACGCAGATGAGCGTATTGTCGTACCGCCGGGGTTCGCTGCTACGTTTTTCGTAGCAGCGAACCTCCTTGCGTCGGGCAGGAGTTACGCCTGATGCAGGGCTGGTTCTCCCTCGCAAGAAAGAGGAGAAGCTCATGAAGAAGGCGTACGAGGCCCCCACCCTGACGCGGCGCGGCGACTTCCGCACCGAGACCGGTCTGCTGGGCACCCACGGCAACGACCAGGTCCTCCTCAGCAAGCACCTCTGAGGCTGGGAAGCTGATCGCAGGCCATGCCACCCTCGCGTGATCACGTAGAGGCGGCCTGCGGGGGCGTGTCCTTCACAGTCCTGCCGGACTGTGAAGGCGCGCTTGCCGCGGCCCGTCGTCTGCCCCGCCGCCCCGGAACGCGCACCCTCGACCACCCCTCCGGCAGGCCCTGGATCACCGGGGAGTGGTCCGACGGCGAGTGCGTCGCCGTCACCACCCGGCGGGCCGCCCTGGCCGTACTGGGCTGCTGCCCCGTGGACGCCGACGTACTCCGACGCCACGCCGACCGGTTGACCGACCTCGCCCAGCTCGACGACCTCGCCCGCAGCCTGCCCGGCAACTTCCACCTCGCAGCCTGCCTCGACGGCCGGACCAAGATCCTGGGCACGGCCTCCGGCCTGCGCCTGCTCTTCCACACCATGCTCGACGGCGTCCACGCGGTCGCCACCGACGCCCGACTCCTCGCCGGCGCCACCGGAGCCGGCCCCGACCCACGCGAAGTGGCCGTCCGCCTGTTGTGGCCCGTCCCCCACCCCCTCTACGAAACCTCCCTCTGGCAGGGCGTCAGCGCCGTACCCCCGGGCCAGGCTGTGCACCTGTCACCCGACGGGCGAACCATCCGTACGTCCCGCTGGTGGACCCCGCCCGAACCGGTACGCACCCTCGCCGAAGGAGCGCCGCTGCTCCGCCAGGCGCTCACGGAGGCGGTCGACGCCCGGACCCGCCAGGGCGGCGTGGTCAGCTGCGACCTCTCCGGGGGCCTGGACTCCACATCCGTGTGCTTCCTGGCCGACCGCTCCCCCGCCCGCGTGGTCGCCAACACCTGGCCCGGCCGCGACCCGGCCGACGACGACCTGCACTGGGCCAAGCGCGCAATCGGATACCTGCCCGAGGTGGAGCACGTCGTCTGGGACGCCCACGCGTGCCCGCTGGTCTATACGGACCTGCTGGAGATCGACGACCCGATGGACGAGCCGACCATCGGCGTGATGGATCGTGCCCGGGTGCTGCAGCGCCTGCCCGGTCTACGGGACCGCGGCAGCCGGCTGCACCTGACCGGCATCGGCGGCGACCACATCGCCTGGTGCTCGGAGGCGTACTACCACCGGCTGCTGCGTCGGCGGCCGCTGTTCGCGCTGGGCCGGCTGCGCGGCTTCAAGGTCCTGTTCGCCTGGCCGCTGCGCGGCATGGTGCGCGCCCTGGCCGACTCCCGGCCGTACGACCGCTGGCTCGCCGACGCCACCGGCCGCCTGCGCGACCCCCTGCCGGAAGCCGTCGGCGGGACGCTGGGCTGGTCGGCCTCGCCCCGGCTGTTCAACTGGGTCACCGACGACGCCGCCGCACTCGTCCGCGACGCACTGACCGAGGCTGCGGCCGGCGCCCGCCCGCTGCACGCCGACCGCGGTCTCCACGCCGATCTGGAGGCGATCCGCACCTGCACCCGCATCGTCCGCCAGTGGGATGCCATGGCCGCCCGCGCCGGCCTGCCCATGGCCTCGCCGTTCTTCGACGACCGGGTCATCGAGGCGGCCCTGGCCGTCCGGCCCGCCGACCGGGTCACCCCCTGGGCGTACAAACCGCTGCTGACCTCGGCGATGCGCGGCGTCGTGCCCGACGAGTGCCTGCGCCGCACCAGCAAGGCCCAGGCGTCCATGGACGCCGCCGACGGACTGCGCGAACACCGCGGCGACCTGCTGGCCCTGTGGGAGGACTCCCACCTGGCCCGGATGGGGCTCGTCGACCATGAGGTTCTGCGCGCCCTGGCCCAGCGCCCGAACAGCCCCGGCCTGAAGGACGCGATCCTCTACTCCACCATCGCCTGCGAGGTGTGGCTGCGCAGCCTGGCCCGCAGCACCTGAGAGAACCCCGCGGCACCTAGAGAAGGGGTACCACACATGGCACTGCGGCTCGGAGCCGACGTCTGCACCGCCACCACCGCATACGGAACCGTCCTGCTGGACCAGCGCAGCGGGGAGTA
Organism: Streptomyces sp. NPDC049585; assembly: GCF_040675615.1. NCBI lineage: Bacteria > Bacillati > Actinomycetota > Actinomycetes > Kitasatosporales > Streptomycetaceae > Streptomyces > Streptomyces sp. NPDC049585. The sequence goes on along the minus strand of NZ_JBFAPE010000049.1, from coordinate 2,801 downwards.
CTGGGAGCTCAACCCCACCGGCACCCTCGTCGTCCGTACGCTGCTGGAGGGCGGCGACGAGCAGGACGCGGTGGACGCACTCGTCGCGGAATTCGACATCGACCGCGACCAAGCGGCCCGGGACGTCTCCGCGCTCACCGAGCAACTGCGCAGCAGCGGGCTGGCGTCGTGAGCACCCCCAGCGCCCTGGCGCGCCCCGTCGGTGTGCCACTCGGGCACCGTCTGGCCGCCCGGGTCGTCCTGCTGCCCGCCCTGCTGCTGGCCCGGCTGCGCCCCCACCGCATCCGGGCCGTACTGAACGTCGTGCGCCGGGGCGCCGCACCGGCCGACGCCGGGCAGGCGCAGGCCGCCCGGGACGCGATATGCGCGGTCAGCCTGTACTGCGCCGGCCCGCGCGGCTGCCTGCCGCGCTCGGTGGGCGCCGCACTGCTGTGCCGGGTGTGGGGCGTATGGCCCACCTGGTGCGCGGGAGTCCGGGTGGTGCCGCCCTTCGCCGCCCATGCCTGGCTGGAGGCCGGTGGCCGGCCGGTGGGCGAAGGCGTGGGCGGCGACTACTTCGGCCGCCTGGTGGTGGTGGCACCCGCCGACCGGAACGCACCGTGAGCGGGCAGCTCGCCACCGGCGCCGACCCGCGCCCCGGCGAACCGGAGAGCCCTGCGCACAAGCCCTCGCCGGACGCCCGCCGCGGGACCGCCGGGGCCCTGGTCACCATGGTGCGTCTGACCGCCGGGCACCGGTCCGCCATCGCCGTCGCCTGCGTGCTGACCCTGGCCGGCTCCGCCATGGGCCTGGCCCAGCCGCTGCTGGCCCGGCACGTCATCGACGCGGCCGGCCACTCCGCCGTCACCGGACCCCTGCTGCTGCTCGCGGGGCTGTTCGTGGCGGAGGCCGTCACCGGGGCGGTCGGCCGCTTCCTGCTGGAACGCATGGGCGAAGGCGTGATCCGCACCCTGCGGCACGGCCTGGTCTCCCACCTGCTGCGCCTCGACATGCGCGAGTACGGCGAGCACCGCAGCGGCGACCTGATATCCCGCGTCACCGCCGACACCGGCGTCATCCGCGAGGCCACCGCCCAGGCCCTGGTCGACCTGGTCACCGGGCTGCTGGTCTCGGCCGGCGCGCTGGCGCTGATGGCCTGGATCGACCCCGTCCTGCTCCTGCTGGTCGCCGCCACCGTGGCCGCGGCGGCGGTCATCGTCACCTCGCTGTTGTCCGGCCTCCGCACCGCCTCCGAGCGCATCCAGGGGGCCGTCGGCGGCATCGCCGCCGACCTGGAGCGAGCGCTCGGCGCGCTGCCCATGGTGCGCGTCCACTGCGCCGAGGACCGCGAGACCGCCAGGATCGGCACCCGCGTCGACAGCGCGTACCGCGCCGGGGTGCACACCGCCAAGCTCGCCTCGTTCATGAACTCCGCCGTCGAGCTCGCCGTCCACGGATCGTTCCTCGTCGTCCTGGTCGTCGGCGGCATGCGTGTGGGCGCCGCCGACTCACTCGGCGAACTGGTGGCGTTCCTGCTGTACGCCTCCTACCTGTTCGTGCCGGTCTCGTCCGTCTTCCGCGCCCTCGGCCTCATCCAGCGCGGGATGGGCGCCTACGAGCGCGTCGACCAGGCCCTGGCCCTGCCCCGGGAGCCCGCCGGCCGCACCCGGCACCCCACCCCGCGCTCCGCGTCCCGGCCCGCCCAGGCCCTCACCCTGCGCGACGTCCACTTCGGCTACCGTCCCGGCCGGCCCGTCCTGCGCGGGGTGTCCCTGTCCGTACCGCACCGCGGCCAGATCGCGCTGGTGGGCCGCTCGGGCGCCGGCAAGACCACGATCTTCTCCCTCGCCGCCCGCTTCTACGAGCCGCAGGAGGGCGTCCTGCTCTTCGACGGACGGCCCGCCCCGGAGCTGACCCGCAGGGAATGCCGCGAGCGCATCGCGCTGGTCGACCAGAACACGCACGTCGTCCACGGCACCCTCCGGGACAACATCACCTACGCGGTGCCCGACGCCGACGCGGCCGAGGTCGACCGGGTGGTGCGACTCGCCAACCTCACGGACGTCGTCGAACGCCTCCCCGGCGGGCTGGCCTGCAACCTCGGCGAGCGCGGTGCCACCCTCTCCGGCGGCGAGCGCCAGCGCGTGGCCCTCGCCCGCGCCCTGCTGACCCGGCCGTCGCTGCTGCTGCTGGACGAGCCGACCTCCCACCTCGACGCGATCAACGAGGCGGCACTGAGCAAGGTCATGCGGGACATCGCCGGGGAATGCGCACTGCTGGTCATCGCCCACCGGCTCTCCACCGTCCAGAACGCCGACCGCATCTACGTGCTCGACGCGGGCCGCGTGATCGCCTGCGGTACGCACCTGGAACTGCTGCGGCGCAGCGCCGCGTACCGCGAACTGGCCGACGCCCAGACCCTGCGCGGCACCGGCCCGGATTCCGGCTCCGGTGGGTAGCGCTTTCTTCCGCGGAGGGTGAGCCGGAGGGGGCCGGGATGTGAGCCCGCCCATGAGAGGTGGATCACCTACGAAAGAGGGCCGTCGGCATCGGCCCACGTGGCGGCCGTGGGGTGTGGCCGGGGACGAAAAAGGGCCGTATTAGGGGGCTTTGCCAGGGGTTTCGAGCGCCGCTAACAATGGCTGAGTCGCACGGCGCCGTCCGATCGAGAACGGCGCTTCTTCATGCGCCGTCCGGGCTCGTGCGGCATCCCCGATCGAGAGGTTCAGCTCCTTCATGCGCTCCAACCACTCCGGCTATACCCGTCTGACCAAGACCCACAAGTTCATCGCTGCGGGCCTGACCGCCGCCGGCGCCACCGG
>NZ_JBFAPE010000048.1:0-34077 GCF_040675615.1 Streptomyces sp. NPDC049585 | reverse complement strand
CACGGCCGTGGTCAGCTCGCTGACCGCGGTCCCGCTCGCAGGAACCTCCAGCCGGACCGTCATCGAGTACGAGACGCTAGGCGCCGTTGCCATGGGGGTACTACTTCCTTGCTTCGGTGGTGATCGGTGGTACGGATCCGGGGAACGGATCGGTGGAACGGGGTGGGGTCAGGACGCCGCGGCGGCCCGGTCGTGCGGGCGGGCCAGGTTGTCCGGGTGGAGGATCTCCTGGAGCCGCTCCGGGGTGAGCAGGCCCTTGGCCAGCACCAGGTCGTACACGGACGCGCCGGTGGTCAGCGCCTCCTGGGCGACGGCGGTGGCCTGCTCGTAGCCGATGTGCGGGTTGAGCGCGGTGGCCAGGCCGATGGACTGGCCCACGAGCTGCGCCAGGTGCTCGCGGTTGGCGGTGATGCCGCTGACGCAGCGCTCGGCCAGCGTCAGGCAGCCGGCCCGCAGGTGCGCCAGGCTCTTGAGGAGGCTGTGGGCGATGACCGGCTCGAACGCGTTGAGCTGGAGCTGACCGGACTCGGCGGCCATGGTCACCGTCACGTCGTTGCCGACGACCTCGAAGGCGATCTGGTTGACCACCTCGGGGATCACCGGGTTGACCTTGCCCGGCATGATGCTGGAGCCGGCCTGAACCGGCGGCAGGTTGATCTCGGCCAGGCCGGCGCGCGGGCCGCACGAGAGCAGCCGAAGATCGTTGCAAGTCTTGGAGAGCTTGACGGCGATCCGCTTGAGGACACCGGAGAGCTGGACGAACGCGCCCATGTCCTGGGTGGCCTCGACGAGGTCGCCGGCCACGCTCAGCGGCAGACCGGTCAGCGCGCCCAGGTGGCCGCAGGCCGCCTCGGCGTAGCGGGGGTGGGCGTTGAGGCCGGTGCCGATCGCGGTGCCGCCGAGGTTGATCTCGCCGAGCAGGGCGCACGCCTCGCGCAGGCGCTCCCGGTCCTCCGCCAGCATCACGGCGTACGCCGCGAACTCCTGGCCGAGCGTCATCGGCACCGCGTCCTGCAGCTGCGTGCGGCCCATCTTCAGCACGTCGCGGAACTCGTCGGCCTTCGCCGCGAAGGCCGTGCGCAGCACCTCCATGGCCTCCAGCAGCCGGGCGGCGGACAGCTGCAGGGCGATGCGGACGGCTGTGGGGTAGACGTCGTTGGTGCTCTGCCCGGCGTTGACGTCCTCCAGCGGGTGGAGGTGGCGGTACTCGCCCCTGGCGTGGCCGAGGAGCTCCAGCGCCCGGTTGGCGACGACCTCGTTGGCGTTCATGTTGGTGGAGGTGCCGGCCCCGCCCTGGACGACGTCCACGACGAACTGCTCGTGCAGTTTTCCGGCGCGGATCTCCTCGCAGGCCGTCACGACGGCGTCCGCCTTGCGCGCCTCCAGCAGGCCCAGGTCGCGGTTGGCCATGGCGGCGGCCTGCTTGACGCAGGCCAGGGCGACGACGAGGTCGGGGTGGGCGGAGATCGGCGTACCGGTGATGGGGAAGTTCTCCACGGCCCGCAGCGTGTGCACGCCGTAGTACGCGGCTGCGGGGACGTCCCGGTCGCCCAGGAGGTCGTGCTCGGTGCGCACCTGCGCGGGGTCGTGCGTGGGGGCGGGGGCGGATGCGGGCATGACGGATCCGATCACGTGCGTGGGGGGGGAGAGTTGGAGGGGGGAGGGTGGTCAGGCCGCGACGCCCGCCGGAGCGGCGGCGGTGGCGCCGAGCACATGGCGCAGCGCACGGGCGCGCTCGGCCGGGTCGGTCGAGGACAGGACGGCACCGAGCACGGCGATCCGCGCCTGACCGGCGCGCAGGGTGCCGGTCAGGACCGCGCCGCCGGCGACCAGGTCCACCGCGCCGCCGTGGGTGTAGATCTCCGCGACCGGGCCGGTGGGCACCCGCGTGGTGAGGGCGACCAGGACGCCCCGGGCGACGGCCGCCTCGACGGCGGCGCAGACCTCGGGGGTGGCGTTGCCCGCGCCCGTCGCCACCAGGACGACGCCCTGGGCGCCGGCCCCGACGGCGGCGTTGAACAGCAGCGGGTCCCCGTCGCAGTGGTGCATGACGACGTCCACCCGGGGCGACGCCTGCGTGACCGGGGGCAGGGGGAGCGGCGCGGGGCGCTGCGGCTGCCGGTGGACGACGACACTGCCGTCGCGGACGTCGCCGACGCGGTTGCCGGAGGGGTCGGCGAAGGCGTCGGCGGCGATCGTCTGCACCTTGACCGTGCCGCGTGCGGCGTGCACCTGGCCGTCGAAGACGATCAGGACGCCGAGGTCGCGCACGGTGGCCGCGGTCAGCAGCGCGTCGTGCAGGTTGCGCGGGCCGTCGCCGTCCGGTGCCTCGAGCGGGCGCTGGGCGCCGGTGAGGACGACCGGGCGGGGGTCGTCGTGGTACAGGTCGAGCAGGAAGGCGGACTCCTCCAGGGTGTCCGTGCCGTGCGTGACGACGATGCCGTCGACGTCGGGGTCGGCCAGCACCTCGTGCACGGTGCGCAGCAGCGTCAGCTGGTGCGCGGTGGTCAGCCGGGCGCTGTTGACGCTCATCAGGTCGACGACCCGCACGTTCACGCCCTCGGGCACGGCGGCCGTGGCCAGGACGTCCCCGCCGGCGGCGTCGGCGGCGTAGCCGGAGCCCTGCCAGCGGCTGGCGATCGTCCCGCCGGTGCTGATGACGACGACCTGTCCCACGTGCTCGCTCCTCTTGCGCTTCCTGCTGGTGATCGCGGCCGGGCGACATCGCGCAGGTGCATTTCTCGCACGTCAGTTCGCGGTCGGCGGGCCGAGGGCAACCATAAAACGAAACGCGCGCAATCGGATCGCCAAGTCGGCCGCGTTCCGCCGGTAACCGTGGTGGATAATTGCGCGATGGACCAGATCGACAGAAACATCTTGCGCGAGCTCCAGAACGACGGCCGGCTGACGATCCAGGAGCTCGCCCACCGGGTCGGGCTCACGTCCTCCCCCTGCATGCGCCGCGTCCGGCAGCTGGAGCAGGACGGAGTGATCCAGGGCTACCGGGCGGTGATCGACCCCGAGGCCGTCGGACGGGGCTTCGAGGTCCTCGTCTCCGTCGAGGTCCGGCGCGACCGGGAGGCCGTCGAGGCCTTCGAGGCGGCGCTGCAGGACATCCCCGACGTCATCGAGGCCTACCGGCTCTTCGGCAGCCCCGGCTGCCTGCTGCGCATCGCCGTCGCCGACCTCGCCGCCTACGAGCGGCTGTGGATCGAGCGCCTGACCACGCTGTCCGGCGTGACCGAGGTGAACTCGCAGATCATCATGAAGCGGGTCAAGGAGGCGCGGGGCCTGCCCGTCGACGACCGCTGACGCCCGCCGCCGGGCCCTCGCTCAGAGCGCGGGAGCCAGGGCCAGGATGGCCACGTCGTCGTGGAAGGCACGCGAGTGGCACGGCAGGTCGCCGTCGAGGAAGTCGACGACCTCGACGGGAGTGGGGGCGGGGCGCGCGCCGAAGCGCTGCCGCAGCCGGTCCAGGAGCGGGTAGAAGCCGCCGCTGTCGTCGCGGGCCTCGACGAGGCCGTCCGTGCACAGCAGCAGGACGTCGCCCGGGGCGAAGGGATGCCGGTAGGCCACGGGGCGCTCGCCGGTCAGCGCGCCCAGCCCCAGGGGCAGCGACGGCGGCCCGGTCAGCGCCGACACCTCGCCGGCGGAGATCAGCACCGGCTCGATGTGCCCCTGGTTGACGATGGTCACCTGCCGGGCGCCGGAGTCGTACTCGACGAGCGTGGCCGTGACGAACAGCTCCGCATCCTGCAGGGCGCCGGCCTCGTGCGCGATGCGCCGCTCCATGCCGGCCGCGACCTCCACCAGGTCCCCGGGCTCGAAGACGGCCTGCCGGAAGGCCCCCAGGACGTCGGCGACGGTGCGCACCGCCTGCAGGCCCTTGCCGCGGACGTCGCCGATGACGGCCCGTACGCCCGCCGGGACGGCGTGGAGGTCGAACAGGTCCCCGCCGGCCATCGTCCCCGACTCCGCCGGGCGGTACAGGCCCGCGGCCAGGACGTCGTTCACCCGGGCCGGCACCGGCCGCAGCAGCGTGCGCATCAGCGCCTCCGCCACCGAATTGACGTGCACCAGGTGGGCCTCCTGCCGCCGCCGGTACCCCGCCAGGGCCACCGACAGGACGCCCACGAGCCCGGTGCACAGGTACGCGGCGACGTAGTGCCGCTCCCACAGGTCGTGGGAGCTGCGGCCCGCGCAGCACGACGTACCGGCCAGCAGCCCCAGGAAGGTGACGGCGAAGCAGGTGGCGACGGCGACGCCCACCGGCCCCAGGGCGAAGGCCGCGACCGCGGGAAGCGCGATGAGCACGAAGCTCACCGGCCACTGCACCGGGGTCAGCGGCTCCAGCACCAGGACGGCGGCGACGTAGCCCACAGGCAGCCAGCGCATCCAGCGGGGCGGGGCGGGGGCCTGGACGCCGGCGTCGCTCAGCCGCACCGCCTTGCCGCGGTAGGCGGCCGCCCCGATGCCGCGGCGGTGCTGCCGGCTCACCCATCACTCCCCAGCGACGTGACTGCCCAGCGACGTGGTCAGGACGCATCAGCCTGCCGTGGTGCGCGGCCGCGCACCGCCATTGCTCCATCGGCGGCATGTCCCGGGGAGATCTGGGCGATTCAGCACCGCTGCGGGTGGGTAGGGGCGATTTTAAAGGTCAAGTAGTCGTTTTGCCTTGTAAAGGTCGGATGTGATGGTCTATCGGTCGATCATCTTTCGACCAGAGAAAGGGTCCCCAGGGATGCCCCTCGCGCTGCTGCGCCGTTTCCGGAACTCCCCGCGGCACTCAGGTGCCGCGCTCCCCGACGGAGCGGGCGCGCTCGACTGCCTCGTCCTGGACCCGGTGCAGTTGCCGATGCACCGCGCGGAGATATCCGTCCGGGACGCCGCCGGCCGCGAGGTCGTCCACGGGCAGAGCGACCCCCACGGCCGGTTCGCCGCGACCGTCCCGCCCGGCGAGTACGGCCTGACCGTGACGGCCGAGGGCTTCCAGCCGGTGCGCCGGACCGTCGCCTGCACGGAGCAGACGCGCACCGTCCTGGACCCGATCGGCATGGAGACCGCGCCGACGCCCGCGATGCCGGCGCCGGGGCCCTGGCGGATCGACCCCGACCACACGGCGGTGCGTTTCATCGCCCGGCACATCGGCCTCGCCGAGATCCACGGGCGGTTCAACCGGTTCCAGGGCACCTTGTGGGTCGGCGAGCGCATGGAGCACTCGCACCTCGACGTGGTGATCGACACCGCGAGCATCGACACGGGCGTCGCCCTGCGCGACGAGCACCTGCGGTCGGCGGACTTCCTGAACGTCGCCGCCTACCCCCACATGCGCTTCACCAGCGACCGCTTCGTGCACCGAGGCGGCTCGCGCTGGAGCGTGGAGGGGGTGCTGAACCTGCACGGCGTCAGCAGGAGCGTCTCCCTGGACACCCGCTACCTCGGCATCGGCACCGGCATCGCCGGCGAGACCCGGGCCGCCTGCTCGGCCGGCACCGAGCTGCACCGCGAGGACTTCACCCTCAACTGGCGCTCCATGCTGCAGCGCGGCATCGTCATGATCGGTACCACCATCAGGATCGAACTGGACATCCAGGCGGTGCCGGAGCGGGGCGAATGACGGCGTAGCCCTGCCGGGGCGATGCCGGCATCGAGGACGTCCCGGAGAAGACGAACTCCGCCAGCGGCAGCGCCCGGTGGTAGAAGTTCAGCGACGAGGGAACGCCGAAGACGTCGGCCGACGCCACGAAGAAGGGGAGTTCGGCGAGGAGATATCCCATGGCCCGCTCGATGCGTTCCCGGGTGAACGGCCCGTCGTACCCCCGGGCCGCCAGGACGTCCTTGCTCATCGCCGCGCACGTCCCCCACAGGGCGCCGTCCTCGGCCAGTGCTCGCTCGCATTGCGCGAGTTTCTCGCGATAGACGCCGTTCGCCACCAGATCCGACATCCGGTGCAGGCCGTCGGCCGCCCTCGGCCCGCCACTGTTCCTCCAGGCCCGCACCACCCGGTTGTGCAGGACATTGGTCTCGGCACGCGCCTTTTTCGCGGCACGGCGTGCGTCGTAGCCCAGGGCCGCGTACGTGTGCTCCAGTGCGGTATCCGGAACGACGACGTCGACGCGGGCGAACTCGGCGCACAACCAGCCCAGCAGATCGGTCAGCCGCGTCACGTGGAAATAGCTGTTCCCGGGGCTGACCCCGAACACCACGTGCTGCCGCCGCTCCCAGATCGCACGGCAGGACGGCGTGAACGGTTCGACGACGAAGGGCCCGCTCCGGAACACCCGGGTTTCCCGGCCGACCGCGCCTTTGTGCACCGCCGTCATGTCCATCGCCCCGTTCCCGGGTGCTCGGCGCCGGAAAGGAAGCGCCGGCGCAGCTCCTCTCGGATGATCTTTCCGGTTCCGGTGCGGGGCATGTCCGGGAAAGCGATCACGACCGGCTCGGCGAATGCGGGCAGCCCGCGCACCGCCCTCGCCCACTGCTCCTTGTCCAGTCGGCCGTCGGGCGTGGCGACGACGGGGACCGGCGGCCCGTCGGGCACCGGCAGCAGGGCCACGTCGTGTCCCACGGGCAGGCGGTCGACGAGCACGTCCTCCTGCTCCAGCCAGCTGATGCCCGGGGTGTGGTTCACCTCGCGATCCAGGAGCTTCAGGGCGCCGCTGCGGGTCTTGACGCCGATGTCGCCGGTGTTCCACCACTCGCCCACGAGTTTCTCGCTCCACCGCTCCGGCTCGCGGTAGTAGCCGATGCACCGCGCCTTGGTGCGGGCGAGCACCAGGCCCGGCCGGCCGTTGCGCACCGGCCGGAAGGTTTCCGGGTCCACCACCTTGAGCTGCACGAACCCGGGCATCGGCCGCCCCACCGTACGGGGGCCCGCCTGCTCCTCCCGCCGCTTGTTCGCCGTACGGCGCGTGATGAAGGTCATGCCCAGCCCGCCGGTCTCGGACTGCCCGTAGCCCTCGCGCCACAGCGGGAAGGGGTGCCGGGAGGCGTTGAGGAAGGTGCGAATCGTCGACCAGCGCACGGCGTCGAAGTTGCCCACGAACATGCGCACCGAGGAGAAGACGTTGTGCTCGCGCTCCTCGGCGAGCTTCTCCAGCCGGGCGAAGTCGATCGGCAGCCCCTCGATCACGGTGGGCCGGTGCTGCCGGAACAGCGGCCCGACGACCTGCGGATCGCTGTCGCTCACCAGCAGGACCTTGCCGGGGGAGAGGGTCAGCACCGAATAGATCCAGGTGAAGGCCCGGGCGTGCACGTACGGCGTGGACATCGCCACCGTGTCGCCGCGCCGGAAGGTGATCGGCGGCAGGTGCCGGCACTCCAACCGGGCCATCTGGCCCTGGAGTTTGGCCGGGGTGTACATGATGAGCTTGGGAATGCCCGTGGTGCCCGAGGTATGGGTGAGCATCATCAACTCGTCGTCGCGCCGTGGCGCGGGCACCGGATCGCTGCTTCCGTAGAGGTCGGCGAAGTCCAGTGCGCCCGGTAAGCCGCCGTCGAGGCATAACGTCCGCTCGGCGAACGCGGACAGCGCGTTCACGTCGCTTCCCTTGCCCGTCAGGAGCCGGCGGCTGCTCACCAGCAGCTTCGGCTCGACACGCTGCAGCAGGGGACGCACCGAATCGTGGGGCAGCAGGCCCGAGAGCATCACGGGGACCGCGCCGATCCTGATTCCGGCGGCGGCGAGCAACAGGCAGTCGAAATGGTTGTCCTTGTACACCGCGAACCGATCGCCGGGACCGATTCCCGCCGTGTGCAACGCGCCGGCGGCCTTGCGTACGTAGTCGGCGATTTCCTCGATGTCGAGGAGGGTCCGGCCCGCCGGATCGATATCGAGAGGGCGGCTCAGCCGGAAAATCATCGGCTTGCCGACTTCCGCCCTGCGGTCGAAGAGGAGCCCCACACCGGACTTCCACAGCCGGACGTTGCGCATCGATTCCCCCAAGTGCCGGTGGCCTGTCGAGCGGTCACGATGATCGGGGGTGACCCTAGGGTCGGCTCAAAGCGTGCGTCAAGACATCGGGATGCCTTCCGCGGCACCCGTCATCCCCTCCATGCTTTCCCGTTACCGCGCGCCGCCCGCCCAGATCCTGCGGTAGGCCGTGCGATAGCCCGGCGGGTCCCACGTCGTCGCCCCGCCGGTGTTGGCGGCGGTGGCGACGTGTGCGGGGGTCACATAACCGCTGGCGGGCGCGCCTGCGAAGGCTCGGTTGAATTCGTCGACGATCTGCCAGCCCTGTGCGGTGAGCGGCTCGGGCACGGTCGCCGTCTGGAACGCGCCCTCGTTGATGCGCTCGAACGCGGACGGGTCGCCGTCGCCCGCGCCGATGTTGTAGGGGGCGCCGGTCCCCTTCCTGCGGGCGGCCCGCAGGGCCGGGGCGGCATCGGCGAAGTACACGTCGTTGATGGCCACCGAGTGCGTCCAGCGCGCGCCGTAGCGGGACAGCAGCGAGGAGACGGCCTGCGGGGTGCGGCTGCCGGTGTCCGGCAGCGGGATGTTCTCCTCGGCCAGTAGCCGCACCCCGGGGCAGGTGGCGAGCTCGGCCCGGACCAGCTCGGACTTGTGCCGCGCGAAGGGGATCGAGGCGTCGGTGAACAGCACCGCTCCACCACGGCCCCGGGAGTGCGTGATCACCCAGTCGGCACTGGTGCGCGCGACGTCCTCCACGCGCGTCGTGACATTGGTGAACAGCGGCGGGTCCGCGCTGGGTCCCGGGTCGTCGACCGCATGCCAGCCCACGAGCACGATGTGCCGGGCCGTGGCCGCGGCCACCTGACGGGAGGTCAGACGGGGGTCGAAGCCGCCGACGACGATGCCGGCCGGCCGCAGCGTCACCGCCTCGCCGAACGCCGCCTGGATGCCGGCGGGGGTGCCCTGGCCGTCGAGCACCCGCACGCTCCAGCCGGCGGCGCGCGCGGCGTCCCGTACGCCCCGGGCCGTGCCCGCGACGCCGGGGTTGGTCATGCTCTGCGCCACGTACACCACCTCCTTGCCGCGGGTCGCCCGCGGGCCGGTCGCCGGCCCCGCCCACCGGACGTCGGTCCGCTCGGCCCGGCGGACCGCCGCGGTGGCGCGCGCCAGAGCCGTGGGGCAGCCGGCCGCCGTCGGCCGTACGGGAGAGGGCGCGGGCCCCGTCGAGACGTCCCGTTCGCAGCCGTTGAGGAGGGCGGCCGCCACCGCGAGGAGCACGGCCGCCCCCAGGGCGGTCCTGCGTCGCTCGGGCACGGGCACTCCTCGCGCGCCGTCAGGCCGTCCGCCGCCGGCGCACCTGCCGGCGGGCGGCCCAGCCGGCCAGGCCGACGGCGATGAGCAGGGTGGCGCCGTTGAACAGCGGAGTCACCCAGAACTGGGCGCCGAGCTGCTCGATGCCGGCCAGCCCGACCGCGAGGACGCTCACGGCGACCAGGGTGCCCGGGGCGTTGGCCCGGCCCGGCCGGATCGCGGTGGAGCCCAGCAGCGCCCCGACGAACGCGGGCAGCAGGTAGTCCAGGCCCACGCTCGGGTTGCCGGTCTGCTGCTCGGCGGCCAGCAGCACGCCGGCGACGCCCGTCACCAGCCCCGATCCGGTGAAGGCACAGGTGATGCAGCGCCGGGCCGGGATGCCGAGCAGGTCGGCGGCGCGGCGGTTGGAGCCGATGACGTACAGGTACCGGCCGAGGGGGAGCCGCTCCAGCAGCACCCACAGCAGCACCGTCAGGGCCAGGACGTAGAAGGCGGCGACCGGCAGCCCGAGGAGGTAGGAGTCGTACAGCGCGGTGAAGGCGGGCGGCAGCCCGTGCGGGCCGGGCACGATCCGCGCCCCGCCGGTGAGGGCGCCGGTGAAGGCGTACATGATGCTGCCGGTGCCCAGGGTGGCGATGAACGAGTCGATCCTGGCGAACTCGACGACCAGCCCGTTGACGGCCCCGGCGGCCGCCCCGCCGAGCACCACCACCAGGCAGGCGAGCGGCCAGGGCCACCCCTCGGCGACGATCAGCTGCATCGTCAGGACGTGGGCCAGGCCCAGGCCGTAGCCGATCGACAGGTCGAACCGGCCGGCCGCGATCGGCAGCGTCGCGCCCAGCGCGAGCAGGGCGGGAATCGACTGGTTGGACAGCACGGCGGAGACGTTGTCGAGCGTGGGGAACGTGTGCGGCAGCGCGAGGGAGAAGGCCGCGAACAGCACGACGGTCAGCGCCAGGAGTCCGTAGGCGCCCACCAGGTGCCCGACCCGGTGTCCCGGCGGGTGCCGCAGCCGGGCGCTCACCCGTGCGTCCCGGTCACGGCGGGCATGGCCGAGGCGGCGCGCGTCAGGGCGGTGACGGTCAGCGCGCGGCCGGCCGGGCGGGCCGTGACGGATCCGCGCACGAAGACCAGCGCCCGGTGGCAGACGTCGGCGATCTCCTCGAAGTCGGTGGAGACCAGCAGGACGGCGAGCCCGTCGGCGAGCGCCTCCCCGAGCAGGCGGTGGACCGCGGCCCGCGCGCCGACGTCGATCCCCGCGGTCGGCTCCTCCAGGACCAGCAGCCGCAGGTGCTGCGGCAGCCACCGGCCGAGGACGACTTTTTGCTGGTTGCCCCCGGAGAGCGCGGCGATCGGCACCTCGGTGTCGGACGGGCGCACCCCGAGCCGTTCGACCAGCGCCGCGGCCCTCGCCCGTTCGGCCGCGGTGCCGATCCGGTGCGGGCCCCGCCGGCCGCCGGCGGGCGGCCCGGCCAGGAGGTTCTCCCGTACGGTCAGCTCGGCGGCGCACCCCTCCTCCAGGCGGTTGCTGGTCACCAGGCCGACGCCGGCGCCCACCGCGGCCGCCACCGATGCAGGCCGGTAGGGCCGCCCGTCGAGCAGGACGCGCCCGCCCAGCAGCGGACCGCAGCCGGCCAGGGCCCGGCCCACCGCCGCATGCCCGGACCCGGTCAGCCCCGCCAGGCCCACGACCTCGCCGGGACGCACCCTCAGCTCCAGGGGCCCGGTCTGCTCGGTGCGCACGCCGTCGAGGGTCAGCACGGCCGGCCCCGGGGCCGGGGCGGCGAAGCGGTGCCGGCCGCCGGGGTCGTGGCCGACGATGTCGTGCACCAGGCGGGCCGGGTCGTGGCCGGCGACCGGCCCCCCGCCGACCAGGCGCCCGTCGCGCAGCACGGCGAAGGTGTCGGCGACCTCGTACACCTCGTCCAGCCGGTGGGTGACGAAGACGACGGCCCGGCCGCGGTCGCGCAGGGCGTGCAGGAGGGCGAACAGGCGCGCGCAGTCCGCCGCGGGCAGGCTCGCGGTCGGTTCGTCCAGGACGACGACCGGGGCCCGGGTGGCCAGGGCCCGGGCGATGGCCACCAGTGAGCGCTCGGCCCGCGGCAGGCCGGCGACGGCGGCGTCCGGGTCCAGGTGCGCGGCGACGAGATCCAGGGCCTCGGCGCACCGGGCGCGGGTGCGGGACCAGGAGATCAGGCCCCCGCGGCGGGCGTAGCCGACGCCCAGGGCGATGTTCTCGGCGACCGTCATCCACGCGACGAGCCCGAGGTCCTGGTGGATGAAGGACATGGCGCGCGAGGCCGCCTCCGAGCCGAGCGGGTGCCCGGCGACGGTCACCTCGCCCGCGTCCGCGCGGTGGACGCCCGCGAGCACCTTGATGAGTGTGGACTTGCCCGCGCCGTTGGCGCCGAGCAGGGCCAGGACGCTGCCGGGGCGGATGTCGAGGTCGACCCCGTCCAGCGCGCGGGTGCCGCCGAACCGCTTGCCGAGGCCGCGGATGCGCACGAGGGGCTCCGGGGGCCGCATGCCCGTCATGCTACGACCCCTTTCGCCCGCTGTGCCGGATGGAGCGTCAGATTGCCGGTATGTCGTCGAAGGAGGCGAGTGCGAGGTGCGCGTCCAGGTCCTTGCCGGCGGCCGTCTCCAGCGGGCACTCCGCCCAGATGACCTTGCCGCCCGGGGTGTAGCGGGTGCCCCAGGACTGCGAGAGCTGGGCGACCAGGAACAGCCCGCGGCCGCCCTCGTCGGTGCTCGCCGCGTGCCGCAGGTGCGGGGCGGTACTGCTGCCGTCGGAGACCTCGCAGGTCAGGGTGCGGTCGTACAGCAGGCGCACCTGGATGGGGGTGCTGCCGTAGCGGATGGCGTTGGTGGCCAGCTCGCTCAGCAGCAGCTCGGTGGAGAAGGCCAGTTCCTCCAGCCCCCACTCGGTCAGCTTGGCGGTGACGGCGGAGCGCACGGAGGAGACCAGCGCCGGATCGGCGGGCAGGTCCCATGCGGCGATCCGGTTCGGATCCAGGACGTGGGTGCGGGCGACCAGCAGCGCGATGTCGTCCGCAGGATGCTCGGGGACCACCGCCTCCACGACGGCCCGGCAGGTGTCCTCGGGCGGCCTGCTGGGGTGGGCCAGGGCCCGGCGCAGCAGCTCCAGGACGGTGTCGAAGTCGCGTTCGCGGTCCTCGATGAGTCCGTCCGTGTACAGCACCAGCTGGCTGCCCTCGGGCAGATGGAACGTGGCGGTCTCGAAGGGCAGTCCGCCCAGCCCGAGCGGCGGGCCGGCGGGCAGGTCGGGGAAGACGACCGTGCCGTCGGGGCGCACCAGGGCGGGCGGGCAGTGCCCGGCCCGGGCCATGACGCACTCCTGCGAGGTGGGGTCGTAGACGGCGTACAGGCAGGTCGCGCCGATGATGCCGGTCAGGCCCGTGGTGGCACCCCCGCCGCACTCCTCCCGGTCCAGGCGCCCGACGAGGTTGTCGAGGTGGGTGAGGACCTCGTCCGGGGGCATGTCCAGCTCGGCGAAGTTGCGCGCGGCGGTGCGCAGCCGGCCCATGGTGGCCGCGGCGTGCAGGCCGTGGCCGACGACGTCCCCGACCACGAGGGCCACGCGTGTGCCGGACAGCGGGATGACGTCGAACCAGTCGCCGCCGACCCCGGACTCGGCCGGCATGTAGCGGTGTGCGACCTCGACCGCGTTCTGCTCGGGGAAGGACTGCGGCAGCAGGCTGCGCTGCAGGGCCAGCACCACCGCGTGCTCGCGGGTGTACCGGCGCGCGTTGTCGATGCAGATCGCGGCCCGCGTGGCCAGCTCCTGCGCCAGCGAGCAGTCGTCGTCGCCGAAGGGGGCCGGATCGCGGGCGCGGTAGAAGCTCGCGATGCCCAGCACCATGCCCCGGGCCAGCAGCGGCACGGCGATCAGGGAGTGCACGGTGTGGGCGAGGATGCGCCGGGCCTTCGTACGGTCCTGGGCGATCCACCCGGGGGCGGCGCGCAGGTCGGGCTCCAGCACGGTGCGCCGGGTGCTCAGGCACCGCAGCTGCGGGGTGGTCGGCTGCAGGTCCACGCGCCCGCCCGCCGGGTAGAAGGGGCAGTCGCCGCGGATGCCGTGCACCACGGCGCGGTACAGGTCCTTGGTGGGATCGGCCGGCTCGTCGCCGCGCAGCACCGCCTCCGGCAGGTCGACGGTGACGAAGTCCGCCAGGCGCGGCACGGCCGTCTCGGCCAGCTCCTGCGCGGTGCGCGTGACGTCCAAGGTCGTGCCGATGCGGCTGCTGGCCTCGGAGAGCAGCTCCAGGCGGCGCCGGGCCGCCACCGCGTACGTCCCCACCCCCGGCTCGCCGACCATGACCAGCTCGCCCGCGTCCTCGCCGTCCTCGTGCGGTGCCGCGGGCCGCGGCGGGGCCTTGGGCACGCTCTCGGTCAGGGACTGCCGGCCCAGCAGCCGGGCGGGCCCGCCGGCCACCGGCGCCGTCGGCTCCGGGACGACGGCCAGACGCTCGTTCCGGGCGGGCAGGACCGCCTCCACGGCCAGGCCCTCCACACCGGAGGGGCTGGTCACCGGGCGGCTGAGCAGGGTCACCCGCCGCCCGCCGGGCAGGGACACCGCCAGCGCGGCCCGCTGGCCCGAGGAGATCAGCTCGGCGGCCTTCTCCTTGAGGATCATCTGGTCGCGCCAGTCCAGTCCGCTCGCCGCCAGCTCGCCCAGGCGCGCGTCGCCGTCCGGCAGCAGCCGCCGGGCATCGAAGTACGCCTGCAGCAGGGCCCTTTCGCGCCCCGTGCTCTGTTCGAGCAGCCGCTGCTCGATGGCGCCGGCCGCCCTGCGGATCACGGTGTCCAGCCCGCCGTCCACGTCCGTGTACGGATAGCCGAAGCACAGCACGCCCTCGATGCGCCCGCTGAGCAGGTCCCGCACGGGGATCGCGGAGCAGGCGTTGGACTGGGAGCGCTCGGCGAAGTGCTCGGCGCCGTAGACGTTGGTCAGCTGCCGTTCGGCGAGGGCCAGGCCGATGCCGTTGGTCCCCGCGTACTTCTCGGCGAACACGAAGCCCGGCACGCTCTGGATCGCCGGCAGGCGCCGGGCCAGGGAGGCCGTGCCGAAGCGGCGCTGCAGCACCGCGCCGCGCCCGTCGGCGAGGCAGATGTTCATGTCGCGATCGGTGAAGCGGGCCTGCAGCCGGTCCATGACGGGCGCTGCCGCGCGGACCAGGCGACCGTCCAGGTCCAGGTCCTGCACGTACGGCAGCTCGCAGCCGTCCGGCGACAGCCCCAGCTGCCGGCTGCGCTCCCAGGAGCTGAGGATGGGGCCGCGCACGGCCTCCTCGACCGTCCCGCCGCGGAAGAACCTCTCACGGGCGAGCACCGGCCCGATGTCCTCCGCGACGAGGCCCATCCGGATCACTTCCCGTACGACACTGCGGAAGTCGCTCGACGTTCTATTTTAAATCGTCCCGCACGGCTCGCCGGGCGGGCGGCGGTCACGGTCGGCTGCGCACCGTCCACGCTCAGAGAACCGCCACCGGATTGACCGGAGATCCCGTGCCGCCGGGGACGTTCAGCGGGGCCACCACGCACAGGAACGCGTACCGGCCCGCCTCCGCGCAGGCCGCCGCCAGCGCCTCCAGGTCGAGGTTGTCCAGCAGCGGAACCCCCATCGCGGCCACTGCCAGGGCGTGCACGGGGGAGTGCACGCCCTCCACCGGCGAGGGCCGCACGTCGTTGTCGCCGTCGGCGCCGAGCAGCGCGATGCCGCGCTCGGCCAGCAGCGGTACCGCATGGACGTGCAGGCCCGCACCGGCCTCGTCGGCGTCCCAGGCACCCAGGCGGCGACGCCGCCGGAACCTGCCGGTCCGCACCAGCAGGGCGTCCCCCTCGCCGATGCGCACGCCGTGCGCGGCCTCCGCCGCCAGCAGATCCGCGGCGTGCACGGCCTGCCCGGGCTCCAGCCAGTCGGCCCCCTGCACCGCGGGCAGGTCCAGCAGCACCCCGCGCGTCACCAGCGGGCCCAGGGCCGCGACGTCGCCGAAGCGGGCCCCCGCCGCGCCCACCAGGTGCCCGGCCTCGCCCCCGCCGTACAACCGCCCGTCGTAGGCGACGTGGCACAGGGCGTCGAGGTGGCTGACGCCCTTGCCGTGGTAGTCGGCGCCGATGAAGTCCTTGTGGGTGGCGGGCTCGGGAGGCTCGACGTCACCGAGGTCGGACATGTAGTGCAGGGCGGGCCTGCGGTTGTCCGGACCGCAGACGGTGTTCCACGGCAACCCCATCGCCACGACCGTCCCCGACCGCACCAGCTCCACCGCCCGCCGGACCTGTTCGGGGCCGACCCGCCCGAACGCCCCGCGCCCGGCGTCCGCCCAGCGCCCCCACGTCCGCAGCTGCGCGAAGAGCGTGTCGAACTCCGCCCGCGCGACGGCCGGGGACGACCCGGGGGCAAGGCTGCTCACCTGCCCCAGTGTGACCGCACCCCGGGCGCCCGGCACGCCGGATGCCTGAGTACGCGATCTGAGTACGGGCACTCAGGCCGCAGCCCCGCCCGGAGGGAAGGCTGGAGGCCATGACCAGCCCGATGCCGCCCTCCTCCCAGCCGTACCACCCGCCCTACCCCGCCCATGCGCCCGTCCCGCCCCCGGCTCCCCGGCCTGCACGGCGCACCGCGATGATCGCCGGCGCCACCGCCCTGGCCGTGCTGCTCGCCGCCGGCGGCGCGCTCACCTGGTGGCTGACGCGCGAGGAGGACGACTCCCCCCTGGCCGGCCGGCCCCGGGTGGAGGACACCCGGGCCGGGCTGTCCTACGCGATACCCGCGGGCTGGCAGCACGACGCGGCCAAGGACGCCGGCCTGATGAGCGCCTTCACCTCACAGATCGTCAGGAAGCCGGACGCCGCAGCGGACCACGACACGATGGGCGCCACCGTCATGGCCGGGCGGTCCGGGCGGGTCGTTGCGCCCTCCGCCCTGCCGCAGCAGACCGAGCGCGCGGCCCGGTCGAACGCCGAGTTCTTCTTCCCCGACCAGCCGGCGACGCTGGAGGACTCCCGCCCGGGGCAGGTCGGCGACCAGCCGGCCCACACGGTCACGGTGAAGATCACCGACCGCAAGGGCACCACCGCGCACCTGAGGATGACCGTGGTCACCGTCGACCACCGCCGCACCTCCTTCGTCCTGGGCCTCAGCGGCGACGCCCCCGGCGCCCGGGCCGGCCAGGAGGTCGACGCGGTGCTGCGCAGCACCGCGGTCCGCTGACAGCGGGTGTCACCGGGCCGATCCGGGGAACACGCCTGAGCTCCCGGTCCGCCCCGCACCGGCGGCACCTTCGACCGGGAAGGCACCGGGAAGGAGACCTCGTGAGCACCATCGACCGGTCCCGCATTCTGGTCGGCACCTGCTCCTGGACGGACCAGGCCCTCGTGGCGAGCGGCTGGTACCCGCCGGGCGCGCGCTCCCCCGAGGGACGGCTGCGGCACTACGCGGCCCGCTTCCCCGTCGTGGAGGCCGACACCACCTACTACGGGCTGCCCGCCCCGCACATCGGCCACCAGTGGGCGCAGCGCACGCCCGCCGGCTTCACCTTCGACGTCAAGGCGTTCGCGCCCCTGACCGGCCACCCCGTACGGGCGGCCATGCTGCCCGCCGACCTGCGGCCGCCGGGACCGGTCGAACGGCGCCTCACGAGCGCCGAACTGCCGCGCGAGCTCATCGGTGAGCTGTGGCGCAGGTTCGCCGAAGGAGTGCGGCCGCTGCGGGAGGCCGGCCGGCTGGGCGCGGTGCTGGTGCAGTTCCCGCCGTGGCTGGCCCCCGGGCCGCGCGGCCGCGCACGGGTGGCCGCCTGCCGGGCGTACGCCGGTGACCTGCCGCTGGCCGTCGAGTTCCGCCACCCCGGCTGGTTCGGCCACACCGAGCTGCCGGGGACCCTGGGGCTGGTGCGGGAATGCGGCATGGCCCTGGTGGCGGTGGACACCTCCCCGCGGGTGCCCGCAGCCGTCCCGCCCGTGGCCGAGGTCACCTGCCCGGACCTCGCGGTCGTGCGGTTCCACGGCCGCTCGGCGGCCTGGGGGCGGGGCAGCAAGGAGGAGCGCTTCCGCCATGACTACACCAGCGCCGAGCTGGCCCCCTGGGCCGCACGCGTGCGGCGGCTCGCCCGCGGTGCCGCGCGGGTGCACGTGCTGTTCAACAACTGCTGCGGTCGGGCCGCCGTCACCGCCGCGGAGACCATGCGCACCCTCCTGGCGGCAACGGCGGCAACGGCGGCAACGGCGGCACCCTCACTCCCCGCGCGCAACGGCGCGGCGTCCCTGCGGCAGCAGGGCGTCGAGCGCGGCGGCGAGGGCGCCCAGCGGAGGGCGGGCGGCCGGGTCCGGCCGTAGGCAGGCGTCGATCGCCGCGGCCAGGCCGTCCGGCAGGCGCCGGTGGCTCGCCACGGGCGGTGCCGGCACGCTCAGCTGCGGGTAGCGCTCGATCAGTTCGTCCTCGCCGGGTTCCTCCTCGCCTGGTTCGCCTTCGCCTGGTTCGTCTTCGTCCGACGACTCCTCCTGCACCTCCGCGCCCTCGTCGAACGGCGTCTGTGCGGTGGCGGCCTCGTACAGCGTGACGCCGATGCCCCACACGTCGGTCGCCGCCGACAGCGGTCCGCCGCGCGCCTGCTCGGGGGCGAGGTAGCAGCGGGTGCCGACGCCGGGCTCACCGGGGCCGGGCGGGGCGGCGGTACTCAGGTCGAGGAGTTTGGCCCGGCGGCAGTCGATGACGACGTTGTCCGGCTTGATGTCCAGGTGCAGCAGGCCCTGGCCGTGCAGATAGTGCACTGCCGAGCACAGCTGCACCCCGAGCAGCGCCAGGTCGGCGGCGTCCGGCAGGGCGTCCGCGTGCTGCACCAGGTGGTCGAGCGTCTCGCCGGTGAGCGTCTCCAGGACGACGTACGGCCGCGGGTCCGCGGCGCCGGCGACCTCGTACGCGCGCACCAGGTGCGGGTGCGTGAAGTCCTTGAGCCAGCGGCCCTCGCGCAGCAGCCGTTCGCGCAGGTCGGGGTCGGCATCGCGGTCCGGGCGCAGCACCTTCACCACGCACCGGCACTCGCGCTCCCGGCTCCAGGCGTCGTACAGATCCAGCCAGCCGGTGCGGTGCAGGTGCGCGAGCGCCTCGTAGCCCGGTGCGACGAGCGCCCCGGCCGGCAGCGGACCGGCGCGGGCACTCATGCCGCGTCCCCTTCGGCCGGGGCGAGCGGCAGGCCGTCGCCCGCACCGTGCAGGCGGTGCAGCCGCCGGTAGGAGGCGCTGCGGGCGAGCAGCTCGGCATGGGTGCCGCTGTCGGCGACCCGGCCGTCCTCCAGCAGCACGATGCGGTCGGCGCTGCGCACGGTCAGCAGGTTGTGGGAGATGATGATCGTCGTGCGCCCTGCTATCAGCGCCCGCAGCGGCTGCAGGATCCGGCGGCCCGACGCGGCGTCGAGTCCGGTCGTGGGCTCGTCGAGGACGAGGACGGGCGCGTCGCGCACCATGGCCCGGGCGATCGCCAGGCGCTGGCGCTGCCCGCCCGACAGCAGCCGGCCGTGCTGGCCGACCACCGTGTCGTAGCCCTGCGGCAGGCGGCGGACGAACGCGTCGGCGTCGGCGGCCCGCGCCGCCGCGACGATCTGCGCCTCGCTCGCGCCGGGCCGGCCGTAGGCGATGTTCTCCCGGACGGTGCCGTGCAGGACCGGCGTCTCCTGCAGGAGCAGCGCGATGTTCTCCCGCAGCTCCGCCAGGCGCAGCTCGCGCACGTCGAGCCCGTCGATACGGACGGCGCCGCGCTCGGGGTCGTAGAAGCGCAGCAGCAGCTTGGCGACGGTCGACTTCCCCGCGCCGCTCGCCCCCACCAGGGCCAGCGTCTCGCCGGGTTTGGCCCGCAAGGAGACGTCGGTGAGCGCGGGCCGGGCGGCCCCCGGGTAGCGGAAGGTGACCGCGTCGAGGACCACCTCGCCACGCGCCCGCCCCAGCCGGGCGGGGAAGAGGGTCTCGGTGACCTGCGGCCGCTGGTCGAACATCTCGATGATCCGCTCGGCGGCCGCGGATGCCGCGTAGAAGGTGTTGCTCAGCCGCGCCACGCCCCGGATCGGCCCGTAGAGCCGGGTCAGCAGGGTGAGGAAGACCAGCAGCCCGCCCAGGGTGAGGCGGCCCTGGGTGAGTTCCCAGGCCCCCAGCCCCATGACGACCAGCACGCCGCCCAGCTCCAGGACGTCGACGACCGGGCCGAAGAGGGCGGCGATGCGGGCGGAGGCCATCTCGGCCCGGTACCTGCCGAGGTTCTCGGCCCCAAAGCGCTGCTGCTCGTGGCCCTCGCGCCCGTAGGCCTGGGCGAGGGCGACGTTGCCGAGGCTCTCCTCGGCGACGGCGCTGATCGTCCCGCTGCGCCGCTGCCGCTCCCGGGAGGCGTCCTTGACCAGGGCCGCGAACCAGCGGGCCGTGCCCCAGAAGAGCGGGGCGACCAGGAGCGCGACCACGGTCAGGTCCCAGCTGAGGTAGAAGAGCACGGTCAGGAAGACGGCGAGTTCCATCAGGTGGGCGATCGCGCTGACGATGCCCGAGAGCAGGAACGTCTCGACCGCCTCGACGTCGCCGGTCAGACGGGCGAGGACGTCGCCGAGCCGGCGGCGCTCGAAGAAGCCGAGGGAGAGGCCCTGCAGGTGTCGGAAGAGGTCGGCGCGCAGGGTCATCAGGAAGCGCTCGCCGACCCAGGTGGAGGTCACCTCGTCGCCGAAGCTCACCAGGCCCGCGGCCAGCGTGATCCCCACGTAGGCCAGGGCGACGGGCACGAAGAGGGCGAGGTGCCGCGGTACCAGGACGTCGTCGATGACGATCTTGAACAGCCAGACGCCGGCCGCGTCCAGCACGGGACCGGCGGCGACGAGGACGAGGAGGACCGGCAGCCAGCGGCGCCCGCCGCGGGTGTAGGGCCAGAAGCGGCGGAAGACCTCGCGCAGCGGCACCGGGGGAGCGGCCGGGACGACCGACTCCTCTTCCTGCGGGTTGGCGATGGCGGCCACGAACCGCCGCGGCGACCACACGGCGTGTGCCCCCGCCCGATCGACACGGCCGGGCCTGCGCGGCCCGGCCTGGACGGTTGCCGGATGCCGTCAGTAGCCCCCGTGCCTGCGGTGGCGACGACGGTGATCCGTCTTCTTGTGGTGGTGACTGGTCCTCTTCTTGCGCCTGTCGTCAGTGCGCTTGCGCATGCTGCCGAGGGCCGGAGTCAGGTTCGCCAGGATCCCCATGGCTTCCTCCGGATCTTTCCGGTCCCCGCACCGCGGGATTGCCGGAACGGGGATTGTTTAATCTGCCACGATTCCAGCGTAACTCGGTGCTGCGGACACCCGTCCCCGGCGCCCGGCCGACCGGCGGGCGCCGGGGCGCGGGACCCGCGCCCCCGTACATGATCGCCCGGTGCGCCACGGCGTCCTCCCTGGCGCCGATCGGTCAACTTCCTCTCATTCACAGCCAATTGCCGCATCGTTCACTCCCTCCCCCCTGTCGTCGACGGGCCCGTACCGGGACAGTCGTACCGGTCATGCGTGTGGCCCCCACACGACCCCCAGGGAGGGATCCTCATGTCCGACATCACCCGGCGCAGGCTCCTCGGCGCAGCGGCCGGCGCCGCGACGCTGTCCGCGCTGCCCCCCGGCCTCCAGCGGGCGGTGGCCGCAGGAGCCGCGCGGGGCGGCTCGCTCGCCGACGTCAAGCACGTCGTGCTGCTGATGCAGGAGAACAGATCCTTCGACCACTACTACGGCACCCTCAAGGGGGTGCGCGGCTTCGCCGACCCCGACGCCCTCACCCTGCCCGACGGCCGCAGCGTCTTCCACCAGCCCGACGCCAAGAACCCCAAGGGCTACCTGCTGCCCTTCCACCTCGACACCCACCGCACCCGCGCCCAGGCGATCCCCTCGACCGACCACTCCTGGCGCACCCAGCACGATTCGTGGAACGGCGGCAGGATGGACCGCTGGATGGCCGCCCACCGCCGCCCCGGCTCCGACGGCACCAGGGCCCCCTACGTGATGGGCTACCACACGCGCGAGGACATCCCCTTCCAGTTCGCGCTCGCGGAGGCCTTCACCATCTGCGACAACTACTTCTGCTCCGTCCTCGGCCCCACCTGGCCCAACCGCCTGTACTGGATGACCGGCACGATCGACCCCGGCGGCACCCGCGGCGGCCCCGTCATCGACAACACCGCACCCGAGCCCTACCGCTGGACCACCTACCCCGAGCGCCTGGAGAAGGCCGGCATCAGCTGGCGCGTCTACAGGGAGGAGGACGACTACGGCACGAACATGCTGGAGCAGTTCCAGCAGTTCAAGAACGCCAAGCCCGGCAACCCCCTGTACGAGCGCGGACTGCGCGCCGCTCCCGAGGGCACCTTCGAGGACGACGCCCGCAACGACCGCCTGCCGGCCGTCTCCTGGATCCTGCCCACCACCGCCTCCTGCGAGCACCCCGACTCGCTGCCCGCCGCCGGCGCGGACTTCATCGCCAAGAAACTCGAAGCGATCGCCGACAACCCCGAGGTGTGGCGCAAGACCGTCTTCATCCTCGACTTCGACGAGAACGACGGCCTCTTCGACCACGTTCCCCCGCCCGTCCCGCCGAAGGGCACCCCGGACGAATTCGTCCAGGGCCTGCCGATCGGCGGGGGCTTCCGCGTTCCCTGCCTGATCGTCTCGCCGTGGACGGTGGGTGGCTGGGCGGCCGGCGAGGCGTTCGACCACACCTCGGTGCTGCGCTTCCTCGAACGCTGGACGGGGGTGCGCGAGCCCAACATCAGCGCCTGGCGCCGGCGCACCTTCGGCGACCTGACCTCCGCCTTCGGCTTCGGTTCCGCCGCCGGCAGGCCGCCGGGCCTGCCCACCGACACCGAGGAACGGCTGCGCCAGGCCGAGTGGGACGTCGCCCACCTGCCGGCACCCGCCTTCCCCGGCGCCACCCAGCAGCCCCCACGCCAGGAACCGGGCACCCGGCCCCGTCGGTGACGCAAGGCTCGCCGCGCCGTCCGGCTCAGCGGCTCCCGGCGCGGGCGGCACCGCGCCGGGAGCCCGCCGGCCGGCGCCGCCGCGGCCGGGCGGGTACGGGCAGCCACCGGGCCGCCGCCCACGCGCCCGCACCGCACCACGCGAGCGCGAACAACCAGCCCCCCACGACATCGCTGATCCAGTGCACGCCCAGGTAGGCCCGCGTCAGACCCACCGCCACGCCCCAGCAGCCGGCCAGGACGGCCAGCGGCCACCGGGCCCGTGGCGCGCGCAGCAGGACCGCCGCGACGAGCAGCGCGGCGGTCAGGGCCGCCGTCGTCGCGTGCCCGGAGGGGAAGGACCAGTCCGCGGCGTGCGTCGCCCAGTCCCGCGCGGGCGGCCGCGCCCGTTCGACCGCGTACAGCACCGCCCGCCGCAGACCCTGCCCCGCACCCAGGAACAGCAGGCACCAGGCGGCGTACAGCAGGCGCTGCCGGGCCGTGCGCCCGGCAAGAACCCCGGCCAGGACGGCCAGCAGGTACGGCACGGCACCCGTGCCGGTGTCGGTCAGATGGCGCGCGAAGCTCACTCCCGGGCCCGGCCGGTGCCCCACGGCCCACGCCAGCACCCAGGTGTCCACCGGCAGGGGAGCACCGCCCCGGACGACGACCACAGCGGCCAGCACGGCGAAGGCGGCCACCGCCACCAGGCCGGTCACGGCCGCTGCCCGGCGATGGACGGACGTCATCGGACCCCTCCTCGGCTGATCGGCAGCACTGTAGACGACGACCGAGGACGGCCATCGGCCCCACCGGGCAGGGCCCTGCGGTCGCCTACGGCGCGGCCAGGCGCTGGACGGCCACCATGGCCGCATCGTCGCCCAGGAACCCGCCCGCATGCGCCAGCAGGTCCTCGCGCAAGTGCCGCAGCAACGCCTCCGGATGGTCCCCCGAGCGCCCCGCCAGCCGCTCGGCCAGCGGATAGAACGCCCCTGCCCCGTCCCGCGCCTCGATCACCCCGTCCGTGTACAGCAGGACGACGTCACCCGGGCCGAACGCGAAGGACTCCAGGACGAAGCCCGACCGGTCGAAGGAGGCCAGCCCCAGCGGCAGCCCCGGTTGCGCCGCCTCCAGCGCGCTCACCCGGCCCTCGCGCAGCAGCAGCGGCGGCGGGTGCCCGCAGCTGACCATGTGCAGCACCGGTGCCCCGTCCGGCACCTCCAGCACGGCCGCGGTGACGAACGCCTCGCTGCGGTCGGCCCGCTCGCGCCCCCCGAGCCCGTTCACGCCCGAGGCGAGGGCGCCCTCCAGATCCGCCACCAGGTCCGGCAGCTCCGCCTGCCGGTGCGCCGCGGCCCGGAACGCCCCCAGGACCAGTGCCGCGTCCCCCACCGCCGCCATCCCCTTGCCGCGCACGTCCCCCACGACCAGCCGCGTGCTGCCGGCCGTCCGGGCCACCGCGTACAGGTCGCCGCCGATCTGCGCCTCGGCCTCGGCGGCCAGATAGACCGACGCGATCCGCAGCGGGCCCGAGCGCCGCGGCAGCGCCCGCAGCACCACGCCCTGGGCCGCCTCCGCCACCGACCTGAGCTGCGTCATCTGCCGCTCATGCCGCTCCCGGCGGTGCGCGAAGAGGGTCACGATCGCCGAAATGAGGACCAGCGCCGTGATCTGCAGCGTGTGGTTGAGATCGGTCGCAGTGGTGCGCACCATGGCCACGACGGTCTGCGCCACCACCGCCACCAGGCCGACGAACGCCGTCAGCCGCGCCCCGCCGAACGACGCCGTGACCGCGGGCGCGGCGACCAGGAAGGGACCGAGGTGGACCTCGGGCGGCGCCAGGATGTCCACCACCGTGACGACCACGACGAGCAGGAGCGGCACCGCGACCAGGACCCGGTTCGGCCGCCGCGGCCGGCGCGGGGCCTGGGGCGGGCGGCTGGGATCCATGCCTCCTGCTTACACCACCGCGCCCCGGGCCCGGCCCGCCGCCATGCCCGCCACCGGCCTGTTCCCACCGATCAGCGCACCCGGAGCACCCGCCCGCAGCACGCCCACCGTTTCCCCACGACCGGGTGGTTTGGGCACCCGCGGACCCCGTACCGGGAGTGGCCACGGCCCACCACGGGCAGGGTGTGGTCCGTTGATCTCAATAACGGGGGAGTTGAGATGACCGACGGAACCGTCCTCTTCGCGCTGCAGCAGGACCCGCTCGCCGCCGGGTCCCACAGCGAGCAACTGCGCAGGATCCGCACGGCGGTGGAGTCCCACGGGCTCGAAGTGCGCTGGGCCCGCACCGACTCCGACGCCCGGGCGGTGCTGCGCACCGAGGCCGGCCTCGCGGCCGCCGTCGTCTCCTGGGACCTCGCCCCGGCCGGCGGCCCCGGAGCGGACGGCCCCGGCGGCGCCACCGTCCTGCGCGAGATCTCCCGCCGCTTCAAGGGCCTTCCCGTGCTGCTGGTCATGACCGACGACGCCGACGAGGACCTCGAACGCCTGCCCCTGTGGGTCGCCGAGGCGGTGGTCGGCTACGTATGGCCGCTGGAGGACACCCCGGCGTTCATCGCCGGCCGCATCGCCGGCGCGGCCCGCGCCTACCGCGAGGCCGTCCTGCCGCCCTTCTTCCGCGCCCTGCGCCGCTTCCACGACGCCCACGAGTACTCCTGGCACACCCCGGCCCACGCCGGCGGCGTCGCCTTCCTCAAGTCCCCGGTCGGCCGCGCCTTCTTCGACCACTACGGCGAGCGCCTCTTCCGCACCGACCTGTCCATCTCCGTCGAGGAACTCGGCTCCCTCTTCGAGCACACCGGCCCCGTCGGCGACGCCGAGCGCAACGCCGCCCGCATCTTCGGCGCCGAGCGCACCTACTTCGTCCTGCACGGCAACTCCACGGCCGACCGCATGGTCGGCCAGTACTGCGCCGCCGAGGACGAGATCGCCCTGATCGACCGCAACTGTCACAAGTCCGTCCTGCACGGGCTGGTCCTCTCCGGCGCCCGGCCCGTCTACCTCGTGCCCACGCGCAACGGCTACGGGCTGGCCGGACCGCTGCCCCCCGCGGGCGTCACCGCCGACGCCGTCGCCGCCCGCATCGCCGGCAACCCCCTCGCCGCGCAGGCCACCTCGCCCGCCGCCCAGTACGCCGTGGTCACCAACTCCACGTACGACGGCGTGTGCTACGACGCCGTGCGCCTCGCGCACGAACTGGCCCCCAGCACCCCGCGCCTGCACTTCGACGAGGCGTGGTTCGCCTACGCGCGCTTCCACCCCCTGTACGCCGGCCGCTACGGCATGGCCGTGGGGCCCGGCACCTTCCCCGGCCCCGAGCGGCCCACCGTCTTCACCACCCAGTCCACGCACAAGCTGCTCGCCGCGCTCTCGCAGAGCGCGATGGTCCACGTCCGAGCCGCCCCCAGGGCCCCGGTGGACCACGAGCGCTTCAACGAGGCGTTCATGATGCACGGCACCACCTCGCCGCTGTACCCCGCCATCGCCTCCCTCGACGTCGCCGCCGGCATGATGGACGGCCCCCAGGGCCACTGGCTCGTCGACGAGGCGGTCACCGAAGCCGTCCGCTTCCGCCAGGCCGTGGTGCGCACGGCACGCCGCATCGCGCAGGCACAGGACCGGCCCTCCTGGTTCTTCGGCGTCTGGCAGCCCGAGGAGGTCACCGACCCCGCCACCGGCGAGCGGTACGCCTTCGCCGACGCCCCCGCCGACCTGCTGCGCACCGAGCCCTCCTGCTGGCAGCTCGGACCGGACGCCGACTGGCACGGCTTCCCGGGCCTCGACGAGGGCTACGCCCTGCTCGACCCCGTCAAGGTCACCGTCACCTGCCCGGGCATGGACGCCACCGGCACCTGGGCCGAGCGCGGCATCCCCGCCCGCGTCCTGGTCGCCTACCTGGCGACCCGCAACATCGTGGTGGAGAAGACCGACAGCTACACCACCTTGATCCTGTTCTCCATGGGCATCACCAAGGGCAAGTGGGGCACCCTGCTGGATGCCCTGATGGACTTCAAGTCCCTCTACGACGCCGCCGAACCGCTCGAGCGCGTCCTGCCCGGCCTCGTCGAGCGCCACCCCGGCCGCTACGCCGGCGTGACGCTGGACGAGCTGTGCCGGTCCATGCACGAGCACCTGCGCCGCGCCGACCTCGTCACCCTCCTCGACCGGGCCTTCAGGGAACTGCCCGAGCCCGTCGCCGTCCCCCGCTGGTGCTACCGGCAGCTGATCCGCGAGGGCACCGAACGGGTCAGGATCGCCGACGCCGCGGGACGGGTGGCGGCCGCCATGGTGACCGTCACCCCGCCGGGCATCCCCGTGCTCATGCCCGGCGAGTCCACCGGCGATGCCGACGGGCCCCTGCTGCGCTACCTGCGCGCCCTGGAGTCCTTCGACCGGGCCTTTCCCGGCTTCGGGTGCGAGACCCACGGCGTGACGGTCGACGAGGTCAGTGGCGACTACCAGATCGAGTGCCTGCGCGAGGACAGGCTCGGCTGAGGGAAATCACACACCCCCCGTGTGCGGCAGGGCGTTTGGGGAGACCTGCGCGAGGCAGACGGAAGAGAGATCATGGAGAGCACGGGGAAGGTTCGTGCTTCTCCTCTTCACTCCTAGGGGGCGTGTGATGATACGGAACGTACTGGGCCGGAGCGCGGCGACGGTCGCGGCGACGGCACTGGCGGCGGGGGCCGTCCTCGGCGGGGCCGGCGCCGCCTCGGCCGCACCGGCCGAGGCGACACCGACCTGCGGCGTCGCGGGTCTGAAGGCCTCGCTGTCGGACGCCGGCCACCAGGTCGGCATGTCCCACGAGGGCACCGTCCTGAAGCTCACCAACACCAGCGGGCGCACCTGCGCGCTGCGCGGCTACCCCGGCCTGGGGCTGGAGGACGCGGCACACAAGACGCTGACCAGCCAGACCCGTTGGGGCAGCACCTACTTCGTGAACGACCCGGGCAAGCGCACCCTGTTCCTGAAGCCGGGCGGTTCCGCGGAGGCCGCGCTGGCCTGGGCGCACGCCACCGCACCGGTCATGGTCCAGGCTTCCTACCTGCAGATCACCCCGCCGGCTTCGACCGAGCATCTGACCGTGCCGTTCGACAAGCTGGTGACCAACGGTGACCTGTCCGTGACCGCCTTCGCCGAGCACATCGACGTGCAGTAGCCGCGCCGAGGCCGCACAGCGGTCAGAACAGGGCCGCCTGACCGTCGCCGGAGGCCGCCGGCAGGGCGCACTCGTGCGCCAGCAGGGCGCGCTTGCGCTCGATGCCGCCGCCGTAGCCGGTCAGGCTGCCGTCCGCGCCGACGACGCGGTGGCAGGGCACGACGATCCCAAGAGGGTTCCGGCCGTTGGCCAGACCGACGGCCCGGGATCCCGTCGGCTGTCCGATGTGCTGGGCGAGCTCGCCGTACGTCCATGTCCGTCCGTACGGGATCTCGCGCAGCGCCGCCCAGACGCGTTGCTGGAAGTCGGTGCCGTGCAGCAGCAGCGGCAGGTCGAATTCCCGGCGCTCGCCCGCGAAGTACTCCTGCAGCTGCCGCACCGTCTCGGCGAACGGCTCACCGGCGGCGTCCGGCAGCTGCAGGCCGAAGCGTTCCACCGGCGGGCGGTGCCGCTGGTCCTCCATGTACAGACCGACCAGGTGCCGGCCCTCGGCCACCAGGGTCAGCGGCCCGTACGGGCTGTCGACGACGGTGTGGGTGCGCTGGACTGCCGCGGTCATCGGTGGGCTGCTCCTCGGTCGTCGGTACGGGCCGGCGCGGCGACGACGTCCGCCGTCGGCATGTGGTTGACGGGGTGCTCCCCGGTCGCCCACAGGTGCTGGACGGCGTACGCGCGCCACGGCCGCCACGCCGCGGCGCGGCGGGTCAGCGCGGCCGGCGTCGTGGGCAGGCCCAGGCCTGCCGCGGCGAGCCGTACGCCGAGGTCGGTCGGGGTGAACGCGTCGGGGTCGCCCAGGGCGCGCATGGCGATCGTCTCCACGGTCCATGGTCCCACTCCCGGCAGGTCCGACAGCACCTGCCGGGCCCGCTGCCAGTCGCTGCCCGCCGCCAGGTCCAGCCGCCCGGCCGCCAGCACCTCGACCAGGCCGGCCAGGGCCTCGCGGCGCTTGCGGGGGAAGGCGACGGTGGCCGGATCGAGGCCGGTGAGGGCATCGGGAGCGGGAAAGAGATGGGTCAGCCCGCCGCCGGGGTCGGCGACCGGTGTGCCGTGGGCGGCCACGAGCCGCCCGGCGTGGGTCCGGGCCGCCGCCGTGGAGACCTGCTGGCCGAGCAGCGCCCGCACGGCGAACTCCGCACCGTCCACCGCGCCCGGCACCCGGCGGCCGGGCGCCTTGCGTATCAGGGGCGCGAGGACCGCGTCGCCGCCGAGCAGTTCGTCGACGGCCTCGGGGTCGGCGTCCAGGTCCAACAGCCGCCGGCAGCGGTGGATGGCCGTGGTCAGGTCGCGCAGGTCGGACAGGGACAGCCGGCACTGGATGTACGAGCCGGGGCCCGGCCGCAGTTCGGCGATGCCGTGCCCGTGCGGCAGGCGCAGGGTGCGGCGGTAGGCGCCCGCGCGCCACTCCTCCACGCCCGGCACGGCCGTGGCGACCAGGTGCCCGAAGAGGTTGTCGGGGCACAACGGAGCCCGGTAGGGCAGCCGCAGGCACAGCTGACCGGCAGCGTGCTCGGGGCGGCTGCGCCGGCGCAGCTCGGTGGGGGAGAGGGCGAAGACCTCGCGGACGGTGTCGTTGAAGGAGCGCACGGAGGCGAAGCCGGCGGCGAAGGCCACGTCCGCCATGGGCAGGGTGCTGGTCTCGATCAGAAGGCGGGCCGCCTGGGCGCGCTGGGCCCGGGCCAGGGCGAGGGGGCCGGCCCCCACCTCGGCCCGCAGCCGGCGCTCGATCTGCCGGGTGCTGTAGCCGAGCCGGGTGGCCAGCCCGTCGACCCCTTCACGGTCGACCACGCCGTCGCCGATGAGCCGCATGGCCCGGGCCACGAGGTCGGCGCGCTCGTTCCACTGCGGTGAGCCGGGGGTGGCGTCGGGCCGGCAGCGCTTGCAGGCCCGGAACCCCGCCTGCTGGGCGGCGGCCGCGCTGGGGTGGAAGGTCATGTTCTGTGGTCTGGGCGGCACCACCGGGCAACTGGGCCGGCAGTAGATACCGGTCGTCAGCACCGCGGTGAAGAACCAGCCGTCGAACCGCGCGTCCTTGGACTGCACGGCTCGGACGCATCGCTCCCTGTCTTCATGCACCCGCTCAGCATGACGGCAGGCAGACGCGGTGGCTGGCGGATTTCCGACATCACCCTCGGGCCGCGGCGGCCGCCCCGGCCCCGGGCCGGGGCGGGCATTCTCGGCCTGTCTTGTTCTGTACATGCCTGTCTCTGCCTGCTGGTATGGACCGCGCCCGGCACGCTCCTGCACTCCGATGGGAGGACTCCCGTGCTCAGATCCGCACTGATCGCCGGCGCCACGACGGCGCTCCTGGCCGCATCGTTCGCGCCACAGGCCGCCGCTGCCCAGGGCCCGCCGCCGCCCGACAGGATCGTCATCGACGTCGTGGCCGTCAACGGATCCGGCTGCCCCGCCGGCACCGCCGCCGTGGCCGTCGCACCCGACAACACCGCCTTCACCATCACCTACAGCAACTACCTCGCCCAGGTCGGCATCGGCGCCAAGCCCACCGACTTCCGCAAGAACTGCCAGCTGGGCCTGAACGTCCACGTCCCGCAGGGCTTCACCTACGCCATCTCCCGCGCCGACTACCGCGGCTTCGCCCACCTGGAGCGCGGCGCCACCGGCATGGAGCGGGCCGGCTACTACTTCCAGGGCTCCCCGCAGACCACCGCGGTCAGCCACCGCTTCGGCGGCCCGGTCACCGACAACTGGCAGACCTCCGACGTCACCGACGTCGACGCCCTCGTCTACGCGCCCTGCGGCGTCCAGCGCATCCTCAACGTCAACACCGAACTGCGCGTCGGCGCCGGCACCTCCGACCCCTCGACGACCAACAGCTTCATGGCGATGGACTCCACCGACGGCAGCGTCAACACCCTCTACCACTTCGCCTGGAAGGAATGTCCCTGACCGGGTGCAGGGTCCGTACCCGGGGCCCGTACCGGATCGCTCACGTCCGCTGCCGGCCCGGGCGGGCCCCGGTCCGTGGGAGGGATGAGACATGCTCGCACCGGTGCTGACCGCGGCAGCGGTCACGGCGCTGCTGGCCACGCCACTGGCGCGGCCCGCGGGCTGGGAGGGCACCCCGCCGCCCGACAAGATCGTCATCGACGTCGTGGCCGTCAACGGGTCGGGCTGCCCGGCCGGTTCGGCCAACGTCAACGTCTCGCCGGACAACACGGCCTTCACCGTCTCCTACAGCAACTACGTCGCCCAGGTCGGAGTGGGCGCCAAACCGACGGACTTCCGCAAGAACTGCCAGCTCAGCCTGAACGTCCACGTGCCCCAGGGCTTCACCTACGCCGTCGCCCGCGCCGACTACCGCGGCTTCGCCCACCTGGAGAAGGGCGCCACCGGACTGGAGCGCGCCTCGTACTACTTCCAGGGCATGCAGCAGACGTCCTATGTGAACCACCCCTTCACCGGCCCGCTGAACGACAACTGGCAGACCTCCGACACCACCGACATCGACGCCCTCGTCTACGCGCCCTGCGGCGCCCTGCGCAACTTCAACATCAACACCGAGCTCCGCGTCGACGCCGGCACGTCCGACCCCACGAAGACCACCAGCCTGCTGGCGATGGACTCCGCGGACGGCAACATCAACACGCTCTACCACTTCGCCTGGAAGCCGTGCCCCAAGCCATGAGCAGCACGGTCGTGACGCACCCGGGCACACAGCCCGGGTGCGTTATGTTGAGCCGCACAGGCGATAAGGAGACACACCGGTGCGACCAGGGCAACAGGAGCGTGCACAGGCCTCGGCGATCACTCCCGGCAGGCCCCCCGCGGTGGCGGAGCCGGCCCCGGCGGAGAGGCTCCGCGCCCTCTTCGGCGACCACCGGCTCTCGCCCGGACAGCGCCGCATCGCGCAGTACATCACCGACCACCTCACCGAGGCGGCGTTCCTGACCATCACCGACCTCGCCGAGCGGGTCGGGGTCAGCCAGCCGTCGGTGACCCGGTTCGCCTGCTCGCTGGGGTTCACCGGCTACCCCGCGCTGCGCGAGGCCCTGCAGCCCATCGCCATCGGCGCCCTCGCCGGCGCACCGGGACCGGAACAGACGCAGGCCCGGCCGAACGAGCTGCAGGCGGCCGTCGACGCCGAGATCGCCAACCTGGAGGCCCTGCGCCGGCTCTTCGCCGGTACCGACCGCGTCCTGGAGGTCGGCCGCGAACTGGCCACCTCCGTGCCCCTGACCGTCATGGGCCTGCGCATCTCCGTCTCGCTCGCCGAGTACTTCGCCTACGCCGCCCAGCGCATCCACCCCGACGTCCGCCTGGTCTCCCGCGGCGGCAGCGTGGCCCACGACGCCCTCCTGCAGGCCCGCGAGGCCGGCGGCACCTGGGTCCTGGCCTTCGCCATGCCCCGGCACGCCAAGGAGACCCTCGCCGTCCTGCGCTCGGCGCGCAGTACCGGCCTGCGCGTCGCCCTGATCACGGACGTGGCCCTGGGCCCCCTGGTGGAGGCGGCCGACGTCGTCTTCACCGCGGGCACCGGCTCCCGCCTGATCTTCGACTCCTACGCCGCCCCCGGCGTCCTGTCGGCGGCCCTGCTGCAGGCCATGGCCGACGCCGACCCGGAGCGCACCCAGCTACGGCTGGAGAAGTACGAGCAGGCCGCCGAGCAGCACGACTTCTTCCTCGAGGACTGACCCCGCCCCACCGCACCGGGCGGGGTTCTTCCGGCCTCCGCGGGGAATGAAAATTTTCTTACCCTTGCGTACTTGGCAGTAAATATATTTACTATCCCTGCCCCCGGACCGACCGCGCCGGAGCGGGATCCCGGGGCGGACACCATGGACGACCCCCTCCTCGTCGGCCCGACGGTGTTCCCTTCCGGGCGTTCCGCTCCCCTCGGATCGCCCACGGCGGCCCCGGTCTCCCCCTGGACCGGGGCCTCCGGCACCGCCACGCGCTGCACGCTGCGCCTGGTCAGCGCCGCACATAGCAGCGCGTGGTGGTGCCTCCGGGATGCGTGTGCGTGCGCACCAGGTCGCTCAGGCAGTGCACCAGCAGCAGCCCGCGCCCGCCCGGCCGGTCGACCGGCGGCGGACGGCGCCCCGCCAGCGGGTCGCCCACGAAGCCCCGGTCCGTCACCTCCCACACCACGTACCCGTCCTCACCCCAGACCTCCACCGTCCCGCTGCCCCCGCCGTGCACCACGCTGTTCGTCGTCAGCTCCGCGACGGCCAGTGCCAGGTCCTCCAGCCGCGCCCCGGCCAGCCCCAGGGCCCGCGCCCGTCCCGTCACGAAGTGCCGGGCCTGGGGCAGGGTCTCCCCGTCGAAGCCGAAACGGTCCGGCGGCCGGTCCGGCGGCACCAGGGGCCGGTTGTACAGGGCGACCACCTTGTCCGGGGCGAAGAGAGGACTCGGCACCGACCGCCCGTCCCGGATGACCACCGGATGCGTGGCGTACGCATCGGCCAGCGCCCGGGCATCCAGCTCCGACACGTCGTACGGGCACACGATCGTCACCCGCCGGCCGGCGAAGGCATGGTTGATCAACGCCTCGTGCTGCGCGCACGCCGGATACTCGGCGGCCGAGCGCCCCGACCAGACCGGCTCGCCGATGATGCGCACATGCTCCTGCGGATGGGCGTCGGCGAACGCCCGCAGCACGCGCGGGATGATCCGGCCCGGATTGCGGCCGGCCTCCTCCATGTCGACGAAGTGCACCGCCCCGCCCGCCTCGCCCAGCTCCTCGCGCAACAGCGCGAGCCGGTCGGCCGGCACCGCCACCGCCACCGGCTCCCCGGCGGCCAGGCCGTCCCGGACGAACGAGGTGGTGGCCGCCACGTACTCGGACCGGTCCCGGTAGAACAGTGCCGGGTGGACGAACGGCTCCCCCTCGGCGCTCACCGTGCTCACACTGTCACCTCGATCGCTGCCAGGTCGGACCAGAACGTCTCCAGGACACGGCGCAGCGACGGCGGCGGCCGGTCGACGACCAGGCGCCGGCCCGCCCCCAGCCGCTGGGCGGCCAGGGCCAGGGTGGTGGCGCCGAAGACGTCGACGAAGGTCAGCGCGGACAGCTCCAGGTGGATCTCGTTCCCACCGGCCGGCAGCGAGGCCAGCGCCCCCTCCCAGGCCGGGCGGGTGCGCAGGCTGACCTCGCCCGCTATCCGCAGCCCCGGCGGCTCGCCCAGGGGGCGCACCACCAGGGCGGCCCCGACTGCCGGCCCGATGGCCGCGTGCGGCCCCCGGGGGAACTCTGCATGTGCCATGCCCACCCCTCACGGATACCGGACAGCCGTGGGCAGTATTCCGCACCGGGCGGGGGGTTCACACGTGCGAGAGGCCGGCCCCCGGCAAAAGGGGACCGGCCTCTCGGCGGTACGGGGCGGCCACGGCTGGGGCGCGTCCGGCGACCGGTGCCCCTTCGGGGCACTGCGTGATCCGCCGGCCGCGCCCAGGGCGTGCCCGGCGGATCGTCGTCACGCGCCACCACGGCGCCCCGTAGGGGCGCGGGGCTGTGTCGATGTGCGGCTGCCGCCGCGTGGGCGCGACAAGCCACGACGTGCCCGCAGTCGCCCCCCGGGGTGGCGTGCCGGCTGCGGGCCGTCGCTGGCTGATCGCGCAGTTCCCCGCGCCCCTACGGGGCACCGCACGATCCGCCGGACACGCGCTAGGTGTGTTGTTCGGCGAGGTTGGTTCCGCGGCTGGCGGGTGTGTGGCCGCCGATGCCGGTGTGGGGTCGGTGGTAGTTGTACCAGTGCAGCC
>NZ_JBFAPE010000047.1:0-35044 GCF_040675615.1 Streptomyces sp. NPDC049585 | reverse complement strand
GTCGAGGAGCAGGACGTCCTTGACCTCACCCTTGAGGACACCGGCCTGCAGGGCGGCGCCGATGGCGACGACCTCGTCCGGGTTCACACCCTTGTGCGGCTCCTTACCGGTGAGTTCCTTAACCAGGTCGGTCACCGCCGGCATCCGCGTCGAACCGCCGACCAGGATGACGTGGTCGATGTCCGCGACCTTGATGCCGGCATCCTTCACCGCGTTGTGGAACGGGCCCTTGCAGCGCTCGAGCAGGTCGGCGGTCAGCTGCTGGAACTGGGCGCGGGTGAGTTTTTCGTCCAGGTGCAGCGGGCCCTCGGCGGACGCCGTGATGTAGGGCAGGTTGATCGTCGTCTCCGTGGCGGCCGACAGCTCGATCTTCGCCTTCTCGGCGGCCTCCCGCAGCCGCTGGACGGCCATCTTGTCCTGCGAGAGATCGATGCCGTAGCCGTTCTTGAACTGCTTCACCAGATGGTCGACGACCCGCTGGTCCCAGTCGTCGCCGCCCAGTTCCGTGTCACCGGACGTCGACTTCACCTCGACCACGCCCTCGCCGATCTCCAGCAGCGAGACGTCGAAGGTGCCGCCACCGAGGTCGAAGACGAGGACGGTCTGGTCGTTCTCCTTGTCGAGGCCGTAGGCGAGCGCGGCGGACGTCGGCTCGTTGATGATCCGCAGGACCTTCAGGCCCGCGATTTCGCCCGCCTCCTTCGTCGCGGTGCGCTGGGCGTCGTTGAAGTACGCGGGGACGGTGATGACGGCCTCCGTCACGTCGTCCCCCAGGAAGGCCTCCGCGTCCCGCTTGAGCTTCTGCAGCACCCGGGCGGAGATCTCCTGCGCGGTGAACCGCTTGCCGTCCACGGTCCCCGAGTCGGGAAAGTGCCACTGCGCATCGCCCATGTGCCGCTTGACCGAACGGGCGGTGCGTTCGACGTTCGTCACGGCCTGGCGCTTGGCGATCTCGCCGATCAGCACCTCCCCGCCCTTCGCGAACGCGACGACGGACGGTGTCGTTCGCATACCCTCCGCGTTCGTGACGACCGAGGGCTCCCCGCCCTCCAGGACGCACACCACGGAGTTCGTCGTACCAAGGTCGATTCCGACAGCGCGTGCCACGATGCATCACCTCCCTGCCTTCATAAAACTTGAGCCGAGTCCTGTCAAGGTGCCGAAGTGGCCGCCGGACGCCGGGGCCCTCCTGACGAGCTTCATTGCTTCGGGCGGTTTGCGCCTCTCGATCCTTCCCTCCCTTCTTCCCGCGCCGCACCGTGCCCATGGGGTAGTCCACCCGAAGGGCGTCGCCGAGGGACGTGGTCCTCCGTGCCGCCGTGGCCGCGGCGGACGCCGAGCCGGCACGGTCGCCGACCTCGCCGCGATCGGCCCGGAACCACTCGCCCCCACCGCGTGTTCCCCCTCGCCGCCCGGCTGCTCGGCGAGCAGGTGGACGTGGCGGCACCCTCGCCGACATGGCCGACCTCGTCCGCCGACGCCTGGCCGCCGCAGCGCCGCAAGGCGTACCCAGGGACGGTCGGTAACTGCGGCCGCTGGTGGTCGTTTTACTCTCCGTGAGCAAGCGATGGAAGGTGACCTGGGTACTGTGCGCCGTGGTCGCCTGTGGGTTGTCGGTGGTGTGGCCGCTGCGGGATCCTGCGCGGATCTCCGCTGCAGCAGCGGTCGTGAGTGCGGTCATCGCCCTGTTCGGAGTGCTGTCCGTGTGGGCCTCGCGCTCCGGCCGGAGCCGGGCGCCCTCCAGCAGCGGGCAAGTCGCCGAGGCGACAGAGATGTTGGCCCGCACGGTCCGCCGGCAGTGGGAGGACGAGGCGATCCTGCGGCAACTGTACGATCCGCAGCCGCTGCCCGTGGTCTGGACGGACTGCTCCCACCCGGGGGTGTCCGACCATCGTCAGCTGGTGGGCACCGCAGTGGTCTGCCGGGCCGGCGACCCGCAGCAACTGGCCGCGGCCTTCGGCTCGCTCACGCGCCGGCGCCTGGTGGTCCTGGGACCGGGAGGATCGGGAAAAACGACCTTCGCCGTCCTGCTGCTGCTCGCCCTGCTGCGCACGCGCACCACCGGTGACCCGGTGCCCGTGCTCTTCTCGCTGTCCTCCTTCGACCCTGCGCGAGAGAGCGCCCGGAACTGGCTGCGCCGCCGCATGGCTGCGGACTACCCGGCGCTGGCCGACACCGAGAACTACGGTGCCAGTGCCATCGAGGACCTTCTCACCGAGCACCGCCTGATTCCCGTCCTCGACGGGCTCGACGAACTCCCCGCACAGAGCCGGGCAGCAGCCCTGGCCTCCCTCAACGACACCCTGCCGGCCGACACCCCGCTCGTCCTCACCTGCCGCAGCGACGACTACGTGCGAGCGGTGACGGAGAGCGGCATCCTGACCGGAGCGGCCGTCCTGGAGCCCGCGCCCGTACGCACCGACGACGCCCTCGCCCTGCTGAAGCTGGCCACCCCGCCCGGGCCCCGCCAGCGCGGCTGGCAGGCCCTGGCCGAGCACCTCGACGACCAGCCGCAGGCCCCCGCGGCCCAGGCACTGACGAGCCCCCTGATGGTGGCCCTGGCCCGGTCCGTCTACGCCGACCACGACAACGACCCCGCCGACCTCACCGACACCCGGCGCTTCCCCACCGCCGCCCACATCGAGCGCCACCTCCTCGACGCGCTGATCCCGACGCTCTACGGCCGCGCACAGAGACAGCGCCCGAACCGGTGCTGGGACCCCCGCCAGGCGCAGCGCCACCTCGCCCGCCTTGCGGCGGGCCTGCACGCCCAGGGGACGTACGACCTCATGTGGTGGCAGCTGTACCGGTGGACCCCGGCCCTGGCCGGGCCGTGGCGGCGGGCGGGGACGTGGGCGCTGACCACATGCATCGGACTCCTGCTGGCCACCTCGCTCCTGGTGGCTGTCCTGGACGTGCCGTCATGGCCCGAGGGACTGCGGTGGTATCCCTTGTCGGCGCTCGAGGTCGTCATCAACATTCCTGTCCTGGGGCTCGGCGGTCTGATCGCCGTGCAGGAACGCAGCCTGGCCCGTACGGCCGCCGTGGCTGCGGTTTTGTCCCTGTCGGGCGGTCTCGCGGCTCTGCCGGCGGCGCTGTACTACTACCACGGCCTGTTCGGACCGGTGTTGGTGGCCGCCATCGGCTTCGTCTGCTTCAGCCTGTGGCTGTGCATGCTCGGAGCCGGCGGCCTGCCGGCTCCTCCTCGCATGCCGAGCCGTAGCCGGCCCGCCCGACGAGGCCGGCCCAGGCAGCTGATCCGCGTGCTCGTCCTCGTCACCGGTGTCGCCGCCATCAGCGAAACGGTCTTCGCCGGATACACCTTCGCCGGGTACGAGACCGCCCTGCCGACCGGAACCGTGCCGTGGGGCCTGACGATCGGTGCTGCAGTGGGTGCCTGCCTGGCCGCACTGGACTGGGTCCGGGGCCCGTCCACCGCTGACGAAGTGGCAACGGCAACGTCCTCCATCCAAGCCGATCGCCTCATCTCGCTGATCAGCGGAGCAGCCTGTGCAGTGGTCTTCGACATTCCCGACGGCATCATGCGGGCCGTCGTGTCATGGTCCCCGTACAACCCCTTGCGGACCACTGTGTTCGCGGCTGTGATCGGCCTCTTCCACGGCGGTCTCCTCGGCGCCGGCGTAGCCCTGCCGGCGCACTCCTGGCCCCACTACACCCTCGCCCGCATGATCCTCGCCGCCCGCGGCCGGCTGCCGTGGCGGCTGCAGGCTTTCCTCGCCGATGCGCATCGGCTCGGCATCCTCCGGCAGGTGGGGCCCGTCTACCAGTTCCGTCACGCCCGTCTCCAGCACCACCTCGCCACCCGCCCCCGGCTTCCCGCCCCGCGACCGGACTGTCCCAGTCCTGTAGGGACGACCCCCATGTGACCTGCGCGTCAGGGCTTCGGCTCGTGCCCCTCCTCGCACCGCTCCACGAGCAGCATCGCCGCGTCGTCCGCCAGGTGGCCCCGCGTGTGCCCCAGCAGTGCCTCGTGCAGGTGTTCAAGGAAGTCCTTGGGCAGGCCGCACGGGAGGTCGGCGGCGGTCTTGCGCATGGCCTCCGGCAGGGGGAAGAAGGCGTCGTTCGGGTCGCGGGCCTCGATCACGCCGTCCGTGTACAGCAGCAGGCGGTCGCCGGGTGCGAACGGGTGGCTCTCCGCCGTGGCGGGGTGACCCGCGGCGAAGTCCTCCAGCCACAGGGGCGGGAGGGGGTCGGCGGGCGTCAGGACGCGGAGGGTGTCGCCGTGCGTCACCAGTGGGGGCGGGTGGCCGCGGTTGACCACCTCGACCACGGGTCCGTCCGGCACCTGGGCGACGAGGGCGGTGACGAAGCCCTCCAGAAGGGCGATCTGGTCGAACGCGCCGGGTACAGCGGTCTCGCGGCGCAGTGCGGCGGTGCAGCGGTTCATCACGTCGGTGAGGTCGTCCTCGTACTGCGCGGCCTCGCGGAAGGCGCCGAGGACGGCCGCGGCGGCGCGTACGGCCTGGAGT
This sequence comes from Streptomyces sp. NPDC049585, assembly GCF_040675615.1. Taxonomy (NCBI): domain Bacteria; kingdom Bacillati; phylum Actinomycetota; class Actinomycetes; order Kitasatosporales; family Streptomycetaceae; genus Streptomyces; species Streptomyces sp. NPDC049585. Next base: position 30,554 of record NZ_JBFAPE010000047.1, on the reverse strand, counting down.
CCCTTGCCCCGCACGTCGCCCACGATCATCCGGACCCCGTAGCGGGTCTGCAGGATCTCGTAGAGGTCGCCGCCGATCTGCGCGCCCTGCTCGGCCGCGAGGTACATGCCGGCGGTCCGGAAGGGGCCGAGCCGTTCGGGTACAGGGCGCAGGACGACCTCCTGGGCCGCGGTGGCGATGCGGCGGACCTGGTCCAGTTCGTGTTCCCGGCGCGTGCGTACGGCGCTGTTGGAGGTGATGCCCGCCACCGAGACCAGGAAGATGGCCAGCAGGTTGGTATAGACCTGCTGGGTGCCCCAGGCGTCGTTGTACGTCGCGGTCGTCACGCTGACGGCCACCGCGAGGCCGATCGCCGCGAGCGTGCCCCGCAGCCCCAGCGTCACGGCCGCGAGCGCGGGCGTCGCCGTGAGGAGGGGGCCGGTGTACAGAAAGTGTGCGGGCGAGAACTCGATGGCCAGCACCAGCAGGGCGATCACGAAGGGCAGGCACTGCCCCAGCGTCAGGAGGCCCCAGGTGTGGGCACTCGCTCCCGGCCGGGGAACGGAGCGCAAGAGCGACGCCATGCCTCCAGGCTCGCCCGCGGAGCGCCCGGGGTCCACTCGTCGCGTGCCGGCGCGCCGCGCCCTCAGGTGGCGTCGGCCGGGTCCGCGCCGAGCTGGGAGAGGAAGGCCGTGGCGGCCGGGGACGGCCCGAGCGTGCCCCACACGAGCATTTCGACGCGGGAGGGCGCGTTGCGCACCTGCAGGGCGTGCACGCCCTGCAGGGTGGAAGCGATGGCCTTGGGGACCATGCCGATGCCCAGGCCGGCGCGGACGAGCCGCACCAGGGCCGCGATGTCGGTCACCTCGAAGGGCACGTCCGTCACCAGGCCGGCCGCCTCGAACGCCGTGTCGCGCTGCCGGCGGGCCGCCGATCCCACGGGGAAGTCGACGAACGGCTCGCCGGCCAGCCGCTGCAGGTCCGTGCGCGTGCGGGTGGCGAGCGGGTGCTCGGGCGCCACGACGGCGACCAGCTCGTCGTGGGCCAGTTCCTTGCGGCGCACGCCCTGGGGGCGCATGCCCGGCACCAGGCCGATGAAGGCGACGTCGAGCGTGCCCTGCCGCACGCCCTCGATGAGGGCCTCGCTCATGGCGGTGCGCAGGCTGATGCGTACCTGGGGGTACCTGGCGCGGAAACGGCCCAGCTCGTGGGCCGGGTCCACGGCGGCGACGGTGGAGATCGTGCCGACGGCCAGCCGGCCGCGGATCTCGCCCGTCACCGCGTCGACCTCGGCGCGGGCCCGGTCGGCGGCCTCCAGCGCCTGCCGCGCCACAGGGACGAAGGCCTCGCCCGCGGGCGTCAGGCGCACGCTGCGGCTCGTACGGTCGAACAGACGTGCTCCGAGCTCCTTCTCCAGGCGGGCGATCTGATGGCTGAGCGCGGACTGCACCACGTGACACCGCTCGGCGGCGCGCGTGAAGCCGCCGGTCTCGGCGACGGCGACGACGTAGCGCATCTGCTGGAGCTCCATCCATCGATCTTAAATCGCGATCGTTGCCATGAAAATTATGTGTTGGACTCATGGATCGGCCCGTCCGAGACTCGCTCCATGACCACCACGAGCGCCACGACCACCCCGACCGCCACGACCACCACGCAAGGACGAGGGCTGGGCCGGGGCACGCTCCTGCTGATGGCCGTGGCCTGCGGCCTGTCCGTCGCGGGCAACTACTTCGCCCAGCCGCTGCTGGACGTCATCGGCCGCGATCTGCACATGAGCGCCGGCGCCTCGGCGCTGGTGGTGACCGTCGCCCAGGTCGGGTACGCGCTCGGCCTCGTCCTCCTCGTCCCCCTCGGGGACCTCGTCGAACGCCGCCGCCTGGCGGTCGGGCTGTGCGCCGCGACAGCCGTCTTCCTCGCCGTGACGGCGAGCGCGGCGGACGGCACCGGGCTGCTGGTGGGCACCGCCCTCACCGGGCTCACCTCCGTCGCGGCGCAGGTCGTCGTCCCGTACGCGGCCACCCTCGCCGCGCCCGAGAAGCGCGGCAGCACGGTCGGCACCGTGATGACCGGCCTGCTGCTGGGCATCCTGCTGGCCCGCACCGCCGCCGGCCTCCTCTCCGGCGTCGGCGGCTGGCGCACCGTCTACTGGGTCAACGCGGGACTCATGGCCCTCGTGGCGGTCCTGTTGCGGCTGTCCCTGCCCCGGCTGCGGACGCCCGCCGGGCTGGCGTACCCCAAGCTGCTGGGTTCGACCGCGGCGCTCTTCGCCCACGAGCCCGTGCTGCGGCGCCGGGCGGCGATGGGTGCGCTGTCCTTCGCCGCGTTCAGCGTCCTGTGGACGGCCCTCGCCTTCCTGCTGTCCGGCCCCGCCTACCGCTGGTCCGGGTCCGCGATCGGGCTGCTGGGCCTGGTCGGCGCCGCCGGCTCCCTGTCCGCCTCGATCGGCGGGCGGCTGGCGGACCGCGGCCTGGTGCACCGGGTGAGCGGCACCTCGGCGTTCCTGCTGCTCGCCTCCTGGGCCCTGCTCGGCGCCGGCGGCGCGGGAGGCGCCTGGGCGCTCACGGCCCTGCTCGCCGGCGCCGTCGTGCTCGACGCCGCCGTCCAGGGCCTGCACATCAGCAACCAGAACCTCGTGTACGCGCTGCGTCCCGAGGCCCGCAACCGCCTCAACTCCGCGTACATGACCTCGTACTTCGCCGGTGGCGCCGCAGGCTCGGCCCTCACGTCCGCCGTGTGGGGTGCGGCGGGGTGGCACGGGGTGTGCGCGCTGGGCGGTGCGATCTCGGCGGTCCTGGTGGTGGTGTGGCTGACCGAGCGTCACGGCGCCGGCCGGGCGCCGCTCCACTTCCCGCTCAGGAGACCAGCGGCGGCTCCTGCAGCTCGGCCAGCTTCACGGTGCACAGGCCGTTGCGTTCGGTTTCGACGTCCGTCACCTTGAGCTGGGTGCCCGGCAGAAGGATGAATTCCTCTTCGTCCGTGAACGCGGAGTAGCTGCGGATGCCCACGGCCCGGGCGGGGGTCACCTCGAAGAGCGTCCGCTTGCCGCGGCCGCCGAGGAACGCCCGGGCCACGCTGTGCTTGGAGGTGCACGAGGACACGCCCCACCAGGTCACGGTCCCGCCGACCGGGTACTGGGCCCGCAGGTCCAGCGGTACGCCGCGCCACAGCGGTTCCGTGCGGGTGGGAAGGCCGGACACCGCGGAGAACAGCAGCCGCAGGTACGGCAGATACGGCAGGACCCTGGTCCGGTCGGGGGAGCGCAGGATGGCGTTGATCTCCCGGTAGAAGGCGGACTGGCAGGTGTAGAGGTAGAGGGCGGCGATCGCGTCGGCGGACAGGCTGCCGGACGTCGCGTCCGCCCGCCGCTTGCCGAATTCGTGCGAGAGCGTGACGTGCCGGTCGAGCCCGGACAGCAGCCGGGCGACGGGGGAGACGGCGTCCCGGAAGTCCATGAGCGGCGTGTCGAAGACGCCGGTGATGGGGGAGAGGACCAGGCCCTCGTCCTTCACGCCGGCGAGCCGGTCCAGGTACAGCTGGTGCAGCTCCATCGTGGATGCGATGAACGCGCCCATGCGCTCGGCGACGCCGCCGTCCGCGCCTGCACCCTCGGACGCGTGCGCGTCCCAGCCCTTGCTCGGCAGCCAGTCGATGGTGTCGGCGCCCAGCGAGGCGAGGGCGTCGTTCACCACGCGGAAGTGCTCGCCGTCGCAGAAGAGGTCGCCCTGTGCGGCGGGGTTGGCATGGTCGATGTGCCGGACGTCGACGTCCGGGTACTTCTCCTGAAGCCGCAGGACGACCTTCTTCAGATTGCGTGCGTGGGCTCCCCACCAGGCGAAGACGACACCGCGGTCCTCCTCCTCGGCCGCCTCCTGCTTGGCCTTGAGGATCTCCTCGACGATCCGCTCCGCGACCGGCCGCCAGAACGCGGTGTGCCGGTCGGTGCCCATCGCTCCATCAGCACTGGCGGTGAGCGCGGCGTTCAGCAGCAGGACGCCCTGCGTGAGCATCGCCTGGAACCATTCCGGCGGCTGGACGGTGTCCTGCTTCTTCAACAGCGCCCGGATGTCGGCGATCGGTGTCTTCTTGGGAATCCCGTACTTCCACATCGCCGCCGCCTTGATCAGGCAACGAATGCTGACGACCCTGCCGAACTGACTGTCCTTCCAGTCGTGGAAGGTGTTGTCGAACATGGCGATGCCGGTGGCGCTCTCCGGCCGCGGATAGGGGTTCTGGCCGAAGACGACGACCTTCCACTTGTGGGGCGCATGCGGCTTGAGCGCCTGGAAGGTCAGTTCGCGGACCGGTACGACCTCCGGGCTGCGCCCCGGGCCGATGAACGCGGAGGCGTCCGGCTGGGCCTCGATGACCGGCTTCAGCAGTGGGAGCCACGGCTCGCCGCCGCCCTTGAACAGGTCGGCGAGGGCCAGCGGATCGTTGGCGTCGGGCAGGGCGCAGGTGTGGGCGTCACTCATGATGGAGGGGCTCCGAAAAAGTCGAACAGCGCTGGTGGGAGGCCTGATCGGCGAAGTGCCCACGACCATAGGGCAGCCCACTGACATCCCCTCCGGACACCGAGCCCGTCCCGGACGCGGTGTCAGTGGGGCGCGCTAGCGTTCCGATCAGTCGAGTGAACGTTCCCGATCGGAGTGAACCATGACCATCCATCCCGTGCCGTCGCCGCTCAAGGTCGTGCTGACCGACATCAACACCGCGGTGGTGGAGGCATGGCGGGCAGCCTTCGCCGACACTCCCGGCATCGAGATCCGCAAGGGCTCGATCCTCGACGAGAACGTCGATGCCTGGGTCAGCCCGACCAACTCCCGGGGCCGGATGGACGGCGGTGTCGATGCGGCCGTCAAGTGGTACCTCGGCGCCGGCATCCAGCTGCGCGTCCAGCGGGCGATCCGGGACGGCTTCGGGGGCACCCTTCCCGTGGGCAGCGCGGTGTGCGTCTCCTCCGGGGCGGTCAAGCCGAAGTTCCTCATCTCGACGCCCACGATGGAGACCTCCTCGCAGAACGTGAGCGAGACCTTGAACGTGGCCCTGGCGTGCGCCGCCGCGTTCCAGGCGATCCACCGGCAGAACAAGAAGGCGCCGGGCAGCATCCGCTCGGTGGCCCTGGTCGGCATGGGCGCGCAGACCGGCCGGGTGCCGGCACGGGTGTGCGCGAACCTGATGTGGACGGGCTACACGCTGTTCAACGACTTCTGCTTCGAGGACGACGACGACCTGCGCAGCACGATCACCGCCCAGCTCGACGACATCGAGAACGCTCCCAGCGAGCAGCGGGTCCGCATAGCCCCGCCCCGGCGCGGCGCTTCCCGCCGCTGACCGAGGGGGACGCAGCCGGCGGAAACGAGAGACCGGCCGACCGCATGGACCGTGTCCTGTGCGGTGAGGAGTGATCCAGGGGGCAGGGAGGCTCACTCACCCCCGCTACCCCCGCGCGATGGGCTGAGAGCCGATCACCCGGCACGGCCCGTGGCGCCCACCGCGGTTCGCGCCGCCGCTACGAATGCTGCGATCGCCGGATGAGTGCCGCTGCCCGCGCGGAAGGCGACCTTGGAGCGCCGGAAGAGGGGAAGCCGGGTCAGGATCACGTCCTCGGGGGCGTGTGCGGTGGCCATCTCGGGTACGAATCCGGCGCCTTGCCCGATGGCGGCCAGTGCCAGGACCGTACGGAAGTCGTTGACCTGGTGGCGGATGCGTGGTTGGAAGCCGGCCGCCTGGCAGGCGCGTACGGCCATCGCGTGGCCGGTCGTGCCCTCCCGGGCGGTGATCCATGGGGTCGTGGCCCATGGTCCGAGGAGCTCCGCCAGCGTGTCGCCGCGCACGGCGGGACCGGTCGCGTGAGCGCTGTCGGTGGTGGCGCCCGTGGCCAGGTACATCGGCTCCTCCAGCAGGGGGACCTGATCGACCGTGGTGTCCGGGGAGGCGGGCACGAAGTCGTAGTCGTGGACGAGGGCCACGTCGAGTTCGCCGGCGCGCAGGCCGTCGGAGACCCGCGCCGAGTCGATCTCCTGCAGCATCGGTTCCAGCGCGGGATGCCGCTGGGCCAGTTCGGCCAGCGTGGCGGGCACGATCGCGGGGCCGCCGGAGGGAAACGTCCCGATCCGCAGCGGTCCGCCGATGCCCTCGCGTGCTCCGGCCAGCTCGGAGACCGCCAGTTCGAGGCGTTCGAGGACGGCGTCGGCGTGGGTGACGAGGGTGCGGCCCGCAGGGGTGAGCACCACGCGTCTGCCGCTTCGTTCCAGCAGGGGTACGCCCGCCTCGCGCTCCAGCACGCCGAGCTGCTGGGAGACGGCCGAGGCGGTGAAGGTCAGCGCTTCGGCGACGGCCGCGATGGTGCCGCGTCGGTCCAGTTCGCGCAGCAGGTGGAGACGCCGGACATCGAGCATAAGATCAGCTTACGTATAAGCGAAGGAACATGAGCTGGATCTACCGGGTTTGCATCGGTCAGGCTGGCCGCATGAAGCCCGAAGCGAACCTCAGTGGCCTGTTTGTCCCCTTGGTGACCCCGTTCACCGACGACCTGCGTCTTGCCCCGGACGCGCTCGCCCGCCTCGCCGACGAGGCACTGTCGGCCGGCGGCGCTCGCGGACTCGTTGCCCTGGGCACCACCGCGGAGGCGGCCACGCTGACCACCGAGGAGAAGCAGGCCGTGGTCCGTATCTGCTCGGCCGCCTGCCAGGCCCATGGAGCTCCGCTCATCGTCGGCGTCGGCACCAACGACACCGCCGCCGCCATGACGACACTGCGGGAACTCGCCCAGAGCGGTGACGTCACCGCGGCGCTGGTTCCCGCGCCGCCCTACACCCGGCCCGGCGAGGCGGGAACGCTGGCGCACTTCACGGCACTCGCCGAAAACGGCGGCCTGCCCCTGGTCGTCTACGACATCCCGTACCGCACCGCTCAGCCCCTCAGCACCAGCACGCTGTACGCGCTCGGGCACCTGCCGCAGGTCGTCGGGGTCAAGTACGCGACCGGTGCGATCGACGCAGCCGCGATGGAACTGCTCGGTTCGTCGACTCCAGGCTTCGCGGTGCTCGGCGGCGATGACGCCGTCATCTCGCCGCTGCTCGCAGCGGGCGCCCACGGCGGCATCCTGGCATCGGCCAATGTCCGCACCGCCGACTTCGCCGAGCTGATCGCGCTGTGGCGGCGCGACGCCGCGGGACCGGCCCGCAGGCTGGGAGCCGAGCTGGCCCGGCTGTCCGCCGCGCTCTTCGCCGAGCCGAACCCGACCGTGATCAAGGGGGTGTTGCACGCCCAGGGCCGTATCCCCAGCCCGGCCGTCCGGCTGCCGCTGCTGGCCGCCTCCACCGATGCGGTCCGGCGAGCGGCGGACCTGGCCGCCACCAGGACCCACCAAGAGACCGCGGCCTGACACGGGCCCGAGGCCCCCGGGGAACCCCGATGGACGTCGATGCAAGTCGATGGGGCCTGCCCGCTCCCGCGCCACCACACTTGTGGGCGCGCTCCCCAGGCGACCAACGGATCCGCGGCGCGCCGCCCCGGCGCGCCGTTTCCCGCCGCTGTCAGCCGGCGCGGGACGTCCCCGGCGGAAACGAGAGAACGGCCGACCACTTGGGACGATTCCCGGAGAAGCCGGGGCGAGAGGGATATCGTCGGATGTCATGGGGCGACACGCGGCAGGTGCCCGGCTCGGGTGGGGCTTCACCCACACCCAGTACAGCGCGGAGTACGGCGTACCCGATGCCACCCGCAGGGCCGGCGCCCTGCTCTCCGCGCGGTCCCTGCCGCAGAACCAGCACATCATGGGCTGGGGCGCGGAGAACCCGGAACCGTCCCCCGGCCGCCACGACTTCGAGGCCCTCGACGCGCGCGTCGCCCTGATGCGCGGCACCGGCGCCGTCCCTGTCCTCACCCTGTGTGCCGCCCCCGACTGGATGAAGGGCGGCCGGGCAGGGCACACCGACTGGTCGCGGCTCGAAACCGCCCCGGACCCCCGGCACTACGCCGACTTCGCCCGCCTCGCGGGCGCGGTCGCCCGCCGCTACCCCGACGTCCGGCACTTCCTGGTGTGGAACGAGCTGAAGGGCTTCTACGACGAGGACAAGCGCCGCTGGGACTACGAGGGCTACACCCAGCTGTACAACCTCGTCTACACGGAGCTGAAGAGGCAGAATCCGCGAAACCTGGTGGGCGGGCCGTACGTGGTGGTCGACCACGACCCGCCCGCCGCCGACGACGAGGACTGCTCGCGCGAACTGCGCGGTTGCTGGGGCGAACTCGACCAGCGTTCGGCCGACGTCGTCCATTACTGGAATGCGCACAAGACGGGGGCGGACTTCGTCGTCGTCGACGGATCGAGCTACACCCGCGAGGGGCACCGCACGATCCCCGACGAGTTCACCGCCACCGAGAAGTTCGCTGACGTCACCCGCTGGCTGAGGCGGGTGACCGGGCTGCCGGTGTGGTGGGCCGAGTGGTACGTCGAGCCGCCCGCCGACGACGACCGGCCCGGCGGGCGGGACGGCTGGAGCGAGCAGCACCGCACCGCCGTGCAGGCGACCGCCATGATCCGCCTCGCGGAGGGCGGCGCGTCGGCCGCCTTCTACTGGAACCCGCAGCAGACGGGGGACGACTGCCCCGGCTGCCTGTGGCGCAGCACCCACCTGCGCGACGGCGGAGGGGCGTTGCCCATGGCACTGCTACTGAGCCGGTTCGCCTACGAGTTCCCTCCCGGCACCGCCTTCCGGCCGGTCGCCGCGACGGCCGGAAGGGGTGACCGGATCCAGGCCCTGGCCGACGACGAGGCCGTGCTCGTCGTCAACGCCGAGCGCCGCCCGGTCGTGGCCAGGGTGGACGGTCACGTACTGCCCCTGGCCCCGTACGAGGTGCGCTGGCTGCCCCACTGAGCCGTCACGCCCAGCCGTCACGCCCGCAGGAAGCCCTCCAGGGCGGTCGCGAAGGCCACCGGCACCTCGTGCATCGGGTAGTGGCCCGAGTTGGTCAGGACCTCCAGCTCGGCCTGCGGGTAGTGGGCCAGCCAGGTGCCGCGCATGACCTCGGCGGTCAGGGCGAGGTCGTACTCGCCGACGAAGACCTTCACCGGAAGGGTGCTGCCGGCCACCTTGGCGGCGAAGTCCAGGGTGCTCCAGTCGTCCAGGTACGAGGCGAAGGCCTCGGGCCGCGAGCCCGCCACCGAAGCGGCCGTCATCGCATCCAGCCACCGGCCGCAGGCCCGGTGCCCGGTGACCAGGTCGAGAATGGCCCGCCGGTTGGCGGGAGCGTGCGCCGCACCGTGGAAGAGGTCGTACGCGTCACCCTCCAGCGGAAACGCACCGGCCGGCACCGGCGTCACCCCGACCAGCTTGCGTACCCGCCGCGGCGCCTCGGCCAGAACGCGCTGCGCCGCCTTGCCGCCCATGGAGTGCCCGACGACGGAGAACGTATCCCAGCCCAGCTGGTCGGCAAGGGCCAGCGCGTCGGCAGCGATCTCGGTGAGCGTGAACTCGCCCGCCACGTCCCGCCGCTCCCCGTAGCCGCGGTAGTCGAGAAAGGCGTACGTGAAGCCCTCCGGATCCAAATGATCGAGGAACGCCCCCCATCCCGCGCTGGTGCCGAACCAGTCGTGCAGGGCCAGAACCTTGTGCGGACCGGTACCGATGGTGCGATGGCTGATCGTCATGCGGGCTCCCGTCGGAGGGGGTGCTGGCTGGTGTGACGGCCATTACTTGCCCAACCGGCGCGGTAATAAGGCGTGTTCAGCGGGTCTTCGTCACGCACCACTACGGCGCCCCTACGGGGCGCTGCATGATCCGCCGGACACGGCCTGGTCGCTGCACGGGCAGGGGCACAGACCAACGGTGACAGGCGGGGCCGAGGGCATGCTGCCCCCGGCCCGCCGGTTGCGCACGCGGTGACCGTGGGCACTCGGGTACGGCCGATGCCGCCGGCGCCGAACGACGGCCCGGGCGTCGGCGGTGCTCGCCCCCGGGCGTCGGCCGGCGCCCCCGGGAGCCGTCAGTCGCCGGGCCTGATGCGGCCGCGCCAGGCGCCCGTCTCGCCGCCCTGCTTCTCGATGTAGTCCTTGAAGCGGCGCATGTCGCCCTTGACGCGGCGGTCGATCGTCTTGGTGAGGTCGCCGGCCTTCTCGGCCATGCCGCTCGGCTCGACGTCCATCACCAGCTCGACGCGCGTGTGCGTGTCGTCCACACGCCGGAAGCTGACCGTGCCCTTCTGTTTGGTCTCGCCGCCGACCGTGCGCCAGGTGATGCGCTCGTCGGGGTGCTGGTCGACGATCTCGGTGTCGAATTCCCGCTGGACGCCGGCGATCTTGGTGGTCCAGTGGTTGTGGCGGTCGTCGATCTGGCGGACCTCCTCGACGCCCTCCATGAAGTTCGGGAACTCCTCGAACTGCGTCCACTGGTTGTAGGCGGTGTGGAGGGGCACGTCGACCTCCACCGCTTCTTTCACCGTGCTCATGGGGCCTCCTCGCTGTAGTCGCGGCAGCGCGGTGCGTGTCCGCCGCGCTCGGACTTCTTCGCGGGTACCCGTTCACGCGCGTTTATGTGCGAAGAGCACGGAAAAAGTCCGGCCGGCGACTCCTACTCCTGCGGCGCGCCCGAGGGCGCCGGGTGGGAACTGGTCCGGTAGCGGCTGCGGAATTCGGCCAGCAGCTCGTCGGTCGCCTCGGCCCCGGCGCTCACGGCGGCGTGGACGTCACGGAAGTAGTTCTCGTAGCCGGCAGGGGTGTACAGGCACAGGGCACGTGCGGTGACCGTGCCCGCGTTGCGGAAGCCGTGCGGCGTACCGCGGGTCGCGGCGAGCAGGTCGCCGGGCCCGGCCGTCACCTCGCCGTCGCCGGTGTGGAGCGTCAGCTCGCCCTCGAGGACGTAGAAGTACTCGTCGTGCCCCTCGTGTACGTGCGGCCGGGCGCCGATCGTGCCGGGGGCGAGGCTGAACTCCTCGAAGGAGAAGTGTCCGTTCGTGTGCTCGCCGGTGAGCCGGAAGAAGTGGGCGACTCCGGCGACGTCGATGAGCTCGCCGTCCTGCGGACGGCGCAGGAGCGGACGGTCGGCAGGAGCATGGGCGTGATCGTTGGTCATGAGGGGATTCTCACCCAGGTGTTCGACCGTCGCCGAGTCCTATTGAACTACGTGATAGGACCGGGACCCGGCGAGACTGCCGTCATGGACCTTCTCTCCCTGCGCTATTTCCAGGCCGTCGCCCGTCACGAGCACATCAGCCGGGCCGCCGAGGAACTGCGGGTCGCCCAGCCGTCCGTGAGCCGGACCATCATCCGGCTCGAATCCGAGCTCGGGGTTCCGCTCTTCGACCGCCGCGGTCGCCGGATTCGGCTCAACGAGCACGGTGAGGCCTTCCTGCGCCGGGTCGAGCGGGTGCTGGCCGAGCTGGACGACGCCCGGCGGGAGGCGGCCGACGCCTCCGGTGCGGGGCCGGGCCGGGTGGCCGTCGCCGCCGAGACCCTGGTGCAGCTGGCCTCGGTACTGGCCGCCTTCCGCAGGTACCGTCCCGGGGTGAGCGTACGGCTGTTCCAGGCGCCGTTGGACGAGATGCGGCGGCATCTGCGCACCGCCGAGGTGGACTTCGCGCTCGCCTCCCAGCCGCTGTCCGGGCCCGGACTGTGCACGCTGGAGCTGGTGCGGGAGGAGGTGCTGCTGGCCGTGCCGCCGGGCCATCCGCTGGCCGGCCGGGAGCGCGTCACGGTGGCCGAGCTGGCGGGCGAGGACTTCGTCAGCACCCGCCCCGGCCTGTGGCAGCGCGCCCTGCTGGAGAGGCTCTTCGCCCGCGAGGGGCTCGTACCGCGCGTGGTCTGCGAGGGCGACGAGGCCGCCGCGACCCCGGAGCTGATCGCCGCGGGGCTGGGCATCGGGCTGATGCCCGCGGTCGCCCGGCGGACCATGGCCGAGCGCAGCCCGGTGGCCTGGCTGCGGCTGGACTCCCCGGACTGCCACCGGACGCTGACCCTGGTGTGGCGCCGGGACGCCCACCTCTCCCCAGCGGCCCAGGAGTTCCGCCGGCTCGCGCAGGAACACCTCATGCCCAGCGCGTCATGAGCACATGGCGGAACCGGTCGTGGAAGGTATGAGCGGGCGGCACTAGCGTCGACGGCATCGAGGGGACATTCCGACAAGGCCTGACAGGGCCCGACAAGGTCCGCCAAGGTCCGGCAAGACCAGGCAAGGTCCGGCAAAGGTCCGACAAGGGAGAGCAGCAGCGATGAGCCAGCAGCAGCACGCCGGAGGGCATGGGCAAGGCGGTTTCCGCAGCTACGTGGAGGCCGTCCTCGACGTGCTGTCCGCCCACCCCGAGCAGGCCGCCGTCACCACCGCCGAAGGGCTCGTGATCCGCGCGGGCGAGTTGCGCGACCGGGTCCACCGGCTCGCCGCGGAGCTGGCCGAGCGCGGCGTGGGCCGCGGCACCACCGTCACCCTGCTCACCGGCAACACGGCCGAGGCCCTCGTCGCCCGCTACGCCGCCAACCTGGCCGGTGGCCGGGTGGTCGGCCTGTACGAGGGCATGAGCCCGCCGACCATGGCGCACATCATGGCCAGCGTGGAGTCCTCCCTGCTGCTGGTGGACGACCAGCGGCATGCGACCGCCGAGGAGCTGCTGCGGCTCGGCGGCGTGCCTGCCATGCTCTCCCTGGGCCCGAGCGGCTTCGCCGAGGACGTCCTGGCCGCGGCCGCCCGCCACCCGGCCCGGCCGATGCGCGGCCGGGTCGGCCCGGACGACGACTGGTGCATCCGGCACACCGGCGGGACCACCGGCATCCCCAAGGGCATCCGGATGACCCACGGCTCGTACCGCACGGGCCTCGACCACCCGCTCGCGGACGCCGGCGACCCGCCCCGCTACCTGGCCTGCACCGCACTCGCGCATCTCGCCGGCATCTTCGCCGACATGGCGCTGCACGAGGGCGGCTCGGTGGTCCTGCGGCACGGTTTCGATGCCGGGGACGTCCTGGCCACGATCGAGCGCGAGCGCATCACCCACACCTGGCTGCTGCCGCCCCTGCTGTACCAGCTGCTGGACCACCCGGTCCTGCCGACCACCGACCTGTCCGGCCTGCGCCGCCTCACCTACGGCGGCACCGCCGCCTCGCCGGCCCGGCTGCGGCAGGCGGCCAAGGCCTTCGGGCCGGTGCTCCACGGCCTGTACGGGCAGGCCGAGGCGCAGCACATCACCGAGGCCGGCCCCGGCGACCAGGAACGGACGGGCCCCGGCGGGCATCTGACGGTCGGCCGGGCGCTGCCCGGGGTGGAGATCGCCATCCGGGACGCCGGTGGCACCACCCTGCCGCCCGGGGAGCCGGGCGAGGTGCAGGTGCGCTCGCCGTACGTCATGCAGGGCTACTGGAAGCAGCCGGAACTGACCGCCCAGGTGCTGCGGGACGGCTGGGTGCACACCGGCGACGTCGGCTATCTCGACGAGGACGGCTACCTCTACATCGTGGACCGGATCAAGGAGATGATCGTGGTCGTCGGGGGCCACGTCTACCCGGCGGAACTGGAGGATCTGCTGCTGCGCCATCCCGCCGTCGCCCAGTGCGCGGTCTTCGGCAGCCGGGACGAGCAGTCGGTGGAGCACGTCCACGCCGCCGTGGTGCCCGCGGACGGGCAGCGGCCGTCGCTGGAGGAGATCCGCGACTTCGTCACCGCCCGCAAGGGACGCCTCTACGCCCCCGAGGCGCTGCAGCTCGTCCCCGCCATTCCCCTGACGGCGGCCGGCAAGCCGGACAAGCAGCAGCTGCGCGCACAGCTGACCGGCTGACCCACGGCGCGCGGGTTGAACGACGGCGCGCCGGTTGAGCGACGACGCGGGCAGAACTACGGCGCCGGGGCCGGGACGCGCCGCGTGCCCGCGTCGTCCGGCGCCCCCGCCAGGCGGTGCTGCAGGCGCAGGTGACGGAACTCGTAATGGGCACCCGACTGCCGCAGCACACCGCGGCGGTGTGCCTCGGCGAGGAACCCCATCAGCCGCCAGGGCGCCCGCCCCGTCAGGGCGAGCCAGACGCGGGCGACGCACAGCCGCCCCCAGGCGCTGAGCGCGAGCGCCGAGGTGCCGACCGGCACCCACAGTTCGGTGTGCATGGTGCCCAAGCGGCCGCCGCGGCCCACCAGGAGGACCAGCGCCAGGCATACCCCGCCCGCCAGGACGGCCGCGGTCGCGCTGCGCGCAAGCGTGGCGGCGCGATCGGCGCGCAAGGTGCTGCGCGGGCCGGCGGCCCGCACCATGTCGGACGGCACGCTCAGGGCCCGGTACACGCCGGACGCGCAGCCGCCGACGGCCCCGATCAGCGCCCCGAAACCCAGCAGGGGCAGCGTGGCGTCGCGGACGACGACGGGGGCGGGACGCTCGGCGAGCCACAGGTGGACGGGCCGGGGCAGCCCGAGCGCCACGTTCCAGGCGTCGGCCCGGGGCAGGCCGGGGGCGGTCAGCACCGGGCCCGCGGGCTCCATGCTGATCCGGACCACCCGCTCGAAGTGCTCCACCCGGCGCCCGTTGCGGGCGATGCGGGCGTGCCGCGGTACGGCCAACGGGGGCTCGCCGCGCCGGCCGACGAGCAGCTCGCCCCGGTAGGGCCCGGTGGAGGTGGCGGTACGGGTGCCGTCCGCCGCCGTGCGCAGGCGCCAGCCCTCGCTCACCGACCCGTCCGCCGGCAGGTGCGCCGACCGGACCTCCTGCGCCGCGAAGAGCCCGGTGATGCCGCCGACGACCGCCGCGGCGGCCACCCCGACGACCGTACAGACGACGAAGCCGCGCAGGAGGCCGCCGGCGAACCCCTTGAGGACCGCGGCGGGGCTCGTGTACTGGGCGACGACCCGTTCGGCGTACCGCTGCCCCGCCACGCCCAGCATGACGCCCGCGACCAGAGCGGTCGTGGCCGGCAGCACCTCCCCGCAGCACAGGAGGACGACTCCGGCGACCGTGACCAGCACGCCCAGCAGTCGGACGGTTGCGCTGCCGTTGTGTCCGCCGGCCCACGGCAGGCCGAGGGGGAGGGGGCGGCGGGGGAGACCGGCGACCGCGAACAGCATTGCCAGGATGAGCCCCATGCAGCATCCGTTGAGGAACCAGACCGGGCGCGGCGTGACGACGCCACCCAGCCGCAACCCGAGCACGGGAGGGCACAGCAGGCCCACGCACACCGCGACGACCGCCACCGCCCCCGTGAACGTCACGGCCATGCGCACCAGGCGGCGCAGCCCCTGCGGGCTGTCGGCCGTGGCGGGCAGGAGGACGGCGAGCCCGAAGCCCAGTCCCGTGAAGTCGCCGAGGAGGTTGAGGACGGCGGAGAGCGGGGTGTCCCAGTCACCGACGACGCCGTCACCGAACCGGGCGAGCGGTACGAGCACCGTGGCCACCATCAGCAGCGACAGAGCGGCGGGGCCCAGGACGCGCAGGAGTGGCGGCATCGCCGCGGGCACCTCCCACCAGGCGAACCGCCATGTGCCCTGCACGGCGTCCCGGCTGCCCAGGTCGCGGGCGAGTCGGCACAGGATGCGGTGCGCGGCCTGCGGCTGCCAGGTGCTGCCGGGCCCGCCGGCGAAGGCCGCCGGCACGAAGGCGTCCAGCAGGTGCTCCTCGATGCTGTGCGCCGTGGGGAAGCGCGTGGCGTTCGTCAACTCGGCCGGATCGCGGGAGGCGTCCCCGTAGACCGTCCGGGCCAGCGCCACCATCAGCGGCGTCCTGAGCACCGTGGCCAGTGGCTCGGGAGGGCACTGCAGGACCGGCGTCCAGGCGGTCGTACCGTGCTCGTCCGGCCGGGTCGTGCGCTCCAGGTAGCTCCGGGCCGCGGCCGGGGCGAGCGGATCGAGCCGTACGACCTCCGCCGCGGTGAGCACGTCCCCCGACTCCACGGCGCGCGACCAGGCGGTGGTGCGGCAGGTCAGCAGGACGGGCAGGCGGGCGTCCAGTTCCGCGTTGAGGCGCCGTACCGCATCACCGTGCACCGCCCGGGGCAGCTCGTCGAACCCGTCGAGGACCGGCAGGACGAGGCCGGCGTCCAGCAGTTCACGGGCCAGGGTGCGCTCGCCCGAGACGGCGGCCAGCGGACGGTACTCCGCGGCCAGGCGGCCGGCCAGCCACTCGCGCAGCGTGACGGCCCGCGGATCCCAGCCCGCCAGCGCAAAGAGCACCGGTACGGGACCGCCGGGGCGCCGGACCGCGAGCGTACCCAGCACGAACTGCACCGCGAGCACCGTCTTGCCCGCCCCCGGCTCGCCCAGCACGACCAGCCGGCGCGACGGCAGTGCCCCAAAAGCCCGCACGATCCGGTCCAGCCGCTGGTCGCCGTCGCGCGGCGGGGGCAGCGGCCTGCCCCGCAGGACGTTCTGCCGGTGGTCGGCCAGCGGCGGCCCGAGCCGGGACCAGCCGACGTTCAACGGCTCGGGATCCTGCAACCGCCGTAACTGCGCCTCCCTCGTCCACTGCTCCTGCACCGCGTCGGCGAGCGCGTCGGCCGCGCGCTGCCGCCGGCTGCGCGGCGCCGGACCGCGGTCGGCGTCCGGGGTGCGCAGGAGGTCGGCGGCGAAGGCGCACACCGAGACGACCGCGGAGACGACGGAGACCCACAGCGAGGCCGCGTTGTTCTTGTCGCCGCCGTTCCCCCACAGGACGACGGCCATCACCACCAGCGCCGAGCAGGCCACGCCCAGCCCGATGCGCCGCTGCATCCGCGCCCGCCCGAAACCACCCACATGCCGTCAACGAGACACCGACCGCGCCCGTGCCGCGTACCGGGGAGGCGCACAGGAGCACGAGGGGAGCGTCCCCCTTAAGATCGTTCACTTGTCCACTGAAGGGGAGACATGCGCAAGATCATCACCGGTACGGCTCTGGTCCTGACCGCGGTCGTACTGACGGGCTGCGGCAGCGACGAGCACCCGGCGGCCGCCGGCAAGTCCGCGTCCGCGTCCGCGAAGCCGGGCAGCGGAAGCAGCAAGGCCAAGAGCGGCGAGGTCAAGCACGAGGTGACGCTGGAGGTCCTGGGCACCGGCACGTCGTCGGTCTACTACAACCTGGACACCAACAACATGGAGCAGGTGCAGTTGCCCTGGAAGAAGACGGCCACCGTCACCTTGACGACGGACGCCGAGAAGAAGGTCGGTCAGCTGGTCTCCGTCGTCCCCGGCTCCGTCACCGGTTCCGACGGCATGCTGCACGAGGCCGCCTGCTCCATCACCGTCGACGGCAAGAAGGTGGCGGACAACCAGAACGGCACGTCCGGCAAGCAGTGCTCGTACACGGTGAAGTAGGCAGGGACGTGGACGTGATCGAGATACAGGGGCGGGCGCACAACCGGGCGCAGACTCGGGCCGTCATCCGGTGGGTCACCATCGGGATGTTCTCCGTCGGCGGGCTGCTCCTGGTCATCGGCCTGGTCCTTGCAGGCGTGTCGGTCTCCTACCTGAACGACGCGGAGCGGACCCCGGGCACGGTGGTGGCCCTGGACTGGGAGCACGGCCACAGCGGCGGATCCCGCAGGTCACGGGCGGACGACGAGGCTGCGGCGTACCCGGTGATCGAGTTCACCTCGAAGGACGGCGTGCGCAGGAAATTCCGGGACTCGACGGGCACCAATCCGCCGTCGTACGAGGTCGGCGAACGAGTGGAGGTGCTCTACCGCGCGGATTCCCCCGAGGACGCGCGCATCAAGGGATTTGCGTCCCTGTGGCTGCCGCCGCTGATCGTGGGCGGGATCGGGTTCTTCTTCGCCGTGGTCGGCACCGTCTTCGCGCTGGTGTCCCGGCGACTTCCCGGCAGTGCGGCGCACTGAGGCCGCCCTCGGGCCGCCCGTTCCCTTCGGAGGGGAGCATGTCCACATCGCGTCACCCACTGCCCGAGCTGCCGCTGCAATCGATTGCCGCCGGTCGTACGTGACCGCTTCGAGCGCCGCAACGGGCAGTGGCGCTTCGCCGAGCGGCGGGTCCGTATCAACCTGGTCGGCGATGTGAGTCGCCATCTGCGCCGGGCTGCGGCACAGCGGTAGTCCTCAGTCGTCAGTCGTCGTCCTTGTTCCTCCTGGCCTCGTCCGCGTCCGAAGCGGCCAGGGCCTGGGTGATCATGCGGGTGGCGAAGTTGCGGTCGTCGGTGATGCGGTTGATGTGCTCCGCGAGCAGGAAGGCGGTGGCCTCCAGCGGAGTCAGCTCGTCCTTGGTCCAGAACCCGTACTGCCGGCGCCACAGGTTGGGGCTCAGCCCGGTGCCGGCGGCCACGAGCAGGCCGGCCATGGTGGGGATGACCTCGGGCTTGACGCTCTTGGGCATCAGGCGCATCGAACCCACCAGGTTGGGCACCACGTAGTCGATGACGTCCTCGTCCTGGGCCTCGTAGGCCATCCGCAGCCACTGCATATACATGAAGATGAGCGTGCACGTCCCGTCCAGCACGTCGTTGGCTCCCCCGGGGCCCAGTGACGCGGCGAACCGGTCGATCATGTCCTGCTGTTCGGGATCGGTCTCCGTCTTGCCGTCGTAGATGGCCTTGAGTCGGGAGTCGACCATCATGAGCGCGGTGCCCACATCGCCGGCGGGTGCGTTCTCGGGGTCACAGGGCGACGACACAGGGCATCCTCCTCGTGCAACCGCGCCGGCCGGCGCGGCGCGTCCGTTGGCACAACTCCGCGACCACTACGGGGCGCACCGGCACAGTAGCGCCTCCGAGCCTGCCGTCAGGGCAGGTCTTCATTTCATTCCACAAGCTCTCGTCGAGGCTTGCCCGGCGGGCCATGGACTGCTGGAAGCGCGTCGTCCATGGCCCGGTCGGCGGCTCGGCGGCTCGGCGGCTCGGCGGTGGGTGGCGGGGCACGAGGCCGGCAGGTGCGGAGCCGCCGCCCTAGAACGCGTAAGCGCTGATGTGGGCGGCGGTCGCTCCCCTCTCGGTCCAGCTGAAGCTGGTGGGGTCGGTACAGGTCTGCTTGTAGCGGTAGCCGCCCGTGCTGAAGTTGACCTCGATCTTGCTGCAGTACCCGTCGAAGCTGTAGTCGGTCAATGTGCCGTTGACCGTCACCCGATCGGCCCACTGGCAGTACTGGTAGTGGGCGTAACCCCGGACGTTCCCGTTTGCGTCTTTCGCGTTCTGGGTCTCGGTGATGCAGCCCAGTGCGACAGGTGCGACAGGCGTGCCGGCAGCGTGAGCGGGGACGACGGCGGTGCCGAGGGCAAGGACGGCTCCCGCGAGAGGGACGCCGAGCGTGGAACGGATGCGCATCGCACACTCCTTTGAGCGGTGAAGGGTGCGGCCGGGGCAACCCCCCGGTCGGCAAGCCGCAAGGTTGGCTCGGGCGGCGATGCGGAGCAACGGCAGCCGGCTGTCCCGGACAGGGGTTGGCTGTCCGGGCTGGTCAAAGGCCTTTGTGGCCGATGTCCCGGACAGAGGCGTTCCGATGGTTCTGTGATATTTACGGAAATGGAGCGGCCGGGTGCCCGTGCCGGCCGGCACCACGGTCGTCCTCTCCCCGTACCTCACCCACCGGCTCGCCGCGTTCTGGCCCGACCCGCTGCGCTTCGATCCCGGCCGGTTCGAGAGACAGGCCGTACGGAGGCGACATCCGTTGGCCTACCTGCCCTTCGGGGACGGCGCCCACCAGTGCGTGGGGCAGGCGTTCTTCGCCATGGAGTCGGTGCTCGTCCTGGCCACCGTGCTGAGTCGCTACGACGTACACGTCACCGGCGACCCCCGTCCGCGCCTGGCCGTGGCGCTACCGCCTCGCGGCCGCGTCGGCCTGGCTCTCACCCCTCGGGGCCGTTGAGCCGCGCTCCGAGCTTCGGACGCCTTTCAGACGACCTTTCGGACGACCAGGACCCGCCGCCCGCGCGTGTGGCCGGCATGGCTGTCGATGTGCGCTGCCGCAGCATCGGCGAGCGTGTAGGACTTCTCGACCGGGATGTGGAGCTTTCCCCGCGAGATGAGGTCGACGGCCTCGGCGAGCGCGTCCGGTACGCTCCCGGCCATGCCGGAGAACCGGACGCCGAGTTCCGGCGCACCGAGGTCGGCGATGGAGACCACCTTCTCCGGGTCCCCGGTGAGCTCGACGAGCTCGCGGATCACGCCCGAGCCGGCCAGGTCGAGGGCGGCGTCGACCCGGCCGAGGTGTCGTACCCGCTCGACCCAGCCCCGGCCGTACGTCGTGGCGAGGGCACCCAGCCCGCGCAGGTACTCCTGGTTCGCGGCCCCGGCGGTGCCGATCACCGTGATGCCGCGGTCGCGGGCGATCTGCAGCACCGCCGATCCGACGCCCCCGGACGCACCGCTGACCAGCAGCGTCTGACCGGGCTGCACACCGACCTCGCGCAGGATGCGCAGCGCGGTCTCCACCACGGACGGGTATCCGGCCGCCTCTTCGAACGTCAGGCCCTCGGGCATACGGGCCCAGGCCGACAGCACGGCGAACTCGGCATAAGTACTTGTGCCTTCGCCGAACACGCGGTCGCCGACCTCGACTCCTTCGACGCCCTCGCCGACCTCGTCCACCACCCCGGCGGCGTCCAGCCCGACCCCGGAGGGCAACTCGACCGGATGGGCGCCGAGGACCTGACCTTCACGGATCCTCCAGTCGACGGGGTTCACGCCTGCCGCCCGCACGGCGATGCGTATCCGGCCGGGGCCCGCATGGGGCTCCTCGGCGTCCACGAGTTGCAGCACGTCCGGACCGCCGAACTCGGCGAAGCTCACTTTCTTCATGCCGGGGACCGTAACACTAACGGTTAGGGTTTTGAAGCGGTTGTGATTTCACACCTGATAGCGTGAGTCCATGACGGACATGACGGAGCCGATGGGACGCCGCGCACGCAAGAAGGCAGCGACCCGCCAGAAGATCGCCGACACCGCCCTGCGGCTCTTCCTGGAACGCGGGTACGACACGGTGGGCATCCGCGACGTGGCCGCCGAGGCCGACGTGGCCGTCACCACGGTCTTCTCCCACTTCGCCTCGAAAGAGGCCCTGGTCTTCGAGCAGGACCACGACTTCGAGCAACGCCTCACCCGGGCCGTCACCGATCGGGCACCCCACGAGCCGCTCATCCCCGCGCTGCGCCGCGAGATCCGGGCCCTGGTGCGCCACTGCACGGCGGACAGCGCCGCCCCCGTCTGGCGCATGATCGACGCATCACCCGCTCTGCGGCAGTACGAGGAGTCGATCCGACTGCGCCACGCGGAGTCGCTGGCAACGGCCATGGCCGACGACCCCGACCTGCCACTGACCACGACGGCCTGCCGGACGATTGCGAGATTCGTGATCGACGCCTATTCGCTGGCTCGTGAAGAGGCCGATCCGGAAGCCGCGGTGGACGAGATCTTCCGGATGATCGAGGCGGCCTGGGCCGTCACCTGCCCCTCCGGACACCCGAGCGGCACGGCCGGACCGTAGTCGGGCCCGCGCAAAAAATCTTGGACGGCGATGTCGAGAACCCGTGGCCGGCTCCGTCCCCGGGGTGAACGCGACCACAATGGGTCGCACCAGCACCGAGGAGAACCATCATGGCCAAGTACTTGCTGCTCAAGCACTACCGCGGCGCTCCGGCTCCGGTGAACGACGTGCCGATGGACCAGTGGACGCCGGAGGAGATCTCCGCGCACGTGCAGTTCATGCACGACTTCGCGGCCCGGCTGGAGAAGAGCGGCGAGTTCGTCGACGGGCAGGCGCTCGCCCCCGAGGGGGAGTGGGTCCGCTACGACGGTGAGGGGCGCCCGCCGGTCACCGACGGACCGTTCGCCGAGACCAAGGACCTCATCGCCGGCTGGATGATCATCGACGTCGACAGCCACGAGCGCGCCGTCCAGCTGGCCGGGGAACTGTCGGCCGCCCCCGGGGCGGGCGGCAAGCCGATCCACGAGTGGCTGGAGGTGCGCCCGTTCCTGGCCGCGGAGCCCAGCACCACGGAGTGCCCTCATTGATGGACGAGCTCCTGCTCAGGCGCCTCGTACCGGGCGTCCTCGCCGTCCTCGTCCGCCGCGGAGCCGACTTCGCGGCGGCCGAGGACGCCGTGCAGGACGCGCTCGTCGAGGCGCTCCGCGTCTGGCCCACCGACCCGCCGCGGGATGCGAAGGGCTGGCTGGTCACCGTCGCCTGGCGCAAGTTCCTCGACGCGGCCCGCTCGGACGCCGCCCGCCGCCGACGTGAGGAGCTCGTCGAGGAGGAGCCGGCGCCCGGGCCCGCGCCCGCGGTGGACGACACGCTCCAGCTGTATTTCCTGTGCGCCCACCCGTCCCTGACCCCCGCATCGGCGGTCGCGCTCACGCTGCGCGCCCTCGGCGGGCTGACCACCCGCCAGATCGCCGAGGCCTACCTGGTACCCGAGGCGACCATGGCGCAGCGCATCAGCCGGGCCAAGCGCACGGTGGCCGACGTGCGCTTCGACCGGCCCGGCGACGTCGCCACCGTGCTGCGCGTCCTCTACCTGGTCTTCAACGAGGGCTACTCCGGCGACGTCGACCTCGCCGCCGAGGCCATCCGGCTCACCCGGCAGCTCGCGGCCCGCATCGACCACCCGGAGGTGGCCGGGCTGCTCGCCCTCATGCTGCTCCACCACGCCCGCCGCGCCGCCCGGACCGCGCCCGACGGCAGCCTGGTACCGCTCACCGAGCAGGACCGCGGCCGCTGGGACACGGTGCTGATCGCCGAGGGGGTTGCGATCCTGCAGGCGGCCCTCGCCCGCGACCGGCTGGGCGAGTTCCAGGCCCAGGCCGCCATCGCAGCCCTCCACGCCGACGCGCCCACGGCCGCCGAGACCGACTGGGTGCAGATCGTCGAGTGGTACGACGAGCTCACGCGCCTGACCGACAACCCCGTCGTCCGCCTCAACCGCGCCGTGGCCGTCGGCGAGGCCGACGGCCCCCGCGCCGGCCTGACCGCGCTCGCCGAACTGGACGCCTCACTGCCCCGCCACACCGCGGTGGCGGCGTACCTCCACGAACGCGACGGCGACCTGGCCACGGCGGCACGGCTGTACGCCGAGGCGGCCCACAAGGCATCCAACCTCGCCGAGCGCGACCACCTCACCCGCCAGGCCGCCCGCCTCAACGCCCGCGGACGCCGCTGACAGGGCACAGCCGGCTTTCCCCGCGGCACAGGGCGCGCCTTGGTGGACAGAGCTTCGTCACATCGTCACGGGGATGTGCCGGCCGTGCCATCCGCGTCATGATCCTGACTGCACCGGATCGCGGTGCACGGACGGGCAGGGCGTGGCGGATGGAGGATGCGATGACGGAGGGGCAGCTTCTCGGTGGCCGATACCGGCTGGGGCGCCTGCTCGGCGAGGGCGGTATGGGGCAGGTGTGGCAGGCGCGCGACGAAGCCCTGGCCCGGCCTGTTGCCGTCAAGGTGATCTCCCTGCTCGCCGGAGGCGGGACCCGCGGGGACGAAGCGCGTGCGAGGTTCTTGCGCGAGGCACGCATCACCGCCGGGCTCCAGCACGCCAACATCGTGACGGTCCACGACCTCGGCGAGTCCGGCGAGGGAGAGAACAGGGTCCCGTTCCTGGTCATGGAACTGGTCCGGGGCGAGGGTCTCGACGCGGTGCTGCGCCGCGGCGCGGTTGCACCGGCGCTCGTTGCGCAGTGGAGCGCCGAGATATGCGACGCGCTGGCCGCGGCGCACGACGCCGGGATCATGCACCGGGACATCAAGCCGTCGAACGTGCTCGTCACGCCGTCCGGCAGCGTCAAGGTCCTCGACTTCGGCGTCGCGCGGGCCGCCGACCCCTCCGCCACCGGTGACCGCCTGACGCGGACCGGGTTCATCGTCGGAACGCCCCCGTACATGGCCCCCGAGCAGGCGCGCGGCTTCCCCGAGCCGGCCAGCGACCTGTACGCCGTCGGCTGCCTGATCTTCGAACTGCTGACGGGCCGCCTGCCCTTCCAGGCCCCGGACACGGTCGGCTACCTCACGGCGCACCTGACCGAGGAGCCCCCGGCGCCCGGTTCGGTGGCCGCGGGGATCCCCGCGGCCTGGGACGACCTCGTACTCACTCTGCTGCGCAAGGAGCCCGCCCGGCGCTACCCCGACGCCGGCGCCCTGGCCCGTGCCCTCCGGCATCCGGACCTGACGCCCGGATCCACCATCCCCGCCACCACCGCGGAGGCGGGCCGGACCTCGACCGCCCCGACGGGAGAGGCCGTGAAGCGGTTCGGGCTGCCGGCGGTCCTGCTCGTGGCCACGCTGATCGCCTTCCCCGACCCGGCATGGCTCACCTACGCGGGCTCCGGCTTCCGCTACATCTCCCTCACCCTCATGGCGGCCCTTCTGGGATGCGCCTCGGCCCTCACCCCACGCGCCGGGAACCTGCTGCGCACGACGGGGTACGTGACAGCGCTGCTGAACGCCGCCAACGTCTGGTTCCTCGTCCTGGGCATCGACGCGGGCCGCTGGACCAACGACTCCGTGTGGGCATACGGCACGGTGGTCGCCCTTGCCCTCGCGACGTACGCCCACCGCGACGTCACCACCCGCCGGGCCGTGACCGTCGCCTCCTAGGCGCTGTCCTCCCACCACCACGCCACCGGCGCAATACCCGGGGGCCCGGCCGGTGGGGCCGTGTCGGTGAAGGAGCAGGTGGTGACCACGGCACCGGGGTGGCGGCCGTCGGGGTCGGTGTAGCGGCCGGCGCGCAGGCCCCACTCCAGGTTGCCCCCGATCAGCGCCGACAGGTGTGCCATGTGCCGGCGCAGCGGCTCGCTCGCCCCCTGCCGCACCTGGTCCCGCAGCTGCAGGAACCGTGCCGTGAGGCGGTTGTTCAGTGCCACCGCCTGCTCCATCGCCTCCACCGGCGACAGCGAGCGTTCCGCGATCAGGACGTCCACGAGATTCAGCCGGCACCCATTGCTGTACGCGCTGCGCGCAGCCAGCCACTGCTCCTTGCCGTACGAGAAGAGGTCATCGTCGAAAGCGGCCGTGGTGAAGGCCAGTTGTCGCAGGGCCTGCACTGCCGGCGACGCCAGTTCCCGCTCCGGGATCTCCTCGCCGTCGACGACCTCCGCCCAGCTGAGCGTCGCCGCGCCGGCCGCCGCATGCTGCCGCATGCGGGCGTAGTCGTCGAGCGACGGCGTACGGCCCCGCCGGCGGCAGGCGAACTCCCACAGCACGCCGCGGAACCAGCCACTGTGCCCCTCCACCACGCGTCGGACCTGCACCGGCATCCCCTGGGCGCGGCAGCGCGCCGCCAGGTCGCCGGTCGCCGCGAGGAACGGGTCCGCGAATCCGTCCCGTACCGCCCCCGGCGCCTCCAGTACGCGCAGCAGGCGTGCGGCGAAGCCGCCGGTGCGCGTGCTGGCAGGCCCCTCGTCGCAGTGCAGGTCGTCGAAGGCGAACATCAGCACGCACCAGTCCACGGCGACCTGCAGGCGGGCGGCCGGTGCGCCCGGCATGATGCGCCCGTAGAAGCCCGCGCAGTCGTTGCCGGTCATCCGTACGTGCTGCGCCCCGTCCCGGCACAGGCCGAACCCGTTCAGCCAGGCCGCCGCCGGCGCGTTGAGCCGTCGCGCGTCGGGGTGTTCGGCGCAGGGGAGGGGGCAGTACCGCGGCGGGATCTCGACCCGGATGGCCTCCGCGGAGGCCGGGACACCGACGTCCGTGCTGCTCACGGCAGCAGGCTGCGGGTGAGCGCCTGCGCCGCCTGCGTCACGTCGCCACCGGCGGTGGCATCGAACACCGTGCCCTGGGCGGGCAGCGGGTCGGTGCCGAAGGCGTCCTTGAGCGCGTTGTCGCCGCCTTGGTCCAGGCCCAGGGCCGCGGCGCCCTCCGCCGTACCCCTGGCGAGGTCGATCTTCGTCTTGGCCGGCTGGAACTCCATCGTGAACAGGTCGACCGACTGCTGCCGGACCCTGCCGGCCCGCGAACCATCGATGGTGGTCGTCCCCGTGGCCTTGAGCGTGCCGAAGTCGAACACCAGGCCGTTGAAGGCCAGGACCCGGCCCGTGGACTTGGTGAAGGTGATGCTGCCGTCAGCCGGTACGGACCCCGCGCTGAGGTCCATGGCGAACGAGCCCCGCGTCATCGGCAGGCGTACGCACGTACGGTCGCCGACGTGGGCCATCACCGCCGGGCTCCGGGCACCGAGCGTCACTCCCTGGTCGGCCAGCGCCTTGGCGGCGGCGGGCGTCGGGCACAGATCCGCCTGCGCCTTGCCGACCTTCAGCTGCGGAGCGGGCAGCAGGCGCGGAGTGGTCCCCGTCGCTGCGCCCGCCCAGGCCAGGGCGCAGGCCGTGGCAGCCGCCACGCAACCCAGCACCGCGACGCGGGTCCAGTGCAGGGACATGACGACTCCTGTCGACGGTCGCGGGGCACGGCTCGGGGAGCGGCCCCCCTCCACGCGACCACTCCGCCACCGCGCCCGGCCACCGCAGGTGGGCCACCCGGGTGAACGGGCAACGGGGGCGAGGCGGCGTGACCGTTGAGCGGGCGGGCAGCTTCAAGGAGTCGACAGTCCCGCGGTCGGCGACCGGCCGCTGTCCGGCCACCGAAGGAGGAGGGTTCCGTGACAGCCGCACGCAACCGTCGTGCCCAGGGTTTCTTACCGCAGTGCGATCGAACCGAGTTGGTCGCAGTCAACGAGCTTCGGGGCGTGACCCTGTTCGACGTGGCCGCGCAGTCACAAGAGGCCACCGGGGGCTCCGACTTCTTCGTCTCCGGGAGCAGTGCGGAGGTCGCGGCGCTGTGCCGCGAGCGTTCGCCGGGCGTAGGGAAGGCGATTGCGGATTCCCTGGCACGCAGCGCCCCCGACCGTGCTGTCGTCCGCATTCGGATCGGCCACCCCACCACCGGACGACCGTACGGGATCGACAGCAGCGGGTTGATCGACAGCATGACGGCGATCGGGGACCTCCGGCGACATTGGGCGTCGTGCCCGGTGGACCACGACGGCTCCACCGTCCGCGTACGAGGGCAATGCGGGACGTGCGGACGTCTCCTGGCCCGCCGCGTCCGCCCGGAGGTCATCCCCAAGGTGATGCATTGCGCTGCCTGTGGTGGGTCCGACGCGCCGGGCCCGGTTCCGGCGGCCCTGCCCGAGCTGACGCTGGAAGGGCTTCGGGTGCTGGTGGACACCGGCCTGTTCGACGTCCTCTACGGCGGGAGCCGGGAATGTGCGGTCGGCAGGTACGACGGTCGCTGGAAGGACGTCCTCATCGGCGAGAACACCCGCGACGAAGACGAGACCATTCCCATCCCTCCGGAAACTCCCCTTCCCCTGACCTGCCCCCAGCGACTGGGATTCGTAGCGCGCAACGACACGCTGTACGACATCGCAAGCACCGCCATCTCGGTCGCCAGGACGCCGGCGATGCTGGCATTCACCGAGGTCTGCTACGGCTATTTGTGGTGCATGTTCGACAGCGGCGTCACATGCGAGAAGTGCGTCGACGGCCTGTCGGCACAATCCATGTACGCGACGTTCGCCGAGTACTACCACTTCATGTCCGACGTGAACGAGTCCCTCGGCGAGCTCTCCCGGGCGACAGCGCAGTACATTCAGCACTGCCTGACCGATCACCCGGATTCCGCACTGTGCCAGGTGATGGACAGCTTCGTCCTGGCGACCCAGGCCGTGTACCTCGATGTGCTGCACCCGAAGGCCACCGAGCTCCGGGTCGACGGGGACGAGGCGCAGGCGTTGCGCTACCGGATGCTCAACAGCGGGGCTCGCACCATCACCCTCTTCAACCTGCTGGAGGGAACCCACAACGGCGTCGTGACGAGCGAACATGTCGAAGCCGTGACCATGATGATGTTCAGCGTGCACGACGCGCTCGACCGCCGCTGCGACGTGCGCGGCAACGAGGCGAACAACTTCTTCACCATCGTCGCGGCGCACAACGGCACGGAGAGCGCCGAATTGCTCGGACGCTTCTGCACCGATGTGCTGGCATGGGCAGTGGACAAGCAGTCGATGTGGCCCCTCTTGACGGCCGGACGCCTCCTGCTGTGGCAAATACACTGCTACCGCTACCGAAGCGTCGAGATCCTCGACCACCTGAAGGTGACCGACCATCCAGTCTGCGATCCCTACCAGGACCAGGTACTGAATGCGTTCAACCCGCTGTTGCAGGAGGGCGGCGCCGAGTCGGTACTGGACGTCATGCCGGCCGACCGATTCTCGGTACGCGCCCGCTGCTCGAACCGCGCCTGGTACGACCGGCAAGTCGGCGCATGCCTCGACCACTTCGCCACCTGCCGAACATGCAACGGGTACGACCGGGCTTCCTGGGCGGAACGGGCAACACGAGCACAGCGCGCGTACCTGAGGAAGCAGGCCGGGGACTGCGGATGCGTCGACGCGATGGCCGTGTACAGCAGCCTCGTGCTCCTCGGGCACGTCTGGTGGGCTGCACACAGCACTGCCGAGTACACAGGGCCTACCGGGGACCGGGACCCCTTCCTTGTCTGAAGGGGTCGGTTGTCTCCCGTTGTTCCATCGGGAATCCGGCGCTCAGTAGTAGCCCTTCGTGCCGTCGAGAAGCTCGCGCACGATATCGGCGTGCCCCGCGTGCCGCGCCGTCTCCTCGACGAGGTGGATCAGCATCCAGCGGAGGTTGGCGCCACCGGAGTGGAAGCCGGGGTGTCGGCCGATGTCATCCAGAGAAGCTGCAGCGACAATCTCGTTGCTGCGGGCGCACTGGGCCTCGTATTCCGCGAGGAGCTCGGAGAGGGGGCGGCCGTCGGTGTGCCAGTCGGCGTCCTCGCTCAACTCGTCGAACGCAGGGTTCTGCTTTTCGTCGCCGCCGAGGAACAACACTTCCAGCCACATGTGCTCCGTCCAGCGCATGTGGGAGACGAGACCGGCCATGGTCATGGCCGGTGAGGTCGGGATGACGCGACGGTGCGCGTCCTCGTCGTCGAGCCCCTCGCATTTCCAGCGCAGGATCCGGCGTTGCAGGTCCAGCCAGCCGATGAGCGCGGTGCGTTCGTCCGCCCGAAGTGGAGGGCGTTGCAGTTCCGAAGCCATGGTGGCGCAGGCTACCGGGGCAGCCGGGAAGGGGCACCCGGATTACGCGACAGCCTTCGTGAGCACGCAGGCTGCACGACCCCGCAGGAAAGTTGTCGATCATGTGAGTGCAGAATGACCCATGTGCCGATAAAGAACACGCCGCAGATGGCGACGCTCGACGACGTCCAACCGATCAGCCGCGCTCTGGCCCGGGCTTTTGACGACGACCCGATGATGCGCTGGTTCTTCCCCGACGACGCCTCGCGCGAGGTGCAGTTGGGCCGTTACTTCACCACGCTCTTCACCCGGCAGTACGCCCTGCACGGCGTGTGCGAGCGCACCGATGCCGCGGCCGCGTTCTGGGTGGCGCCGGAGGGGCAGGAGAAGGCCGTTCCGGATGCGGGGACGATCCAGGAGCTGCAGGAGATCCTGGGCGACCGGGCCCCGGTGTTCCGCGACGCCGTCCAGGCGGCGGCCGCGCACGCGCCGCAGGAGCCGCACTGGTACCTGGCCGTGATCGGCGCCGACCCGGACGCCCGGGGCCAGGGCCACGGATCCGCGCTGCTGCGCTCGGGGCTGGCCAAGGCCGACGCGGCGGGCATGCCCGTCTACCTGGAGTCCTCCAAGCCCGACAACCTCCCCGTCTACGAGCACTTCGGCTTCGTCGTGCGCGAAGAGGTGCAGCTGCCCGGCGGCGGGCCGGTGCTGTGGGCGATGCGGCGCGAGCCGCTCCGCCCGGCCGGTGCCTGACGGAGCGCACATACGCCTTCGCGCCGTAACCCGGCCGACCGTAACCCGGTCGGCCGACGTCCGGTCGTCCCGTGACTGTCGGCCGCGCGATGCTGGGGGAGCGTACGGCGTCGTGCCGGCGCGCTGCCGAGGCGGATCGCCGGGAGGACGTGCTCATGGCCACCGATGCCCACCCCGGCCCGTTGCGCATCCTGGTGTTCGGGGCCGCGCTGCGGGCCGGGTCACTGAACGCCCGCCTGGCCTCCCTGGCCGCCCGGCTGTTCACCGAAGCCGGCGCCGACGTCGATCACGCGAGGATGCGCGAGTTCGACATGCCGCTGTACGACGGTGACGCGGAGGAGGCCGAGGGCCTGCCGGCGGGCGCCCGGGCCCTGCACGACCGGATCGCGCGCTGCGACGCGATGGTGATCTCCTCCCCGGAGTACAACGCCTCGGTGCCCGGCGTGCTGAAGAACGCCATCGACTGGGTCTCCCGCTTCCGGCCGCAGCCGTTCAAGGACAAGCAGGCACTGCTGCTGTCCGCCTCCCCCTCGCTGGTCGGCGGCAACCGCGGCCTGTGGACGCTGCGCATCCCGCTGGAACACCTGGGGGCCCGCGTCTACCCCGACATGTTCAGCCTGGCCCGCTCCCACCAGGGCTTCACCGACGACGGCCTGCTCGCCGAACCATCCGGTCAGCAGCGTCTGACGGAGACGGTGCAGGCATTCCTGAGCCTGGTCGAGGCGGACACGCGGTACGTGTGCCTGCAGCGCCGCTGGTACGAGTTCCTCGGCGACCACACCGACGCCCCCGTCACCCAGCGCGCGCAGGACTAGGGCGTGTCCGGCGGATCATGCAGTGCCCCGTAGGGGCGCGGGGAACTGCGCGATCAGCCAGCGACGGCCTGCAGTCGACGCGCCGGGGGCG
>NZ_JBFAPE010000046.1:0-35753 GCF_040675615.1 Streptomyces sp. NPDC049585 | reverse complement strand
CGATCTGGATGAACTCCTGGTGCGGGTGCTTGCGGCCGCCCTGCGGGGGCACCGAGGCGGTGGTGCCCTCCAGGACGCCCCTACGGGGCGCTGCACCGGATACGGTGCGCCCGTAGGGGCGCGGGGAACTGCGCGACAAGCCAGGACGTGCCCGCGGATCGGCACGGCCCCGCGCCCCTACGGCGCGCCGTTCCGCTCATCGTCGCGCAGGGCGGGCTCCGCGGGGCGCCGGCGCCGTCGGACGCGCCTGTCCGGACGGGGCCGGACCGTACGGCGTCGTGGCCGCCGGTCCGGACGGGCCCGACGGCCGTGCGCAGCGCCGCCGGGCGGCCTCAACGCCGCCGCGTTCCCGGGCGTTTGCCGATGACGACCGTCGCGCAGCGCTCCTCGCACACGGCCACGCTCGGCTCCAGGCCGCCGGCCGTGAAGAGGGCGGCCGTCAGGGCGGCCTGGCGTGCGCCGGTCTCGACCAGCAGGTGGCCGCCCGGGGCGAGCCACTCGCGGGCGGCGGCCGCGACGCGGCGCTGGACGGCCAGCCCGTCGCTGCCGCCGTCGAGCGCCACCAGCGGTTCGTGGTCGCGGGCCTCGGAGGGCAGCAGGGCGATCTCGCCGGAGGGGACGTAGGGGGCGTTGGCGATCAGTACGTCGACGCGGCCGCGCAGGGAGCCGGGCAGCGGGGCGTACAGGTCGCCCTCGTGGACCCGGCCGCCGAAGGGGGCGAGGTTGCGGCGGGCGCAGCGCACCGCGGCCGGGTCGATGTCGGCGGCGTGCAGTTCGATGCCGTCGACGGCGGCGGCGACAGCCGCGCCGAGCGCGCCCGTGCCGCAGCACAGGTCGAGGACGACGGAGCCGGGTGCGGCCAGGGCCGCGGCGCGGGCCGCGAGGAACTCCGTACGACGGCGCGGGACGAAGACGCCGGCGTCGACGGCCATGCGCAGGCCGTGGAACTCGGCCCAGCCGAGGACGTGTTCGAGGGGCAGTCCGGCGGCGCGCCGTCCGGCCATGGCCTCGGCGTCGGCCGGGGTGCGGGCGGTGGACAGGATGAGGGCGGCCTCGTCCTCGGCGAAGACACAGCCGGCGGCGCGGAGCCTGGTGATGAGGGGGTGGGACATGAAAGAGCCTTTCGGGGGACCGAAGGGCGCTCTCTCGACGTCACCTGGACGTGGTCGCGGGTGAGAGCGCCCAGCCTGCCGCAGCGGTAATGGGTCTCACCTCCTGATGTCGTCGTGGCCCGGCAAGATCACGGATCTCGCCGGGCCACGACTTTACCCCACGGGTGCGGGGCTCAGCGCGTCAGTTCGCGCAGGGCGACATTGAGTTCGAGGACGTTGACGTGCTCCTCGCCCATGAAGCCGAGCCGGCGTCCTCGGACGTGGTCGGCGACGAGGTCGGCGACCCGCGCCTCGGGCAGGTGGTTGGCCTTGGCGACGCGCTTTGCCTGCAGCCGGGCGTAGGCCGGGGAGATGTCGGGGTCGACTCCGGAGGCCGAGGCGGTCAGGGCGTCGACGGGGACGTCGGCGGGCGCGACGCCGTTGAAGGCGGCGACGTCGGCGCGCCGCCTGGTGACGTTGTCGAGCAGCACCCTGCTGTCGGCGGCGAGGTTGGAGGCGCCGGAGACCAGGAGCTTGACCTGCGTGTTCTCGGTGTTGGGGCCGGCCGCCGAGGGGCGTCCCTGGAAGAACTTCGGGTCGGGCAGGGGGTTGCCGTCCTTGTCCTTCTTGTCGAGGTCGTAGCTCTGGCCGAGCAGCCGGGAGCCGACCGACCTGCCGTCGACCGTGATCTGCGAGCCGTTGGCCTGGTCGTTGAAGGCGGCCTGGGCGATGCCGGTAACGACCAGCGGGTAGATGACGCCGCAGACCAGCGTGAGGACGAGCAGGGCGCGCAGCCCCGCGCCGACCAGGCGGGCCGTGGAGCGTACGGAGTTGTTCATGACGTCACCCGATGCCAGGGATGAGGGAGATGAGCAGGTCGATGATCTTGATGCCGATGAACGGGGAGATCAGACCGCCCAGTCCGTAGATCAAGAGGTTGCGGCGGAGCATGGCGTCCGCACTCATCGGGCGGTAGCGCACGCCCTTCAGGGCGAGCGGCACCAGCGCGATGATGATCAGCGCGTTGAAGACGACGGCCGACAGGATCGCCGACTGCGGCGAGTGCAGGCTCATGATGTTGAGCTTGTCGAGGCCGGGGTAGGCCACGGCGAACATCGCCGGAATGATGGCGAAGTACTTGGCGACGTCGTTGGCGATGGAGAAGGTCGTCAGGGCGCCGCGCGTGATGAGCAGCTGCTTGCCGATCTCGACGATCTCGATGAGCTTGGTGGGGTCGGAGTCCAGGTCCACCATGTTCCCGGCCTCCTTGGCGGCCGAGGTGCCGGTGTTCATGGCCACACCCACGTCCGCCTGGGCCAGGGCCGGGGCGTCGTTGGTGCCGTCGCCGGTCATGGCGACGAGCTTGCCGCCGGACTGCTCGCGCTTGATGAGCGCCATCTTGTCCTCGGGGGTGGCCTCGGCGAGGAAGTCGTCGACGCCGGCCTCCTCGGCGATGGCCTTGGCCGTCAGCGGGTTGTCACCCGTGATCATGACGGTCTTGATGCCCATGGCGCGCAGCTCGTCGAACCGCTCGCGCATGCCCTCCTTGACGACGTCCTTGAGGTGGATGACGCCGAGGACGCGAGCGCCCTTGTCGTCCTCGACGGCGACCAGCAGCGGGGTGCCGCCGGCCTGGGAGATCGCGTCGGTGAGCTGCTGGGCGTCCTCGGGGACGGCTCCGCCGTTCTCCTTCACCCAGGCGACGACGGAACCGGTGGCGCCCTTGCGGACCTTGCGGCCGTCGACGTCCACGCCCGACATGCGGGTCTGGGCCGTGAAGGGCACCCACTCGGCGCCCACCAGCTCGCCCTCGTGGCGCTCGCGCAGGCCGTACTTCTCCTTGGCCAGGACGACGATCGAACGGCCCTCGGGCGTCTCGTCGGCCAGCGAGGAGAGCTGGGCGGCGTCGGCGACCTCGGCGGCCGTCGTGCCCTTGACGGGGACGAACTCCGAGGCGCGGCGGTTGCCGTAGGTGATGGTGCCGGTCTTGTCGAGCAGCAGCGTGGAGACGTCGCCCGCGGCCTCGACCGCGCGACCGGACATGGCCAGCACGTTGCGCTGGACGAGCCGGTCCATGCCGGCGATGCCGATCGCCGAGAGCAGCGCGCCGATGGTGGTGGGAATGAGACAGACCAGCAGCGCCGCGAGCACGATCATCGTCTGCTCGGCCTTCGCGTAGATCGCGAAGGGCTGGAGCGTGAGGACGGCCAGCAGGAAGACGATGGTGAGCGAGGCCAGCAGGATGTTGAGGGCGATCTCGTTCGGCGTCTTCTGGCGGGCGGCGCCCTCGACCAGGTTGATCATCCGGTCGATGAAGGTCTCGCCCGGCTTCGTCGTGATCTTGACGACGATGCGGTCGGAGAGCACCTTCGTACCGCCGGTGACGGCCGAACGGTCGCCGCCGGACTCGCGGATGACCGGCGCGGACTCGCCCGTGATGGCCGACTCGTCGACGGAGGCCACGCCCTCGACGACGTCGCCGTCGCCGGGGATGACGTCGCCGGCCTCGCAGACCACCAGATCGCCGACGCGCAGCTCGGTGCCGGGCACGGACTCCTCCGCGCCGCCGGCGCTCAGCCGGCGGGCGACGGTGTCGGTCTTGGCCTTGCGCAGGGTGTCGGCCTGGGCCTTGCCGCGGCCCTCGGCGACGGCCTCGGCGAGGTTGGCGAAGACCGCGGTCAGCCACAGCCAGACGGTGATGGCCCAGCCGAACCAGTCGCCGGGGTGGGCGAGGGCCAGGCCGGTGGTGACGACCGAGCCGACCTCGACCACGAACATCACGGGGGACTTGACCATCACCCGCGGGTCGAGCTTGCGGAAGGCGTCCGGCAGGGACTTCATCAGCTGCGCGGGATCGAACAGGCCGGAGGGGACCCGGCCGGGCTCGTGGCCGCCGCCGTGGCCGGCGGCCCGGCCGGAGTCCTCGGTGGCGGTACGGACAGGGGTGGTGGTGCTCATGAAAGTCCCTCCGCCATCGGGCCAAGGGCCAGGGCCGGGAAGTAGGTGAGGCCGGTGATGACGATGATCGCGCCGACGAGCAGGCCGGCGAAGAGCGGCTTCTCGGTGCGCAGGGTGCCCGCGGTCTCGGGGACGGGCTGCTGCTCGGCCAGCGAACCGGCGAGCGCCAGGACGAAGACCATCGGCAGGAAGCGGCCGAGCAGCATGGCCAGGCCGATGGTGGTGTTGTACCAGGGAGTGTTGGCGTTCAGGCCGGCGAAGGCCGAGCCGTTGTTGTTGGCGCCGGAGGTGAAGGCGTAGAGCACCTCGGAGAAGCCGTGTGCGCCACTGCCGTCCACCGAGTTGCCGGCGGTGTTGAGGATCGACTCCGGCGGCGAGGACAGGGCCATCGACAGCGCGGTGAAGCCGAGCACGAGGGTCGGGGTGATCAGGATGTAGCAGGCGGCGAGCTTGATCTCGCGGGTGCCGATCTTCTTGCCCAGGTACTCGGGGGTGCGGCCGACCATCAGGCCGGCGATGAAGACCGCGATGACGGCCATGACGAGCATGCCGTACAGACCGGAGCCGACGCCGCCGGGGGCGATCTCGCCGAGCATCATGCCCAGCAGGGTGATGCCGCCGCCGAGGCCGGTGAAGGAGGAGTGGAAGGAGTCCACTGCGCCGGTGGAGGTGAGCGTCGTGGTGGTGGCGAAGATCGCGGAGGCGCCGACGCCGAAGCGCTGTTCCTTGCCCTCCATGGCCCCGCCGGCCGCCTGCAGCGCCGCGCCGTGATGGGCGTACTCGGTCCACATCATCAGCGCCGTGAAGCCGAGCCAGATCAGGCCCATGGTGGCCAGGATCGCGTAGCCCTGCCGGACGTTGCCGACGAGCTTGCCGAAGGTCCGCGTCAGGGCGAAGGGGATGACGAGGATCAGGAAGATCTCGAAGAGGTTGGTGAAGGCGTCGGGGTTCTCGAAGGGGTGGGCGGAGTTGGCGTTGAAATAGCCGCCGCCGTTGGTGCCGAGTTCCTTGATGACTTCCTGCGAGGCCACGGCGCCGCCGTTCACCTGCTGGGTGCCGCCGGCCAGCT
This sequence comes from Streptomyces sp. NPDC049585, assembly GCF_040675615.1. NCBI lineage: Bacteria > Bacillati > Actinomycetota > Actinomycetes > Kitasatosporales > Streptomycetaceae > Streptomyces > Streptomyces sp. NPDC049585. The sequence continues at coordinate 30,635 of NZ_JBFAPE010000046.1, read as the reverse complement.
GCCCGATCTCGTGGATGCCGGAGAAGTTCTGGATGGCACCGCAGGCGACGAGGATCAGTGCGCCGACGACGGACAGCGGCAGCAGAATGCGGACGGTGCCGCGCACGAGGTCGGCCCAGAAATTGCCGAGTTCGCCGGTGCGCGAGCGGGCGAATCCCCGCACCAGGGCGACGGCGACGGCCATGCCGACGGCGGCGGAGACGAAGTTCTGCACGGCCAGGCCGAGCGTCTGCACGGCGTGGCCCATGGCCTGCTCGCCGGAGTACGACTGCCAGTTGGTGTTGGCGACGAACGAGGCGGCGGTGTTGAAGGCCTGGTCCGGGCTGATGGCGTGGAAGCCGAGCGAGAGCGACTTCGGCAGAACGCCTTGGACGCGCTGGAGGAGGTAGAGGAAGAGAACGCCCACGAAGGAGAAGGCGAGGACGCCGCGCAGATAGGCCGGCCACCGCATTTCGGCGTCGGGGTCGGCGCCTATCAGGCGGTACGTCCACTTCTCCACGCGCAGGTGTTTGCCGGAGCTGTAGACCGCGGCCATGTGGTCGCCGAGCGGGCGATAGACCAGGGCGAGTGCGGCGATCAGGGCGGTGAGCTGGAGGACTCCGGAGAGAACGGGGCTCATGGGCGTGCTCAGAACCTCTCCGGGAAAACGAGGGCGAGGATCAGGTAGCCCAGCAGGGCGACGGCCACGACCAGGCCGACAAGGTTCTCGACGGTCACAGCTTCGTCACCCCCTTGGCGACGAGAGCCACGAGCGCGAAGACCGCGCATGTGGTGACGACGAAGGCCACGTCGGCCATCGTGTGCTCCTAGAGAGGTTCGACAGGAACGGACCTCTAGAGGAAACATCCGCTACTGGCGCCTACGACCGCCGTTGACGCCTCCCTTACGGCCATTAGCGCGCCCTTGACGCGATCCATACGCGGCCGCGGAGGACCTGCGTAAATACGACCGGGCCGGAACCCGCAGTGCGGATTCCGGCCCGGTGAAACACTCGATTCCGGCCGCCGGAAAGGCGGCCGTACCCGTTTGGTGCGTCAGCGCACCTCGGAGATTTCCGGGCCCCGCTCCAGGCGGTCCACGCCGCCCGCGAAACGGGAGCCGGACGACTCCTGCTGGAGCCCCTCGGCGACCATCTGGGCGTCCTCGGGCAGCTTCAGGACGATCGGGTCGCGCGGGGCCATCGGGCCCTGCCCGCGCACCACGACGGTGTCCTGGAAGATCTGCTCCAGCAGCCCCGCGGTCTGCGGCTGCACCGCACCCTGGCCGGAGATGACGCCGCGCAGGAACCAACGCGGACCGTCACAGCCGACGAAGCGCACGAGCTGCACGCCCTGGGTGCCGTCCGGCAGCGCCACGGGCACCTGGGCCCGCAGCTCCCAGCCGAGGGGGCCCTCGACCTCGTCCACGACACCGCCCTGCTGGGTGATGCCGGCCGCGATCTCCTCGCGCACCTCGGGCCAGATGCCCTCGCGCTTGGGGGCGGCGAACGCCTGGAGCTGGACGGCGCTGTCGCGCAGCACCACCGTCGCGGCGACGATGGCGTCACCGGCGACCTCGACGCGCAGCTCCATGCCCTCGACGCCGGGCACGAACAGCCCGCCCAGGTCGACCCGGCCGTCGGCCGGGTCCCGCACCTCGGAGACGTCCCACGGCCCGTCGGGGCGGGGGCCCGGCTCCAGCCGGACCCGCATCTCGCTGCCCTGCGCGGCTTCGCCCGCCAGGGGGTCCTCAGCCGAATTTTCGGAGGTCACGTCGTCGAGGCGATCCGGCCCGACAACGTCCTCGCTGCGCTTGCGGCGACGACCGAACACGTCACTGTCCTTCCCGGTCGCAGGCGACCGAAGCGAATCCATTCCCCACGGCAGCGTGGCCACCGGTGGACCCGAAGCCCCCTTCGCCCCGTGCCGAGCCGGGAAGCTCCGCCACCTCGTGGAAGCGGACCTTCTCGACCTGCTGGACAACCAACTGGGCGATCCGGTCGAACCTCTCGAACCGGACGCTCTCGCGCGGGTCCAGATTGACCACAATCACCTTGATCTCTCCACGGTACCCGGCATCGATGGTGCCCGGGGCGTTGACCATGGAGACCCCGCAGCGGGCCGCCAGGCCCGAGCGGGGGTGCACGAACGCCGCGTAACCGTCGGGCAGCGCGATCGCGACCCCGGTGGGCAGCACGGCCCGCTCCCCGGGTGCCAGCACCGCGGCCTCGGTGGTGACCAGGTCCAGGCCCGCGTCACCGGGGTGCCCGTACGAGGGCAGGGGCACCTCGGGATCCACACGATTGATGAGGACGTCGACGGGCTGCCGGCTCACGGGTTCACCTCGAAGGCTCGTGCCACCTTCACCTGATCCGGGTCGGCGAGGGCGGCCTGGATCTCCTGCTTGCGGCCGTTGGCGATGAAGTGGTCGACCTTGACCTCGACGAACACCGCGTCCGCCTGCACCGCGACCGGGCCGTCCGGGCCGCCGATGCGACCGGTGGCCGTGCAGTAGATCTTGCGGCCGTGCACGGCCAGCGCCTCGGCCTGCAGGTGCAGCACGGTGTCCACCGGCACGGGACGCACGAAGTCCGTCTCCAGGCGGCCGGTCACCGCGATCACGCGCAGCAGCCAGCCCAGCGACCCCAGCGTCTCGTCCAGGGCCGTGGCCAGCACCCCGCCGTGCGCGAGGCCCGGAGCCCCCTGATGGGCCTCCCTGACCCGGAACTCGGCGGTGACGCTCACGCCCTCGCCGGCCCGCGCCTCGAGGTGCAGCCCGTGCGGCTGGCCGCCGCCGCAGCCGAAGCAGTGTTCGTAGTGCGACCCGATGATCTCTCCGGGCGCGGGGGCTTCGGGGTGCCGCACCGGGGGGACCGCGTCCCCCGGCGGTGTCAGCGCTGTCGTTCGTCCACTCACAGGGGCTGACCTTACCCGCGCGGACGGCACCCGGTCCCGTCCGTGCCAAGCTTGTGCACATGCAGCCTTACGAAGAACGCCTGACCGCCCCCCGCTCCTGGTGGTTCGTCGCGGTCCTCGCCGGGATCGCCATGGGGGTGATCCTGCTGCCGCTGGGGCCCCTGCCCATGCTCGGCGGGCTGGTCGGCGGCGGGGCGCTCGCGGCCGCGGCGGTGAGCTCGTACGGCTCGGTGCGCATCCGTGTGGTGGGCGACTCCCTCGTCGCGGGTGACGCCCGCATCCCGCTGACGGCCCTGGGCACGCCCGAGGTGCTGGACGCCGAGGAGGCGCGCGCCTGGCGCACCCACAAGGCCGACGTTCGCGCCTTCATGCTGCTGCGCGGCTATGTGCCCACGGCCCTGCGCGTGGAGGTCACCGACCCGGCCGACCCCACGCCGTACCTGTACCTGTCCACCCGCTCCCCCGAGCGCCTGGCCGCCGCGCTGACGACCGCCGCCACGGCGTGAGGAACGGCGGGCGGAACGTGCGCGCAAGGCCGGCCTAGGCCAGGCCCAGGCCCTCCTCGGGCAGCTCGCCCCAGGGCACCTGCCGCCCGCGCAGGTCCGCACGGACCTTCTCGGCGAGTTTCCTGGTGTCCCTGCGGTTCATCACCGCGCCCACCGCCGCACCGATCATGAACGGGGCGAGGTTGGGCAGGTTGCGGAAGGAGCGCTTGAGGACCCGCTGGCGCAGCTCGCGCCGCAGCTGGCCGCCGAGCGCGGCATTGACGGTCAAGGGGGACGTGACGTCGATGCCGCGCTCGTCGGCCCAGGCCCCGAGATAGGCCATGGTTCGCTGGCGGGCGGTGCCGGGAGCCCGCAGCCCGTAGACCTCGTGCAGCTCGGCGATGAGCTTGAACTCCACGGCGGCCACTCCGATGATCTCCGCCGCGAGCTCGGCGGGCATGGCGGGCGGCACGGGCAGCATGGCCGCCGCCCCGACGCCCGCACCGACGGTGGAGGTGCCGTGGACGGCACCGGCCACCAGTTTGTCCGCGAGCTCCTCGGGCCCGAGCCCGGGGAACTGCCTGCGCAGGGTCGCGAGGTCGCGCACCGGGATGCGCGGCGCGTTCGCGACGATCAGGTCGGCGACGGCGCCCAGGCCCGCCCGCACGCCCCGGCCGCTCTTCTTGAGTTGCACCACCGCGCCACGGCGCGCGGCAGCCGCGAGCGCGGCCGAGCGGCCCGGCTCGCCCTCCTCCGCGGCACCGGACGCCGCCGGGCCGCCGGAGGGCTCCCCGGCGGCCCCCAGGGCCGCTGTGGGCTGCCGGGAGGAGCGCTTGCGGAACGGGATCGAGCCTGCCATCGCAGACCGCCGCCTCACTCGCAGTCGCGGCAGATCGGCTGTCCGTTCTTCTCCCGGGCCAGCTGGCTGCGGTGGTGCACGAGGAAGCAGCTCATGCAGGTGAACTCGTCGGCCTGCTTGGGCAGGACCCGGACGGCCAGCTCCTCGTTGGACAGGTCGGCGCCGGGCAGTTCCATGCCCTCGGCAGCCTCGAAGTCGTCGACGTCGACGCTGGAGGCGGACTTGTCGTTCCGCCGGGCCTTCAGTTCTTCGAGGCTGTCACTGTCAACATCCTCGTCGGTCTTGCGTGGGGTGTCGTAATCCGTTGCCATGTCGCTCTCCCCCTCTGGGTGTCTGCGGTATCTCCAGCGCACGTAACGCGTGGGAGGCCGGACTTGTGCCCGACCCGAGGCGGAGATTTTGCCTCACATCAAGGTCTGTTACTCAATCGACACCCAACCGCACACCTGAAGAGGTGATCGGGACGGGTGGCGATCCGGACCGTACACCGTCCGGAAGCCGTTCCCGGCAACGCCATTTCGTGTACTTCCCGTGATCAGGACCCCCGGAAACCCCCATTTTCCCGGCGTCGGGTCACGGGGGACCACTACGGAGAGTAGATGGCCGGAAGTCCGCGCATGTGACGGATCACACACGACCGGGGTGCCGCCGGAAGCGGAACTTTCCGCCCAAAGCGAACCCGGCGAGGACATTGTCCCAGGCTTCGCGCCCGGTGTCCTCACGTGGGCAGCACGACCCTCATGATCAGGCCCCCGCCCTCGCGCGGCTCGGCCGTGATCCGCCCGCCGTGCGCCCGGGCGACCGAGCGGACGATGGACAGACCCAGGCCCACGCCCTTGTCGCTGCCCGTGCGCTCGGTGCGCAGCCGGCGGAAGGGCTCGAAGATGTTGTCCACCTCGTAGGCCGGGACGACCGGCCCGGTGTTCTCCACCACCAGCACCGACTGGCCGGGCTGGGCCTGCGTGGTGACCTCCACCCAGCCGTCCGGGGTGTTGTAGCGCACCGCGTTCTGCACGAGATTCAGCGCGATGCGCTCCAGCAGCACGCCGTTGCCCTGGACGACCGCGGGCTGCCGGGTGCCCCGCAGCTCCACACCCCTGGTCTGGGCCTCCGTACGCACCTGGTCCAGGGCCTGGGAGGCCACCTCGGCCAGGTCCACCGGTTTGCGGTCGACGATCTCGTTGTCGCTGCGGGCGAGCAGCAGCAGACCCTCGACGAGCTGCTCACTGCGCTCGTTGGTGGCGAGCAGCGTCTTGCCCAGCTGTTGCAGCTCCGGGGAGGCCCCGGGGTCCGACAGGTGCACTTCGAGCAGCGTGCGGTTGATCGCCAAGGGCGTGCGCAGCTCGTGCGAGGCGTTGGCCACGAAGCGCTGCTGCGCGGTGAAGGCCCGCTCCAGGCGGTCGAGCATCTCGTCGAAGGTGTCCGACAGCTCCTTGAGCTCGTCGTCCGGCCCGCCGAGCTCGATACGCCGGGACAGGTCCGTACCGGCCACGCGCCGCGCGGTGCGGGTGATCTTGCCCAGCGGCGAGAGCACCCGGCCGGCCATCGCGTAGCCGAAGGCGAAGGCGATCACGGCCAGCCCGAGGAGGGCGAGGAGGGAACGGCGCAGCAGTGACTCCAGGGCCATGGCGCGCTGGTCGCGCATGCAGCTGGCGAGGATGCTGTTGGCCTGGTCGGCGGTCAGCCCCGGGCTCTTGAGCGCGGGACATGAGTTGCCGGGGACCTGCACCTTGCTGCCGTCCACCAGCTTGATCAGCGGCTCGCTGCCGACGCTGAGCGCGTTGGCGGCGAGCAGGTAGATGATCGTCAGCAGCAGCACGCCCGCCATCAGGAACATCCCGCCGTACAGCAGGGTGAGCCGTATGCGGATGGTGGGGCGCAGCCACGGGAAGGGGCGGACGACCGGCTGGCGCGGGTCCCAGGTCGGCTTGGGCGGCGTCGCCGGGGGCGCTGGGGCCGGCGAGGGCGTGGCGGAGGACATGGCCGATCAGATCCGGTATCCGGAGCCCGGCACGGTGACGATCACCGGGGGCTCGCCGAGCTTGCGGCGCAGCGTCATGACGGTGACGCGCACGACGTTGGTGAAGGGGTCGGTGTTCTCGTCCCAGGCCTTCTCCAGCAGCTGCTCGGCCGAGACCACGGCCCCCTCGCTGCGCATGAGCACCTCCAGCACCGCGAACTCCTTGGGCGCCAGCTGCACCTCGCGGCCGTCGCGGAAGACCTCGCGGCGGTTGGGGTCGAGCTTGATACCGGCCCGCTCCAGGACGGGCGGCAGGGCGACGGTGGTGCGCCGGCCGAGCGCCCGGACACGGGCGGTCAGCTCGCTGAAGGCGAAGGGCTTGGGCAGGTAGTCGTCCGCGCCCAGCTCCAGGCCGGCCACGCGGTCGCTGACGTCGCCGGAAGCGGTCAGCATCAGCACGCGGGTGGGGATGCCGAGCTCCACGACCTTGCGGCAGACGTCGTCACCGTGGACGAGCGGCAGGTCACGGTCGAGGACTATCACGTCGTAGTCGTTGACGGCGATGCGCTCCAGGGCGGCGGACCCGTCGTACACGACGTCGACGGCCATGGCCTCCCGGCGCAGTCCGGTGGCAACGGCGTCTGCGAGCAGCTGCTCGTCCTCGACGACGAGTACGCGCACGGCGCTGGTCCTTTCCTTCTCATCCAAGGATGTGTTCGTCAGGGTGTTCCTCCATCCTGCCTCGGATGTCGATAAACCGGCTGTAAGAGTCGACCGGATGCGATGTTTCCGCCTCGGCGGGGATGGGGAAGACGTCTGCACACCCGCGATCACGCTCTGACGTACGCATCCGCGTACGCGGGTACCCCGTACGTGATCGTTCATCGCCGTGGCACACCCCCGTGCCGCCCATCCACGACGAGGGGGCGCAGTTCCATGGACGCGTTCACCGCTGGCATCCTGCAGCGCATAGAGAGCACCCGGTCCGGCCTGGACCACGCCCGGCGCACGGGCGACGACTACCTCGCCGACGTCGAACAGGCGGAGCTCGAGGAGCTCCACCGACTGGCCGCCGAACACGGCGTCCACGTGAGTCCGGCCTAGCGCCGGAGCACGACGGTGCCCCGCACCCGAAAGGGTGCGGGGCACCGGTGCGTCAGCGCCCCGTAAGGGGCGCGGGGAACTGCGCGACCGGCCGGCGACGGCCTGCAGCTGACACGCCACCCCGGGGAGCCGGCTGCGGGCACCTCGTGGCTTGTCGCGCCCACGCGGCGGAGCCGCACATCGACAACGCCCCGCGCCCCTACGGGGCACCGCACGATCCGCCGGACACGGCCTAGTCGTGCCAGGCGCCCAGGGCCTCCAGGCGGGCCTGGAGGGGCTCGAACAGGCCCTCGGGGGCGGCCACCGCGAGCTCGCCGGAGGCCGGCTCGCCGGGGCGGCCGCCGGTGAGGGCGCCGGCCTCGCGGGCGATGAGGGCGCCCGCCGCGAGGTCCCAGGGGTTGAGCCCGCGCTCGTAGTAGCCGTCGAGGCGGCCGCAGGCCACGTCGCACAGGTCGATCGCCGCGGCCCCGGCGCGCCGGATGTCGCGGACCTCGGGCAGCAGGGCGCGCACGACCTCCGCCTGGGCGGCGCGGCGGGCGGTGAGGTAGCCGAAGCCGGTGGCGATCAGCGCCTGCCCGAAGGGCGGCGCGGGCCGGCACCGCAGTCGGCGCTCGCCCAGCCACGCGCCGCCTCCGCGCACGGCGTGGTAGGTCTCGCCGCGCTGGGGGGCGGCCACGACGCCCACGACCGCCTCGCCGTCCAGCTCGGCGGCGATCGACACTGCCCAGGACGGCAGGCCGTAGAGGTAGTTGACGGTGCCGTCGAGCGGGTCGACGACCCAGCGCACGCCGCTGGTGCCCGGGGTGCTCGCGCCCTCCTCCCCCAGCAGGCCGTCGTGCGGGCGGTGCTCGGCGAGGAAGTCGGTGATGAGCTTCTCGGCGGCGATGTCCATCTCGGTGACGACGTCGACGGCGCTGGACTTGGTGGCGGCCACGCCGAGGTCGGCGGGGCGGCCCTGCTGCAGGAGCGTTCCGGCGAGTTCGGCGGCCTGCAGGGCCACTGCGAGCAGTTCGTCTGTGAGGGTGTCGGTCACGGAAGCGGTGCTCCTTACGCGTACGGGCTGTCGGCGCCCGCGGCGGCGGGCCGGGGGGCGCGGGCCGGGCAGCAGCCGACGGGGCAGACGTCGTGGGAGGGGCCGAGCGCGCCCAGGGCGCAGCGCTCGGGCCGCTCGCCGCGCTCGGTGGCGGCGCGCTCCAGGACCAGCTCGCGCACGGCGGCGGCGAAGCGCGCGTCGGCGCCGACGGTGGCGGCGCGGGCGACGGGCAGGCCGAGCTCGGCGGCCTTGGCGGTGGCCTCGGTGTCGAGGTCGTACTTGACCTCCATGTGGTCCGAGACGAAGCCGATGGGGACCATCACCACGGCGGGCGCGCCGGCACCGTGCAGGCTTTCGAGGTGGTCGCAGATGTCCGGTTCCAGCCAGGGGATGTGCGGGGCGCCGCTGCGCGACTGGTAGACCAGCTGCCAGGGTCGCTCGACGCCGGTCTCCTCCCGCACCGCCCGCACGATCGTGCGGGCGACGTCCAGGTGCTCGGCGACGTAGGCGCCGCCGTCGCCGTGCGCCGGTGCGGGGCCGGAGGTGTCCGCGGCGGCGGTGGGGATGGAGTGGGTGGTGAAGGCCAGGTGGGCGCCGTCGCGGACGTCCTTGGGCAGCTGTTCGAGGGCGGCGAGGGTGGCGTCGACCATGGGCTGCACGAAGCCGGGGTGGTTGAAGTAGTGGCGCAGCTTGTCCACGCGGGGCAGCGGCAGGCCCTCGGCCTGGAGAGCGGCGAGGGCGTCGGCGATGTTCTCGCGGTACTGCCGGCAGCCGGAGTAGGAGGCGTAGGCGCTGGTGGCCAGGGTGAGCACGCGGCGGTGCCCGTCGGCGACGATCCGGCGCAGGGTGTCGGTCAGGTACGGCGCCCAGTTGCGGTTGCCCCAGTAGACGGGCAGGTCCATGCCGTGCGTGGAGAAGTCCTGTTGGAGGGCGCCCAACAGCTCGCGGTTCTGCTCGTTGATCGGGCTGACGCCGCCGAAGAGGAAGTAGTGCTGCCCGACCTCCTGGAGCCGCTCGCGGGGGATGCCCCGGCCACGAGTGACGTTCTCCAGGAACGGAACGACGTCCTCCGGCCCCTCGGGCCCGCCGAAGGAGAGCAACAGCAGGGCGTCGTACGGGGCGTGGGCTGGCTGATCTGACAGGTCCGGCATGGCTCCGATCCTGCCACCCGGCACTGACAGCCGGAAATTCCCTACGCCGTCGGGCGGCGCGGTCGTAATCTGTATCGACCACGAACGTTCCTTACGGCGCCCTCGTCCCGCCGCTCGCCCGTTCTTCAGGGAGCCGTCCTTGCCCAGTCCCTATCGCGCGATATTCGCCGCCCCCGGCACCAAGGGGTTCGCGGCGGCCGGCTTCATAGGCCGGCTGCCGCTGTCGATGACCGGCATCGGCGTGGTGACGATGATCTCGGCGATCACGGGCCGCTACGGCCTGGCGGGTGCGATATCCGCCACGATCGCCCTGTCGGCCGCGGTCGTGGGCCCGCAGATATCGCGCATGGTGGACCGGCACGGGCAGAGCAGGGTGCTGCGTCCGGCGACCGTGGTGTCGCTGCTGGCGCTGGCCGGGCTGCTGGTCAGCGCGCATCAGCGCTGGCCCGACTGGACGCTGTTCGTCTTCTCCGCCGGTGCCGGCTGCGTGCCGAGCATCGGGTCGATGGTGCGGGCCCGGTGGGCGGCGATCTATTCGGGTTCCCCGCGGGACCTGCACACCGCCTACGCGGCGGAGTCCGTCATCGACGAGGTGGTCTTCATCCTCGGGCCGATCCTGTCGGTCGGTCTGTCCTCGTCGTGGTTCCCGGAGGCGGGCCCGCTGCTGGCCGCCTGCTTCCTCGCGGTCGGCGTCTTCTGGCTGACCGCGCAGCGCGCCACGGAGCCGCGGCCGCACCCGCACACCGACCACTCCGGCGGCTCGGCCCTCGCCTCCCGCGGCCTGCAAGTACTGGTGGCCGTGTTCGTGGCCACCGGTGCCCTCTTCGGCGCGATCGAGGTGGTCACCGTGGCCTTCGCCGAGGATCAGGGCCACAAGTCGGCCGCGAGTCTGCCGCTGGCCGTCTACGCGCTCGGCTCGGGCATCGCGGGCCTGGTCTTCGGCCTGCTGCACCTGAAGGGCGACGCGGCCCGGCGTTGGGTCGTGGGCGTGTGTGCGATGGCCGTGAGTATGATCCCCCTCCAACTGGTCGGGAACCTGCCGGTCCTGGCCGTGGCGCTCTTCGTCGCGGGCCTGGCCATCGCGCCGACGATGGTGACGACGATGGCCCTCGTCGAGCAGCACGTACCGCGCGCGAAGCTGACCGAGGGCATGACCTGGACGAGCACGGGCCTCGCGGTCGGGGTGGCGCTGGGGTCGTCGGCAGCCGGCTGGGTGGTCGACGGGTTCGGGGCGCGGGCGGGGTACGCGGTGCCCGGCGCGGCGGGGCTGCTCGCGGCCGTCGGCGCGTTCCTCGGATACCGCCGGCTGCGGCCGGCGCCTGAGCGGGTGGGGGTACGCGCCGATGCGGGCGACGACGAACAGCAGCTCATCTCGTAATACGTCATCCGGCACCGCCGGAAGCACGGACGGACGCACGACCGGACGCAGGCTGCGCGGCGGCGCGTGGCGCAACTGGGCGGGCACCGTCACCGCCCGGCCGGCCCGGACGCTGGCCCCGGCCTCGGCACAGGAGCTCGCCGAGGCCGTCGCACGGGCCGCCGCGGACGGCCTGAGGGTCAAGGCGGTCGGCAGCGGCCATTCCTTCACCGCCGCGGCCGCCACCGACGGACTGCTGGTGCGGCCGCAGCGGCTGGCCGGCGTCCTGGGCCGGGACCGGGCGGCGGGCACGGTCACGGTGGCCGCGGGGACGACGCTGCGGCAGCTGAACCGGGCGCTGTCCGCCCGCGGCCTGTCGCTGACGAACATGGGCGACATCATGGAGCAGACCGTCTCGGGGGCGATCAGCACCGGCACCCACGGCACGGGCCGCGCCTCCGCGTCGCTGGCGGCCCAGGTCCGGGGGCTGGAGCTGGTGACGGCGGACGGCTCGGTGCTCACCTGCACGCCCGAGGAGAACGCGGAGGTCTTCGCCGCCGCCCGGCTCGGGCTCGGGGCCCTGGGCGTCATCACCGCGGTGACCTTCGCCGTGGAGCCGGAGTTCCTGCTCACCGCCCGCGAGGAGCCGATGCCGCTGCACGCGGTGCGGGAGGACTTCGAGGCGCTGGTCGAGGAGAACGAGCACTTCGAGTTCTACTGGTTCCCCCACACCAGAAGCTGCATCACCAAGCGCAACAACCGTGCCGCCGGTCCCCCGGCCCCCCTGGGCCGCGCCGCCGGCTGGGTGCAGGACGAACTGCTGTCCAACGGCGTCTTCCGCGCCGCCTGCGCACTCGGCCGCACCGTGCCCACCACCGTGCCGGGCATCGCCGCGCTCTCCAGCCGCGCCCTGTCGGCCCGTACGTACACCGACGTGCCGTACAAGGTCTTCACCAGTCCCCGCCGGGTGCGCTTCGTGGAGATGGAGTACGCGCTGCCGCGGCAGGCCGCGATGGAGGCGCTGGGCGAGCTGGAGGCGATGATCGAACGGATGCGGCTGCGCGTGAGCTTCCCCGTGGAGGTGCGCACCGCCCCGGCCGACGACGTCCCGCTGTCGACGGCGCAGGGGCGCGAGACGGCGTACCTCGCGGTGCACATGTACCGCGGCACGCCGTACCGCGCCTATTTCAGCGCCGCCGAGCGCATCATGACCGCGCACGGGGGCCGCCCGCACTGGGGGAAGCTGCACACCCGCGACGCCGGTCACCTGGCGGCGCTGTATCCGCGCTTCAAGGAGTTCACGGCGGTCCGGGACCGGCTGGACCCGGACCGTGTCTTCGGCAACGACTACCTGCGGCGCGTCCTCGGCGAGTGAGCCGGGCCGCGGATCAGGAGGCGGTGCCGGCGGACGGGCCCGTGCCGGTGCCGCCGGCCGCCGCGTTCCGGCCGCCCTGGCCGCTCGGGCTCTGGCCCGGCTGCGGCGAGGACGACTGGCCGGTCCCGCCGCCCTTGCCGTCGTCGCCCTTGCCGCTGTCCGGGGAGGTGCTGGGGCCGGGCGTCGGGGTGGACGTGCTGCCGCCGGAGGGGGACTGCGAGGGCCCGGGCGACTGCTTGCCGGTGCCGTCGCCGGGCTGCGACGCGCCGGGGGACGGGGTGGAGCCGCTGTCGTCCTCGTCGCCGGGCGTGGTGTTCCCGTCCGGGGTGCGGTCGTGGGAGGGGTCGTGCTGCTCGTCCTGGCCGCCACCGCTGTCCGGGCGGAAGAGGCGGCTGACGGTGGTGCCGCCCTTGTCGCCGTCCGCGCTGGAACCGGAGGCCAGCTCCACCGCGGTCACGGTGCCCATGGCCAGGACGAAGACGGCTCCGGCGGCCAGCAGGGAGCGCTTCCAGCCGCGCAGCCGGGTGCCGTGGACGGTGCCCGGGGAATACGCGTCGGAGTACCCGGAAAATGCGGTCGGCGAGTCGTCGAAGCGCGCCTGTTCGTGCGCGCCGGGGTACGCACCGGCGTGCGCCCCGGGCTGTGCCCGACGCGCCCGGTCCACGGCCCGGCCGGCCGCGCCGACGGGGACCTTGCGCAGCTTGGCGGCGGACTGGGCGCCGGTGGCGTCGCGCAGCTGCTCGCCCGTACGTCTGAACAGGTGGTGAAAGAGCGTGCCACCCGTAGTGGCCACGATGCTGACGACACCGGCACCGGCGACGGTCCCGTAGACCCCGAGCTTGCCGGCGAGCAGGGCGGCGATCACGGCTGCGAGGGCACTTCCGGCCACCTGTGCGACGCTCAGGTCCACACGCTTGACCTTGGCTTTTTCCTCGCTTTCGGGTTTTTCGTCCATCTCCAGCCTCTGTCGGTGCGTTCCGTCCCTCTTGTGGTCCGAAGAGACATTCGAGCCTAACGAACAGTTCCGGATCCGGCGATTGTGTGAACCACACCACCCGTGGGAAGGGCTACCGGCCGAGGGGTGCGCTCCAACTCCCCTGACGCGGGTGAACTTCGCTGGCGCGCCGATCCACCCCCAGTGGCCCGAATGGAGTACTGTGACGAGCCCTGGCCCCAATATCCCGTCCGGTCGCCCGGATCCGAACGGAACGGACGGAACGGACGGGAGGGGCCCGGGCGGCTCTGGCCCCGTCAACTCGGCAAGGTTGTGGCAGGCTGCTACCCGGGCAGGCCACACTCGACTAGCGGAAGCAGCGACGCAGGTGACGTCGGCAGGCACCACCCGGGAGGTCCCCATGCCCGAACTGCGTGTCGTGGCAGTCTCCAACGACGGCACACGGCTGGTGCTCAAGGCGGCAGACAGCACGGAGTACACGCTGCCGATCGACGAGCGGCTGCGCGCCGCCGTGCGCAACGACCGTGCACGGCTGGGCCAGATCGAGATCGAGGTCGAAAGCCACCTGCGACCGCGCGACATCCAGGCCCGCATCCGGGCCGGCGCCTCCGCCGAGGAGGTCGCCCAGCTCGCGGGCATCCCCGTCGAGCGGGTACGGCGCTTCGAGGGCCCGGTCCTGGCCGAGCGCGCATTCATGGCCGAGCGCGCCCGCAAGACTCCTGTGCGCCGCCCCGGCGAGAGCGCCGGCGGCCCGCCGCTGGGCGAGGCCGTCGCCGAGCGGCTGGTGCTGCGCGGCGCCGACAAGGACACCGCCCAGTGGGACTCCTGGCGCCGCGACGACGGCACCTGGGAGGTGCTGCTCGTCTACCGCGCCGCCGGCGAGCCGCGCGCGGCGAGCTGGACGTACGACCCGCCGCGCCGGATCGTTCAGGCGCTGGACGACGAGGCCCGCGCGCTCATCGGCGAGACCGACGAGGCACCCGAGCCGAGCTTCCCGTTCGTCCCGCGCATCGCCCGCCTGCCGCGCGAGCGGGGCCTGGACCGGGACCGGCAGGTGCCGGCCCCCTCATCGGAGCCGGAGGCACCCTCCGGCGAGGCCGCGGAGGAACCGGTCAAGGAGCGGGACTCCCTGACCAGCCTGCTGGAGGCGGTGCCCAGCTTCCGCGGCGACATGGTGGTGCCCGAGGCGCCCCCGGCCCCCACGGAGCCCCCGCGGGAGGACGAGGCGGAGATCGCCGAGCCGCCCGCCCCGGCGGCCAGCGCCGGCTCGGCCTACGCGGACGTGCTCATGCCGCGGTCGGTCGCCGGGCACCGCGAGCGCCTGGTCGGCACCACGGACCGCCAGGCCGAGGCGGACGGCGTCCGCCCCGGCCGGCGTGCGGCGGTGCCCAGCTGGGACGAGATCGTCTTCGGCACCCGCCGCAAGAAACAGGACTGACCGGGCGCCCCGTAGGGGGCGCGAGGCCGCAGACAGGGGGCCGCGCTTCGCCCCCGGGCCTCGGGGTAACACGTCGACTGCGGACCGTCAGTGGCCGATCGCGCAGTTCCCCGCGCCCCGTAAGGGGCGCGGGGAACTGCGCGACAAGCCACAACGCACCCGCAGACGGGGGGCCGTGTCGCGCCCAGGTGGCGGCAGCCGCAGGGCGCTGCACGATCCGGGCAGGCCCTAGCCCGGCTGGGCCCCCGTGGCCACCGGGCGGGCGGGGTCGGCCACCCACTCGCTCCACGAACCGGCGTACAGGGCCGCGTCGATCCCCACGACCGCCAGGGCCAGCAGCTGGTGGGCGGCCGAGACGCCGGAGCCGCAGTAGACCCCGACCTCCACGCCGTCCTTCACGCCCAGCCGCGCGAACCGCTCCGCCAACTCGGCGGCCGGGCGCAACAGCCCCTGCTCGGTGACGTTTTCCGTGGTGGGGGCCGAGACGGCACCGGGGATGTGGCCGGCGACGGGGTCGATGGGCTCGACCTCGCCCCGGTAGCGCTCCGCGGCGCGCGCATCCAGCAGCAGTCCGCGCCGGGCCAGGGCGGCTGCGCCGTCCGCGTCCAGCAGCGGCAGCGCGCCGGGCGCGGGCACGAAGTCGCCCTCGGCCACGTCCGGTACGCCGCTCTCCAGTGGCCGGCCCTCGGCCTGCCAGGCGGCGAGCCCGCCGTCGAGCACCCGTACCGAGGGGTGGCCGGCCCAGCGCAGCAGCCACCAGGCGCGGGAGGCGGCCCAGCCGGTGCCGCCGTCGTAGACCACGACGGGCCGGTCCGCGCGGACCCCGGCCCGGCGCATCGCGGCGCCGAACTGCTCCACGTCGGGCAGCGGGTGACGGCCCTTCGGCCCGGGCGGGGCGGCGAGCTCGGCGTCGAGGTCGACATACACGGCGCCGGGCAGGTGCCCGGCCTCGTATTCCGGACGGCCGTTCGGGCCGCCGAGCTGGTAGCGGATGTCCAGGAGCGTGGGCGGCCGTTCGCCGGCGGCCTCGTTCGCCCACTGCGTCACGGTGATGATGGGGTCCATACCCCCATCCTGGCGTATCCCCGTTGCGCCGAACGGCCCCCTGGCCCAACTGCGCGATGCTGATCGATACTGGACGGCGCCGCCGCGGGCCCGAAGCCGGCCGCGATTTTGGGGCATTCTCTGCGGGAACCGTGAAGCGCGGCCACCACGACGGTCCGAGGAGAAACTGACGATGACCGATGTACGGGGCTCCTTCGAGCACCGCGAGGCGGAACCCGGGCGGCAGGTGCCGGGCACACCGTGCTGGACCAGTCTCCTGGTGCACGACCTGGAAGCGATCAAGGAGTTCTACGGCAGTCTGTTCGGCTGGACCTACCACAGCCCCGGCATGCGCCAACTGGGCCCGTACGTACGGGCGGCGCTCGACGGCCACGACGTCGCCGGCATCGGCGAGCTGCCGCCCGACCGTCAACACGCCAACGCCTGGACCACCTATCTGGCGAGCGACGACGCCGACGCCTCCGCGGAGTGGGTGCACTGCTCCGGCGGGACGCTGGGAGTCGGCCCCCTCGCCGCCGAGGACGCCGGCCGGCTGGTGCTCGCCTCGGACCCGGCCGGGGCCTCCTTCGGGGTGTGGCAGGGACGACGGCTGTGGGACGCGCGCCCGGCCGGCCACCCGGCGGGCCCGGGCCACCCCGTCTGGCACGAGCTGGTCACCCACGACGCCTCGGCGATGCTGAAGTTCTACCGCGCACTGTTCGGCTACGAGGCCAAACCGGCCGGCGACGCGCAGACCGACAAGCTCGTGCTGCACGTGGACGGCCGGCCCGTGGCCTCGGTCACCGGCGCGGGACCCGCACTGCGCCAGCCGCACTGGCTGACGTACTTCGAGGTGGCCGACGTGGACGCCGCGGCCGCGCGGGTGGGCGCACTGGGCGGCCGGGTGGTCACGGCGCCGCACCGCACGCCGGCCGGGCGCACGGCGACGGTCGCCGACCCCGAGGGCGCGGTCTTCGCCCTGCGGAGCGCCCCGTAAGGGGCGCCGTGGTGGCGCGTGACGAAGGTCCGGCCGGACAACGGCCTGGGGCGTGTCCGGCGGATCATGCAGGGCCCCGTCAGGGGCGCGGGGAACTGCGCGATCAGCCAGCGACGGCCCGCAGCCGACGCGCCGGGGCGAAACGCAGCCCCCCATCTGCGGGCGCGTCGTGGCTTGTCGCGCAGTTCCCCGCGCCCCTTACGGGGCGCCGTGGTGGCGTGTGACGAAGATCCGGCCGGACACGGCCTAGGCGGCGTCGGGGTCGACCGGCAGCACGTCCGGAGAGAGGGCGGCCGCGCGGGCGGCGGCGGACGTCAGGCGGCGGCGGTGGTGGCGCCGGCACAGCACCTCGTACCCGACCACGGTCTCGGGCTGGTTCACGTCTCCCACCACGATCTGCTCGCCCTCGACGACCATGTGGCCGCCGATCGTCCGGGCGTTGTGGGTGGCCCGCGCCCCGCACCAGCACAGCGCCTCGACCTGCAGCACCTCGATGCGGTCGGCCAGCTCCACCAGGCGCTGGGAGCCGGGGAAGAGCCGGGTGCGGAAGTCGGTGGTGATGCCGAAGGCGAAGACGTCCAGCTCCAGGTCGTCGACGACCCGGGCCAGCTGGTCTATCTGCTCGGGGGCGAGGAACTGCGCCTCGTCGCAGATGACGTAGTCCGCCCGGCCGCCCGCGGACAGGTGGGCCACGACGTGCGCATAGAAGTCGAACCCCTCCCCCGCCTCGACCGAGTCGGTCACCAGGCCCAGGCGCGAGGAGAGCTTGCCCTCGCCCGCACGGTCGTTGCGGGTGAAGATCAGGCCCTGCAGGCCGCGTGCCGAGCGGTTGTGCTCGATCTGCAGAGCGAGGGTGCTCTTTCCGCAGTCCATCGTTCCGGAGAAGAACACCAGCTCGGGCATGGGGAGGCCAGGGCCTTTCGTCGGTCGGTCCATCGAAGGGGGTCGCTCGCGTCGGACGCGCGGTCAGGTGCGGACTTCGAGCAGCGGCACGAGCTGCTCGACGGGCGTCATCGAACCGTGCAGGCCGACCATCGTCGACTCGTTCGGCTCGGTCTCGGTGGCCACGATGGCGATGTCGTCGCGGGCGGCCGCGACCACGTCGCCGATGCGGCCGTGCACCCGGTCGTCGACGCCCGCGCCGGGCGGCCCGAACCAGCCGGCCTCGATCGCCTCGTCGCGCCCCGCCACCCACATCTGCTCGCCGAGCACCTCGCGCCACACCGCCAGCACGTCGGCCGCCGCGCCGGGGACGGCGTACACATGGCGGGCCCGGGCCTCGCCGCCCAGCAGGGCGACGCCGGCGCGCAGCTCCCAGTCGTGGTCGAAGTCGATCCGCGACTCGGGGTCGAACGGAATGTCGATCATGCCGTGGTCGGCGGTCACGTACAGCGCGGAGCGCGGCGGCAGCTGCTCGGCCAGGCGCCGGGCGAGCAGGTCCACGTACATCAGCTGGCCGCGCCACTCCTCGGAGTCCACGCCGAAGCGGTGGCCCTTGCCGTCCACCTCGCTGTAGTACGTGTAGACGAGCGCGCGGTCGGCCGCGGCGAGCCGGTCGGCGGCGAAGTCCATCCGCTCCTCGCCGGACAGCCGCCCGTGGAAGGTGCCGCCGCTGAGCGCGATCCGCGTCAGCGGGGTGTGCTCGAAGTCGGGCGCGGAGACCTGGCAGGTGGCGATGCCCGCCGCGTCCGCCAGCTGGAAGACGGTGGGGTACGGCTGCCAGGCGTGCGGATCGGTCCACGGACGCCAGCGCAGCTGGTTCATCAGCTGCCCCGTCGCCGGGTCGGCCACCGTGTAGCCGGGCAGGCCGTGCGCGCCGGGCGGCAGGCCCGTGCCCACGGAGGCCAGCGAGGTCGCCGTGGTGGAGGGGAAGCCCGCGGTCATCGGCCGGCCGGTGCCGCCCAGGGAGGTGGACAGCAGCGAGTGCAGGAAGGGCGCCTCGTCCGGGTGCTCGCGCAGCAGCTCCCAGCCCAGGCCGTCGATGAGGAAGACGCAGACCCGGTCGGCGGGCTCCAGGTGCAGGCCGGAGGTGAGGCCGGGCACGCCCAGGCCCGCGGCGACGGAGGGCAGCAGGTCGGCGAGGGATCCGGTGCCGTAGCGCGGCAGCGGGGCGTCGCGGGGGTCGAGCGGGGCCGGCTCGGGCCAGGCGGAGCCGGCGGCCAGGGGGCCCGGGGTGGATCCGGCCATCACCGGCCGGTCGCCGCGGAGGCCACCGTGGCCTCGGAGAGCGCCTGGGCGAAGTCCAGGGTCTGGCGGACGGTGTCGGGGCCGTCGCCGGCCTCGCTCACCCGCAGGCTGAGGTCGTCGGCCGTGGAGGAGCCGGTGTAGCCGTGGTCGGCGTCGCAGTTCGGGTCGCCGCAGGCGGCCGGCTCGAGGTCGATGCGGGAGACCGCGCCCCAGCCGATGGTGAGGACGACCTCGCGCGGCAGGGTGCCGGGGGTGTACGCCTCGGGGTTGGCGACGACGCGGCTGAGCACGACGGAGGAGATGCGCTCCAGCTTCACGGACTCGGTGGAGGTCGTCGCGTACGGCGAGGGCGAGGTGCCGTCGGCGGCCTGCTCGTCGGTGTGGCTGACGATGAATCGGGTGTCGGTGAGCACCAGCACGGTCACATGGCGGCGCACCTCGTTGGAGTCGAACGTCGTCTCCTGGTGGACCAGGTACGACGCGACCGGCTCCCCGCCCACGGCGGCCTCCACCGCCTCGGCCACGAGAGCCGGGTAGTAGCCGCTGCGCTCGATCGCCGCGCGCAGCCCCTGGGTGGTCGTACCGGTCTTCGCCATGGCTCCCATCCTACGGGGCGTACGAGGCCCGTCCGTCGCCGAACCCCGGCCGCGGCCGGTTGCGGACCGCGTTGCGGCCGGGGCCCGCAGCCGGGCTCTAGGAGCGGGGAAGACTGCGGGGGCCGAGGTCGCCGCGGGCCGGCGGGGCGGCCAGACGTATCGAGGCGCCCAGGACGTGCACCCCCTGCTGGGCGACGATCACCGGCTCCAGGTCGGCGCCCACGACCTCGGGGTGGTCGTCCACCAGCCGGGACAGGCGCAGCAGCAGCTCCTCCAGGGCCGGGGTGTCCACCGGGGCCGAGCCGCGCCAGCCGAAGAGCAGGGGCGCGGTGCGCACGGAGCGGATGAGATCGGCCGCGTCGCGGTCGGTGACCGGAACGAGACGGTGGGCGGTGTCACCGAGCAGCAGCGAGGGCGCGCCGGCCAGACCGAAGGAGAGCACGGCGCCGGCGGCGGGGTCGATCACCGCCCGGACGACGGTGTCGACACCGCGCGGCGCCATGGACTGCACGACCAGGCGCAGCTCCGCGGGCCCCCCGAGCAGCTCGGTCAATTCCGCGTACGCCCTGCGCAGTTCGCCCTCGCCGCCGAGGTCGAGCCGTACGCCGCCGAGGTCGGCGCGGTGCCGCAGGTGGGGGGCGGTGGGCTTGAGCGCCACGGGGAAGCCCAGGCGCCGGGCGGCGTGCACGGCACTGTCGGCGTCGGGGGCCGGCAGCGCGGGCAGCACGGCGATCCCGTACCGGGCGAGCAGCCGCTGGGTGTCGGCGGCGGAGAGGGTGACGGCCCGGTCGGTGGCCCCGTGGGCGGCGAGCAGCACGGCGATGTCGGCGGCGGCCCCGTCCTCGTCGATGTCCTCGAACTCCGGCACCCGGCCTCCGACGGCCACCTCGCGCCGCCAGCGTGCGTACCGCACGGCCTCGGCCAGCGCTCCGACGGCCCGCTCGGCCGCGGGGTAGGCGGGGATGCGCACGGCGGGCACGGGGGCGTCGCCGGGCGGGGCGCCGTCGGCGGGGGCGGCGAGGGCCTGCGGGAGGCCGGGGATCTCCAGGTGGACGACGGCCACGGGCTTGGGCGTCGGCGCGCCGGCCACGGCCTCGCGCAGGGCGGCGGCGAGGTCGGGCGCGGAGGCGGCGGGGGCGGTGTCGCCGACCCAGGGGATGGCGGTGACGAGGACCGCGTCGCACGCCCGGTCGGCCAGGGCCTGGGCGAGGGCCGTGCGGAAGTCGGCGGGCGTGGCGGCGGTGGTGAGGTCGCGCGGGAGCAGCGGGCGCAGGCCGGCCGTCAGGCAGGCGTCGTAGGTGAGCAGGGTGAGGGAGTCGGAGTTGCCGAGGATGGCGACGCGGGGCCCGGCGGGCAGCGGCTGGGAGGCGAGCAGCAGCCCGGTGTCGGCGAGCTCGGTGACCGTGTCGACCCGGATGACGCCGGCCTGGCGCAGCAGGTCGGAGACGGTGGCGTCGGGGATGCGGGTGGTGGGCACGGCGTGCCCGGCGGGCGCGGCGGCGCCGTGCCGGGCGCCCTTGACGACGACGAGCGGTTTGCGGGCGGCGGTGCGCTTGGCGAGGCGGGTGAACTTGCGGGGGTTGCCGATGGACTCCAGGTACATCAGGGCGACGTCGGTGTCGGGGTCGTCGTGCCAGTACTGCAGGAGGTCGTTGCCGGACAGATCGGCGCGGTTGCCGGCGGAGACGAAGGTGGAGGTGCCGGCGAGGCCGGCGGCGCGCCGGTGCAGCTCGGAGAGCAGGGCGATGCCGATGGCGCCGGACTGGCTGAAGAGCCCGACCCGGCCGGGCGGCGGCAGCTCGGGGGCGAGGGAGGCGTTGAGCCGGACGCCGGGGGCGGTGTTGATCAGCCCGAGGGCGTTGGGGCCGATGACCCGCATGCCGTACGTGCGGGCCTGCCGGACGAGCTCGCGCTGGCGCCGGCGCCCGTCGGCGCCGCTCTCGGCGTACCCGGCGGAGAGGACGACCAGGCCCTGGACGCCGTGCCGGCCGCAGTCGGCGACGACGTCGGGCACATGGGCGGCGGGCACGGCGACGACGGCGAGGTCGACGGGGTCGGGGATGCGCGTGACGCAGCGGTGGGCGGGGACGCCCTCGGGTTCGAGGCGGGTGAGCTCGTGCGGGAAGGCGTGGTTGACGGCGTGGACGCGCCCGGCGAAGCCGCCGGCCAGCACGTTGCGCAGGACGGTGCGGCCCATGCCGCCGGCCTCGCGGCCGGCGCCGACGACGGCGATCGAGCGGGGGGCGAGCAGGCGCTGGACGGAGCGGGCCTCGGCCCGCTGCTCGCGGGCGCGCTGGACGGCGAGGGAGGCGTCGGTGGGCTCCAGGTCGAGTTCGAGGCGGACGACGCCGTCCTCGAAGCTGCGTTTCTGGGTGTAGCCCGCGTCCGTGAACACCTTGATCATCTTGGTGTTGGCGGGCAGCACCTCGGCCGTGAAGCGGCGGATCGCGCGTTCGCGGGCGACGGCCGCGATGTGTTCGAGGAGGGCGGAGGCCACGCCGCGGCCCTGGTGGGCGTCCTGGACGAGGAAGGCCACCTCGGCCTCGTCGGCGGGAGCGCTCGCGCGCAGGCCGCGGGCGTCGATGCGGTCGTAGCGGACGGTGGCGATGAACTCCCCCGCGACGGTCGCCGCGAGGCCGACCCGGTCGACGTAGTCGTGGTGGGTGAAGCGGTGCACGTCCCGGTCGGACAGGCGCGGGTAGGGCGCGAAGAAGCGGTAGTACTTGGACTCGTCCGAGACCTGCTCGTAGAAGCTCACCAGGCGCTGCGCGTCGTCGGGCGCGATGGGGCGGATCTGGGCGATGCCGCCGTCGCGCAGCACGACGTCCGCCTCCCAGTGGGCCGGGTACGCGTGCTCGGGCGGCGTCTGCATGGGGCCAGGGTAAGGCCGCCCGCCGACAGCCGGCCCGGGCCGGGCGGGCCCGTGTCCACGGGCCGGACGGCGCAGCCGGGCGGGCGGGCCGGGGCACCGTGGCCCCCGTGCCACAATGGTCTAGACAACCACTGTCGACTCGAAGGGCAACACCATGGTTGAGCGCCGCGTCAACGTCGGCTGGGCCGAGGGCCTGCACGCCCGGCCCGCGTCGATCTTCGTCCGTGCGGCGACCGCCGCCGGCGTCCCCGTGACGATCGCCAAGGCGGACGGCAACCCCGTCAACGCCGCGTCCATGCTCGCCGTGCTGGGCCTGGGCGCCCAGGGTGGCGAGGAGATCGTCCTGGCCACCGAGGCCGAGGGTGCCGAGGCCGCGCTCGACCGCCTGGCCAAGCTGGTCGCCGAGGGGCTCGAGGAGCTTCCGGAGACCGTCTGATCCACGGATCCGACCACAACCTTCCGCGGCGGGGCCGCGGCGACCCGCACCGCGGCCGCCGCGGCCCCTTCGTGTTGCGTTCCGTAGGGGCGCCCGTGGTCTTGGCGGACTCGTGCGCAGGCTGCTACGCAGGCCGCAGGCGGAACTCGCCGGGCGGCCGCCCGGCCCTGCGGGTGGCGAGCTCCCGGGCCCGCTCGGCATCGCCGCGGGCCACCGCGTCCACCAGCGCCCCGCACGTCTCCCACGCCTCCAGCGGGCGCACCGGCGGCACCGGCACGTACACCCAGGCGATCTTGCGGCGCAACTGGGTGAGGAGCGCGGCGAGGCTGGGGCTGCCGGAGGCCTGGGCGAGGGTCTCGTCGAACCAGTCGCCGAGCCGGCACAGCTCCCCCACCCGGTCCGCGCGGGCCCGGTCGCGGCCCAGCCGGACCAGCCCGCGCAGCACCTTCAGGTGCGCCTCGGTGCGCCGCTGCGCGGCCCGCGCGGCCCCCAGCGGCTCCAGCAGGGCGCGGACGTCCAGCAGGTCGGCGGCCTCGCGCTCGCTGGGCTCGGCTACGCAGGCGCCCGCGTGGCGGCGGGTGGTGACGAACCCTTCGGAGGCGAGGGTGCGCAGGGCCTCGCGCACGGGGACCCGGGAGACGCCGTAGCGGCGGGCGAGGAGTTCCTCGACGAGCCTGCTGCCGGGCGGGTGGACGCCCGCGACGATGTCGTCGCGGATGGCGGCGCACACGGCGTGCGCGGACAGCCGGCGGGCGCCCTCCCGGACTCCGCCGCCGGTGGGTCCGGGGAAGGTCACCGTGCCGGCGCCGTCGCCGTTCACGAACGGTCTCTCATCGCTGCACCTCCGGATGTGCCCCGTCGCCTGACGCCCATTCAGCGACTCTATGCGAGCCGGCTGGGCATTTCCGATGGCGCCTCCTGCCGCACGGACACCTTTCGGCCAGCCCGTACGGTGCACGAAGGCCCCGGCCGCAGGGGCCGGGGCCTTGTTCGCGTCGGGCGCGGGGGCCGTCAGACGTTGACGCCGTGCGAGGCCAGGTAGGCGATCGGGTCGATGTCGGAGCCGTAGGTCGGGGCCGTGCGGGCCTCGAAGTGCAGGTGCGGGCCGGTGACGTTGCCGGTGGCGCCGGACAGGCCGATCTGCTGGCCGGGGGTGACCGACTGGCCGACCGAGACGTCGATGGACGACAGGTGGGCGTACTGCGTGTACGTGCCGTCGGCCATCTGGATCACGACGTTGTTGCCGTAGGCGCCGCCCCAGCCGGCCTCGACGATCGTGCCCATGCCGACCGCGTGCACCGAGGTGCCGGTCTCGGCGTGGAAGTCGATGCCGGTGTGGCTGCCGGAGGACCACAGGCCACTGGAGGCCTTGTAGGAGGTCGAGACGTAGGAGCTGTCGAGCGGGCTGACGAACGTCCCCAGGCGCTTGCGCTCGGCGTCGCGGGCGGCACGCTCCTTGGCGGCGCGCTCCTCGTCGAGCTTGCGCTGGGCCTCCTCGGCGCGCTGCTTGGCCTCGGCGGCCAGCCTCTTGGCGTTGGTCTCGGCCTGCTGACGGGCGTTGGCCTCGTCGGCGATGCCGCGCTGGGTCTCGGCCTGGGCGTCGACGTTGCCGGCCATGACGTCACCGATGACGACGGCCTGGCTCAGGCCGGTGTCCTCGGGGCGCTGGGAGTCGTCGGAGGCGGCGAAGGCCGGGGCGGCGACACCGGCGACCACACCGGCGGCGGTCAGCGTGGCGATACCCGCGACATTGGCGCCCACGCGCACGGCGCGGCTCGGACGACGGTGCTTCCCGGTGGGACGGGTGAACGACATGGCTGTCGCTGATCCTTTCCTTCCTTCTCGCCTACCGGGTTAGCTGACGGGTTCGGAGCAGGAAGGTCTCCTACGGTCCCCTCGTGAAAGGGAACCGATTCACCCCAGGGGACTTTGGGTCCCCGGCTCCCTGCGACCCCGGGGGGCCGCGTGGGACTCGGCGATGGCTGCCCGGGACCGCGGTTTGCGGCTCCGATCTGACGGACTGCCGAGCTGACGCTAATCGCCTTCAGATTCGATCGGCAAACAGAAGTGGGTTTTTATGACGTACGCCACACGACCAACACGCAACCACCGCCTGAAAGTGGACATAAAGGTGGCGCGTGGGTCCCCCTGGGACCCACGCGCCACCTCAGTCGAACTGATGCTCCGTCAGGCCGAGATCACCGTCACCGGGCCGATGCCCAGCGCCTTCACGGGCTCGGCGATCTGCGCCGCGTCACCGACGAGCACCGTCACCAGCCGGTCCGCCGGGAAGGCGCTCACGACGGCGGCCGTGGCCTCCACCGTGCCGGTCTGCGCGAGGCGTTCGTACAGATGCCCCTGGAAGTCGTCCGGCAGGAACTGCTCGACCTGGTCGGCGAGCGTGCCGGCGACGGCGGCCGCCGTCTCGTACTTCAGCGGGGCGACGCCCACCAGGTTCTGCACGGCGACGTCGCGCTCCTGGTCCGTCAGACCCTCGGCGGCCAGCGTGCGCAGCACCGTCCACAGGTCCTCGAGGGCGGGACCGGTGTTGGGGGTGTCGACGGAGCCGCTGATGGCGAGCAGGGAGACGCCGGTGCCCTCGGGCGAGGACAGCAGCACCTGGCCGAAGGAGCGCACGCCGTAGGTGTACCCCTTCTCCTCGCGCAGGACGCGGTCCAGCCGCGAGGTGAGGGTGCCGCCGAGGCAGTACGTGCCGAGGACCTGGGCCGGCCAGACGCGGTCGTGCCGGTCGGAGCCGGTGCGCCCGATCAGCAGCTGGGTCTGCACCGCACCGGGACGGTCGACGATGACGACGCGGCCGGTGTCGTCGGCGGTGACGGGCTGCGGGGCGCGCCGCTGCGCCGGCGCGCCCGTCCACGCGCCCAGCGACTGCTCCAGGACGTGGTCGAGGTCGGTGCCGGTGAAGTCGCCGACGACCACGGCGGTGGCCGCGGCGGGCCGCACATGGGCCTCGTAGAAGGCGCGCACGGCGGCGGCGTCGATGCGCTCGACCGTCTCCTGGCTGCCCTGGCGCGGCCGGGACATCCGGACGTCGGCCGGGAAGAGCTCGGCGGCCAGCGCCATGGCCGCCCGGCGGGCGGGGTTGGCCAGCTCGTGCGGGATCTCGTCGAGGCGGTTGCGCACCAGGCGCTCGATCTCGCCGTCGGGGAAGGCCGGGGCGCGCAGGGCGTCGGCCAGCAGGCCGAGGGCCTTGGGCAGCCGGGAGGCCGGCACCTCCAGGGACAGCCGTACGCCCGGGTGGTCGGCGTGGGCGTCGAGGGTGGCCCCGCAGCGCTCCAGCTCCGCGGCGAACTCCTCGGCGCTGAGCTTGTCGGTGCCCTCGGAGAAGGCGCGGGCCATGATCGTGGCGACGCCGTCCAGGCCCTCGGGCTCGGCGGCCAGCGGGACGTCCAGGACGATCTCGACGGCGATGACCTGCTGCCCGGGGCGGTGGCAGCGCAGCACGGTCAGGCCGTTGGGCAGCTGCCCGCGCTCGGGGGCCGGGAAGGCCCAGGGGGTGGGCAGGCCCGGCTTGGGCTGGGGGTGGAACACCATCGAGGGGCCGGCGGTGTCCGTCGTGCTCGCGGCTACGGCGTCGCTCACTGGGCCGTCTCCTCTTCTTCGATCTCGGTGGCGTTCTTGATGGTGTCCTCGTCGACCGTGGGCGCGGTCTGCGGCGTGGGCTCGTAGACCAGCACGGCACGGTTGTCGCGGTGCAGGCGGGCCTTGGCGATCTGCTGCACCTCCTGCGGGGTCACCTCCAGGACGCGCTGGACGGCGGTGAGCGCCAGCTGCGGGTCGCCGAAGAGCGTGGCGAAGCGGCACAGCTCGTCCGCCCGGCCGCTGACGGTGGCGAGCCGGTCCAGCCACTCGCGCTCCAGCTGGGCCTGGGCGCGCTCCATCTCCTCGGGGGTGGGGCCCTCGGCGGCGAAGCGGGTGAGCTCCTCGTCGACGGCGGCCTCGATGTCGGCCACCTCCACGCCGCCGGACGCCTTGACGTCCAGCCAGCCCAGCGAGGGCGCCCCGGCCAGGCGCAGCAGGCCGAAGCCGGCGGCGACGGCGCTGCGGTCGTGGCGCACCAGGCGGTTGTGCAGGCGGGAGGACTCGCCGCCGCCGAGGATGGTCAGCGCCACGTCGGCCGCGTCCGCCTCGCGGGTGCCGTCGTGCGGCAGGCGGTAGGCGGCCATCAGGGCGCGCGAGGGCACCTCCTCGCGGACGACCTCGCGCAGCTCGCGGCCGATGTTCTCCGGCAGGGCGCCGTCGCGCGGGGGCTGCTTGCCGTCGTGCGCGGGGATGGAGCCGAAGTACTTCTCGATCCAGGCGAGGGTCTGCTCCGGGTCGATGTCGCCGACCACGGACAGGACGGCGTTGCCCGGCGCGTAGTAGGTGCGGAAGAAGGCCCGCGCGTCCTCCAGGGAGGCGGCGTCGAGGTCGGCCATGGAGCCGATGGGCGTGTGGTGGTACGGGTGGCCCTCGGGGTAGGCCATGG
This sequence comes from Streptomyces sp. NPDC049585, assembly GCF_040675615.1. Taxonomy (NCBI): domain Bacteria; kingdom Bacillati; phylum Actinomycetota; class Actinomycetes; order Kitasatosporales; family Streptomycetaceae; genus Streptomyces; species Streptomyces sp. NPDC049585. The sequence continues at coordinate 3,403 of NZ_JBFAPE010000046.1, read as the reverse complement.
CCGTCAGCTTCTCGAACGCGGTGCCGTAGGGCACGTTGTCGTAGCGCTGGCGGCGCTCGTTCTTGACGACGTCGCGCTGGTTCTCCATCGACTCCTCGTCGAGGGCGGCCAGCAGCGAGCCCATCCGGTCGGCCTCCAGCCACAGGGCCAGCTCGACCTGGTGGGCGGGCATCGTCTCGAAGTAGTTGGTGCGCTCGAAGCTGGTCGTGCCGTTGAGCGACCCGCCGGCGCCCTGCACCAGCTCGAAGTGGCCGTTGCCCTTGACCTGTGCGGAGCCCTGGAACATCAGGTGCTCGAAGAGGTGGGCGAGGCCGGTGCGGCCGTGCACCTCGTGGCGGGAGCCGACGTCGTACCAGAGGCAGACGGCCGCCACGGGGGTGAGGTGATCTTCCGAGAGCACCACCCTCAGGCCGTTGGCCAGCCGGTGCTCGGTCGCTGTCAGGCCGCCGGAACCGGCCTGTTGCGTGGCCGTGTGACCCATGGGCATGTACGTCCCTTCGATCTCTTGAGATCTCGCGGTGCCTCGCGACGACTCGCGTGATTGAGCAGTGCTGTCACTGTATGCAACCGCGCAGGCTTCCGGCGAAGTTCCCCGGGCGCGCAGGGGTCGCCTGCACGGGTGGTGACGCGTCGCGGCCGGGTCGCGGTCGGCGTTGTCGGTGGAGCGGTCCACAATGGTCCGCGTCAGATCCAGCCCCGGCAATCGATCGAAGGAGCCGCAGCCGCGATGGCCCGCCGCAGCACGAAGACCCCGCCGCCGGAAGAGTTCGAGGAGCGGATCCTCGACATCGACGTCGTCGACGAGATGCAGGGCTCCTTCCTCGAGTACGCCTACTCCGTCATCTACTCGCGCGCCCTGCCCGACGCCCGCGACGGCCTCAAGCCCGTCCAGCGCCGGATCCTGTTCCAGATGAACGAGATGGGCCTGCGGCCCGACCGTTCGCACGTGAAGTCCGCCCGCGTCGTCGGCGAGGTGATGGGCAAGCTGCACCCGCACGGCGACGCGTCCATCTACGACGCGCTGGTGCGCATGGCCCAGCCGTTCTCGATGCGACTGCCGCTGGTCGACGGCCACGGCAACTTCGGCTCGCTCGGCAACGACGACCCGCCGGCGGCCATGCGGTACACCGAGGCCCGCATGGCGGCGCCGACGTCGCTGATGACGGAGTCGATCGACGAGGACACCGTCGACTTCTCCCCGAACTACGACGGCAGCGAGCGCGAGCCGGTGGCCCTGCCCGCCGCCTACCCGAACCTGCTGGTCAACGGCTCGTCCGGGATCGCGGTCGGCATGGCGACGAACATGCCCCCGCACAACCTCGGCGAGGTGATCGCCGCCGCCCGGCACCTGATCCGCCACCCGGGCGCCGACCTCGACACGCTGATGAAGTACATCCCCGGTCCCGACCTGCCCACCGGCGGGCGGATCGTGGGGCTCGGCGGTGTCCGCGACGCGTACGAGACCGGGCGCGGCACCTTCAAGATGCGCGCGACGGTCGCCGTGGAGAGCGTCACCGCCCGCCGCAAGGGCCTGGTGGTCACCGAGCTGCCGTTCACGGTGGGTCCCGAGAAGGTCATCTCCAAGATCAAGGACCTGGTCGGCTCGAAGAAGCTGCAGGGCATCGCGGACGTGAAGGACCTCACCGACCGCGCCCACGGCCTGCGCCTGGTCATCGAGGTCAAGAACGGCTTCAACCCCGAGGCCGTTCTGGAGCAGCTCTACAAGCTCACGCCGATGGAGGAGTCCTTCGGCATCAACAACGTGGCGCTGGTGGACGGCCAGCCGCTGACGCTGGGCCTGAAGGAGATGCTGGAGGTCTACCTCGACCACCGCTTCGAGGTGGTGCGCCGGCGCAGCGAGTTCCGCCGGGGCAAGCGGCGCGACCGGCTGCACCTCGTCGAGGGTCTGCTGGTGGCCCTCGCGGACATCGACGAGGTCATCCGAATCATTCGATCGAGCGACAACGCGGCGGCGGCCAAGGCGTCACTCGTGGAGCGGTTCTCCCTCTCCGAGGTGCAGACGCAGTACATCCTCGACACCCCGCTGCGCCGCCTGACGCGGTTCGACCGCATCGAGCTGGAGGCCGAGCGGGACAAGCTCACCGAGGAGATCGAGAAGCTGACGGAGATCCTCGAGTCGGACGCGGAGCTGCGCAAGCTGGTCTCCGCCGAGCTCGCGGACGTGGCGAAGAAGTTCGGCACGGAGCGGCGCACGGTGCTGCTGGAGTCGGCCGGTGTGCCGGCGGCGGCCATGCCGCTGCAGGTCGCGGACGACCCGTGCCGGGTGCTGATGTCCTCAACCGGCCTGCTGGCCCGTACGGCCCCGGGCGAGGCCTCGGGCGCGGGCGAGGAGAGCCGCCGTGCCAAGCACGACGTGATCGTCTCGGCGGTGCCGGCGACGGCTCTGGGCGAGGTCGGCGTGGTGACGTCGGGCGGGCGGCTGCTGCGGGTGCGGGTGATCGACCTGCCGCAGCTGCCGGAGACGGCGGGCGCGCCGAACCTGGCGGGCGGCGCTCCGGTCTCGGAGTTCGTCTCGCTGGCCGACGGCGAGCAGGTGGTGTGCCTGACGACGCTGGACGAGTCCTCGCCGGGGCTGGCGATCGGCACCGAGCAGGGCGTGGTCAAGCGCGTGGTGCCCGACTATCCGGCCAACAAGGACGAGCTGGAGGTCATCTCGCTCAAGGACGGCGACCGCATCGTCGGCGCGGTCGAGCTGCGCACGGGCGAGGAGGACCTGGTCTTCGTCACCGACGACGCCCAGCTGCTGCGCTACCAGGCCTCGCAGGTGCGGCCGCAGGGCCGTCCGGCGGGCGGCATGGCCGGCGTCAAGCTGTCCTCCGGGGCGAAGGTGATCTCCTTCACCGCCGTCGACCCGGCGGAGGAGGCGGTGGTGGTGACGGTCGCGGGGGCCCGTGGCGGGCTGCCGGGCACGGCCTCGCCGGGTACGGCGAAGGTGACGCCCTTCGACCAGTACCCGCGCAAGGGCCGGGCCACCGGTGGCGTGCGCTGCCAGCGCTTCCTCAAGGGCGAGGACTGCCTGGTGTTCGCCTGGGCGGGCCACTCCCCGGCCCGGGCCGCGACGGCCGCCGGCGCCCCGGCGGAGCTGCCGGAGATCGACCCGCGCCGCGACGGTTCGGGCGTGGCGCTGGCCAAGCCGGTGGCCGTGGTGGCCGGGCCGGTGTAAAGCCGCCGCGCGGCTGGGGCGTGTCCGGCGGCACCACGGCGCCCCGTCAGGGGCACGGGGCAGCCGCGGATCGACACTGCCCCGCGCCCCTGACGGGGCAGTGCACTATCCGCCGGACAGGCCTTAGGTGTGTTGTCCCGGCAGGTTGGTGACACGGCTGGCGGGTGTTTGGCCTGCGATGCCGGTGTGGGGTCGGTGGTAGTTGTACCAGTCCAGCCA
>NZ_JBFAPE010000045.1:0-39317 GCF_040675615.1 Streptomyces sp. NPDC049585 | reverse complement strand
CGGACCCTGGAAGAGGTCCCCGAGCTCTACGAATCCGCCGTCCGCGAAGCGGTGGCCGCCTTCGGCCGCGGCGAGTGCTTCGTCGAGCGCTACCTCGATCGCCCCCGCCACGTGGAAACGCAGTGTCTGGCGGACAAGCACGGCAACGTCGTGGTGGTCTCCACCCGCGACTGCTCCCTGCAGCGCCGCCACCAGAAACTCGTGGAGGAGGCTCCGGCGCCGTTCCTGTCCGAGGAACAGAACGCCGAGCTCTACCGCGCCTCCAAGGCCATCCTGCGCGAGGCCGGCTACGAAGGCGCCGGCACGTGCGAGTTCCTGGTCGGACAGGACGGCACGATCTCCTTCCTGGAGGTCAACACCCGCCTGCAGGTCGAACACCCCGTCACCGAGGAAGTCACCGGCCTGGACCTGGTACGGGAGATGTTCCGCATCGCCGACGGCGAGGCCCTGGGCTACGACGACCCGCCGCTGCGCGGGCACTCCTTCGAGTTCCGGATCAACGGCGAGGACCCGGGCCGCGGCTTCCTGCCCGCCCCCGGCACCGTCACCCGCTTCGAACCCCCCACCGGCCCCGGCATCCGCCTCGACGCCGGCGTCGAATCCGGCTCCGTGATCGGCCCGGCCTGGGACTCCCTGCTCGCCAAGCTGATCGTCACCGGCGCCACCCGCCAGCAGGCCCTGGAGCGGGCACGGCGGGCTCTGGCGGAGTTCACGGTCGAGGGCATGGCCACCGCCATCCCCTTCCACCGCGCCGTCGTCGCCGACCCCGCCTTCACCGACGACCCCTTCCACGTCCACACCCGCTGGATCGAAACCGAATTCGACAACCAGATCCCCCCGTATGCAGGAACAGCCGGCACGGAGGACGAGGACGGCGAAGGCGGCCGCGAGACCGTCGTGGTCGAGGTCGGCGGCAAACGCCTGGAAGTCTCCCTGCCCGCCTCCCTGGGCATGACCCTCGCCCGCACCGCCGCCGCCGGCGGCGCCAAGCCCAAACGCCGCGCCGCGAAGAAGTCCGGCTCCGCCCTGACCGGCGACACCCTCGCCTCCCCCATGCAAGGCACCATCGTCAAGGTCGCCGTGGAAGAGGGCCAGCAGGTCAACGAGGGCGACCTGATCGTCGTGCTGGAGGCGATGAAGATGGAGCAGCCCATCAACGCCCACCGCACCGGCACGATCAAGGGCATCACCGCCGAGGTCGGCGCCTCGGTCTCCTCGGGTGCCGCGATCTGCGAGATCAAGGACTGATCGCACCAGGTGACCACTGGGGCCCGGCCGAGGCATCGGCCGGGCCCCACTCGTTCGGCCCCACTGATGGCATCCTTGACCCCGCGGGGGCCGAGAGGGAGGACGGACGTACATGGCGACCGATACGGCGCGGACGTCACCACGACCGATGCGGGCGGACGCGCGACGGAACTACGAGCGGCTGCTCGCGGAGGCCCGTACGGCGTTCACCAAGCACGGCACGGACGCCTCGCTGGAGGACATCGCCAGGCGGGCCGGCGTCGGCATCGGCACCCTCTACCGGCACTTCCCCAACCGCACGGCGCTGATGAGCGCCGTCTTCCAGGGCGAGGTGGACGGGCTGCTGGCCCGCTCGCACGAGCTGCTGGCCTCCCCCGAGCCGTGCCGGGCCCTGGTCGCCTGGCTGCGGGCCATCGTGACGCACGCCAGCACCTACCGCGGCCTGTCCCGGGCCCTGATGGCCGCCCAGTCCGACAAGGCGTCCGCGATGACGCGGTGCAGCCTGCCCATGCGGGAGGCGGGCAGCGCGCTGCTCGCCCGGGCCCAGCAGGCGGGCGCCATCAGCCCGGACGTGGACATCGTCGACGTGATGCAGCTGACCAACGCCATCGCGCTGGCGGTCGAACAGTCCCCGGACGACCCGGAGTTGGCCGACCGCCTGCTCACGCTGACACTGCGCGGCCTGAAGGCCCGCCCCTGACACCCTCGCCGGGCCAGCGCCCCGCCAGGGGCGCGGGGAACTGCGCGATCAGCCACCGGCGGCCTGCAGCCGAGATGCCACCCCGGGGCCCGGGCGCAGCACGGCACTCCGTCCGCGGGCGCGTCGTGGCTTGTCGCGCAGTTCCCCGCGCCCCTGACGGGGCGCCGTCGTGACCGCATGACCAGGATCCGCCGGGCACGGCCTCAGCGGCGGCGCGGTGCCAGGTCGGCGACGCGTGCCGTCGCCTGGTCGCCCAGGGGTACGGCGCCGCGCAGCTGGGCTCCGGGCGGCGCGCCGCCCCCGGGGCCGGGCGGCTGCCCGTGGCCCAGCGGGAGGCTGCGGCGCTGGCCCGGCAGGGGCGGGACGTCGCGCCGGCGGGCCGGGGCGACCCCCGCGTCGCCGTGGCCGCCGCCCGTGGAGCCGTTGCCGGTGCCGTGGCCGGCCACGGAGATGTGCACGCCCTGGTCGGCCAGGGCCTGCAGCTCGGTGGCCGCGCGGTCGGCATGGGCGGGCGGCTCGTCGGTGACCAGGCGGGTGATCACGTCCGTGGGCACCGTCTGGAACATGGTGTCGGTGCCGAGCTTGGTGTGGTCTGCGAGCACCACGACCTCCGCCGCGGCCTGCACCAGCGCCCGGTCCACGCTCGCGGAGAGCATGTTGGACGTGGACAGCCCGCGCTCGGCGGTCAGCCCGCTGCCGGAGAGGAAGGCGCGGGAGACCCGCAGCCCCTGCAGGGACTGCTCGGCGCCGCTGCCGACCAGGGCGTAGTTCGAGCCTCTGAGCGTGCCGCCGGTCATCACGACCTCGACCCGGTTGGCATGGGCGAGGGCCTGGGCGACGAGCAGGGAGTTGGTCACCACGGTCAGGCCCGGCACCCGGGCGAGCCGGCGGGCCAGCTCCTGGGTGGTGGTACCCGCGCCGACGACGACGGCCTCGCCCTCCTCGACGAAGCTCGCCGCGAGATCGGCGATGGCCGTCTTCTCGGCGGTCGCTAGATGGGATTTCTGCGGGAAGCCGGACTCCCTGGTGAAACCGCCCGGCAGCACCGCACCGCCGTGCCGGCGGTCGAGCAGTCCTTCGGCCTCCAGCGCCCGCACGTCCCGCCGTACGGTCACTTCTGAGGTCTGGACGACGCGGGCGAGCTCACGGAGCGATACCGCTCCGTTGGCCCGCACCATTTCGAGGATCAATTGGCGACGTTCTGCAGCGAACACGAAACCGACAGTAACGCCAACGTCCATCTGTTTTCAGCAGGTTGCAGCAATTAACGGAAGTTGTCCGTGCCGCAACCCGCCCAGTGGTATGAGGAGTGAGGTCCCGGGGGTCCCGGCTACGCCTCCCGCTGCGTCTTCCTCGTGTGCAACTGCCGTGCCACCTCGGCGATCGAACCCGACAGCGACGGGTACACGGTGAACGCATTGGCGATCTGTTCGACTGTCAGATTGTTGTCGACCGCGATCGAGATCGGATGAATGAGCTCGCTCGCCCGCGGTGCCACCACGACACCACCGACGACGATGCCCGTACCGGGGCGGCAGAACATCTTCACGAATCCGTCGCGGATGCCCTGCATCTTCGCCCGGGGATTACGCAGCAGCGGAAGCTTGACGACCCGTGCGTCAATCAGACCGGCATCGACATCGGCCTGGGTGTACCCGACCGTCGCAATCTCCGGATCCGTAAATACGTTCGCGGATACCGTCTTGAGATTGAGCGGAGTCACTGCATCGCCCAGGAAGTGGTACATCGCGATCCGGCCCTGCATGGCCGCCACGGACGCCAGCGCGAAGACGCCGGTGCAGTCGCCGGCCGCGTACACGCCCGGCGCGGTGGTGCGCGAGACCTTGTCCGTCCAGATGTGCCCGGAGTCCTTCAGCCGGACCCCGGCCTCCTCCAGCCCGATGCCCGCGGTGTTGGGAATGGCGCCGACCGCCATCAGGCAGTGCGTACCGGTGATCACCCGGCCGTCGGCCAGCGTGACCTCCACCCGGTCGCCCACCCGCTTGGCGGACTGCGCCCGGGAGCGCGCCATCACGTTCATGCCGCGGCGCCGGAAGACGTCCTCCAGCACGGCCGCGGCGTCCGGGTCCTCGCCCGGCAGCACCCGGTCGCGGCTGGAGACCAGCGTCACCTTCGAGCCCAGCGCCTGGTAGGCGCCCGCGAACTCGGCACCGGTCACACCGGAGCCCACCACGATGAGCTCCTCGGGGAGCTCGTCGAGGTCGTAGACCTGCGTCCAGTTCAGGATGCGCTCGCCGTCGGGCAGCGCGTCCGGGATCTCCCGCGGGTGCCCGCCCGTCGCGATCAGCACCGCGTCGGCGACCAGCGTCTCCTCCGAGCCGTCCGCCGCGCGCACCACGACCCGCCGGGAGCCGTCCGCCGCCTGCTCCCCCTCCAGCCGGCCGCGACCGCGCAGCACGCGACCGCCCGCACGGGTGACGGAGGCGGTGATGTCGTGCGACTGGGCCAGCGCCAGGCGCTTCACGCGGCGGTTGACCTTGCCCAGGTCCACGCCGACCACTCCGGCGGCCCGCTCCAGCGGCGGCGTGTCGTCGGCGACGATGATCCCCAGCTCCTCGTACGAGGAGTCGAAGGTCGTCATCACCTCGGCCGTCGCGATGAGAGTCTTCGAGGGCACGCAGTCGGTCAGCACCGACGCCCCGCCCAGACCGTCGCAGTCGACGACGGTCACCTCCGCGCCGAGCTGGGCGGCCACCAGGGCCGCCTCGTAGCCGCCGGGTCCGCCACCGATGATCACGATCCGAGTCACGTACTCCATTGTCCCGCACCCATCAAAGCGGCTCCTTCCGGGGGCTCCCCCTTGCCGGATCGCCCGCCGATCCGTGCGAGCTTCGGCGAAAAGTTCCACGCGAACCCTCTTCGAGGTTGCCACCCCAAATGCCGTTCCGCCTCACTCCCGTACTCTCGGAACCATGTCGCTCTACGCCGCTTACGCCGGCAACCTCGACGCGCGGCTGATGTCCCGCCGCGCCCCGCACTCGCCGCTGCGCGGCACGGGCTGGCTCAACGGCTGGCGGCTCACCTTCGGCGGCGAGCAGATGGGCTGGGAGGGCGCCCTGGCCACCATCGTCGAGGACCCCGCCTCCCAGGTCTTCGTGGCCCTCTACGACATCGCTCCGATGGACGAGGAGTCGATGGACCGTTGGGAGGGCGTCGGCATGGAGGTCTACCGCCGCATGCGTGTGAGGGTGCACACTCTCGACGGCGAGGAGGCGGCCTGGGCCTACGTGCTCAACGGCTACGAGGGCGGCCTGCCCTCCGCCCGCTACCTCGGCGAGATCGCCGACGCCGCGGAATCCGCCGGGGCGCCGCACGACTACGTCATGGAGATCCGCAAGCGCCCGTGCTGATCGTGTGCCCAGCGTGACGGCCTCATTTCGTCACAAAACACAAAGCAACAATCGGGATACCGTCACCTGAGACATCTACGCGCGTAGGCGTCGACCGGTTACCCTCGTCCGCGTGAACGCTTCGCTTACCCCCGACATCCAGGCCGACCCGTACGCCGCCGCCGACGCCGCCGCCGCCCGCCTGCGCGAGCTCACGGGCGCCGAGACCCACGACGTCGCCCTGGTCATGGGCTCCGGCTGGGTTCCCGCCACCGAGGCCCTCGGTGCCCCCGAGATCGAGTTCCCGGTCACCGAGCTGCCGGGCTTCTCGGCCGCCGCCGTCGCGGGCCACGCGGGCACCGTCCGGTCGTACAAGATCAACGACAAGCGCGCCCTGGTCTTCCTCGGCCGCACCCACTACTACGAGGGCCGCGGCGTCGCCGCCGTCGTCCACGGCGTGCGCACCTCCGTCGCCGCCGGCTGCAAGACCGTCGTCCTCACCAACGGCTGCGGCGGCCTGCGCGACGGCATGCGCCCCGGCCAGCCGGTGCTGATCAGCGACCACATCAACATGACGGCGACCTCGCCGATCGTCGGCGCCAACTTCGTCGACCTCACCGACCTGTACTCGCCGCGCCTGCGCGCGCTGTGCAAGGAGGTGGACGAGACCCTCGAGGAGGGCGTCTACGTCCAGCTCCCCGGCCCGCACTACGAGACCCCGGCCGAGATCAAGATGGTCCGCACCCTCGGCGGCGACCTCGTGGGCATGTCCACCACGCTGGAAGCCATCGCGGCCCGCGAGGCCGGTGCCGAGGTCCTCGGCATCTCCCTGGTCACGAACCTGGCCGCGGGCATGACCGGCGAGCCCCTCAACCACGAGGAAGTCCTGCAGGCCGGCCGCGACTCGGCTGCGCGCATGGGCTCCCTGCTCGCGCAGGTCCTGCCGAAGCTCTGACCTTCCCGGTCACCCATCCCGTGCCGGGGGCGCCTTCGCCTCCGGCGCGGGGCGTTTTCGGCTGCGGCGCCGTCGGGTGCACGCGCCTTCGGCGCGTGACGCGCCCGCCCACCCGCCCGATCACCCGGAAGCGCCCAGCCGCCGTCAGCCGCCCGACCGCGGGAGGGGGCGGGGCGGGACGGGCCCCGGCAGGGGGCGTAAGGGTTATTTGCGGCGGCGTTCGGGGCAACCTGAACGGCTGACCGTTGCCGTAAATAATCCAGCCCCCAGAGGGGCCCGTCCCGCCCCGGCCCCGACGCACCGCGCACATGCGCACCCGCACCGCAGGCGCACCGCACCCCGAAACCTCCGGAGGAAAGACGTGGAGCGAGACGACCTCATCGCCCAGGCCAGGACCTGGCTCGCCGAGGACCCCGACCCCGAGACCCGCGACGAGCTCGCGGCGCTCATCGAAGCCGGCGACCTCGCCGAGCTCGGCGCCCGCTTCGCCGGCACCCTGCAGTTCGGCACCGCCGGCCTGCGCGGTGAGCTCGGCGCCGGCCCGATGCGCATGAACCGCGCCGTCGTCATTCGCGCCGCCGCGGGTCTCGCCGCGTACCTCAAGAAGCAGGGCCACGGCGAGGGCACCGTCGTCATCGGCTACGACGCCCGCTACAAGTCCGCGGACTTCGCCCGCGACACCGCCGCCGTGATGGTGGGCGCCGGCCTGAAGGCCGCGCTGCTGCCGAAGCCGCTGCCGACGCCCGTCCTGGCCTTCGCCATCCGCCACCTCGGCGCCGTGGCCGGCATCGAGGTCACGGCCAGCCACAACCCGCCGCGCGACAACGGCTACAAGGTCTACCTCGGCGACGGCTCGCAGATCGTGCCGCCGGCCGACGCCGGCATCGCCGCCGAGATCGCGGCCATCGCCTCGCTGAACGACGTGCCGCGCGCCGAGTCCGGCTGGGAGACGCTGAGCGAGGACGACGTCGTCGGCGCCTACCTCGCCCGTACCGACGCCGTCCTGACCGGTGGCTCGCCGCGCGACGCGCGCGTCGTCTACACGCCGATGCACGGCGTCGGCCGCGACGTGCTGACCGCCGCGTTCGCCCGCGCCGGCTTCCCGGCGCCGACCGTGGTCGCCGCGCAGGCCGAGCCCGACCCGGACTTCCCGACGGTGGCCTTCCCCAACCCGGAGGAGCCGGGCGCGATGGACCTGGCCTTCGCCACCGCCCGCGAGGCCGCGGCGCGCGGCGAGACGCCCGACATCATCATCGCCAACGACCCCGACGCCGACCGCTGCGCGGTGGCCGTCCCGGCCCCGGACACGGTCGAGGGCTGGCGCATGCTGCGCGGCGACGAGGTGGGCGCGCTGCTGGCCACGCACCTGGTGCACAAGAGCGCCCGCGGCACGTTCGCGACGACGATCGTCTCGTCGTCGCTGCTGTCGCGCATCGCGGCCGCCGCGGCCGGGGCGGGCTACGAGGAGACGCTCACCGGCTTCAAGTGGCTCTCCCGCGTGGACGGTCTGCGCTACGCCTACGAGGAGGCGCTGGGCTACTGCGTCGACCCCGAGGGCGTGCGCGACAAGGACGGCATCACCGCCGCGCTGCTGGTGGCGGAGCTGACGGCGGAGCTCAAGGCGTCCGGGCGGACGCTGAGCGACCTGCTGGACGACCTCGCGGTCGAGCACGGCCTGCACGCCACGGACCAGCTGTCGGTGCGCGTCGAGGACCTGTCCCTGATCGCCTCCGCGATGCGGACGCTGCGCGAGCAGCCGCCGGCGGTGCTGGCCGGGCTGCACGTGGTCTCGGCGGAGGACCTCACGAAGGGCACCGAGTCCCTGCCGCCGACCGACGGCCTGCGGTACGCCCTGGCGGGCGACGAGGCGGGCGACGAGGCGGGCAACGTGGCGGGTGCCCGGGTGATCGTGCGGCCGAGCGGCACGGAGCCGAAGCTGAAGTGCTACCTGGAGGTCGTGGTGCCGGTCGCCTCGGCGGCGGACCTCGGTGACGCGCGGCGCCGGGCGGACGAGGTGCTGGCGGGGCTGAAGACGGACATGGCGCGGGCCGCGGGCATCTGACGCGGACGCGCTGGCGCGCCCAGCGGATGCGGGGCCCTGCGGGCGGCTGAGCCCCGTAGGGCCTGTCCGGCAGATCTGCGTCATGCAGCACCACGGCGCCCCGCAGGGGCGCGGGGAACTGCGCGCTCAGCCACCGACGGCCTGCAGCCGAGGCACAGCACCAGGGGTCCGGTGCACGGCCCCGGGAACCTCGACTGCGGGAGCGTCGTGGCTGATCGCGCAGTTCCCCGCGCCCCTGCGGGGCGCCGAAGCCGTCCGCTCAGCCCACCGCGGCGAGCGCGCAGAGCAGCACCAGGCCCACCGCAGCGGGCGCGATGACCTCGTACGCCCAGCGCACCGAGGGCACCCCCTCCCGCGAGGCGCCCCGCTCCGCGAGCTCGCGGAGGTCGTCGATCGCCTGGTCGGAGGGCGCCCGCAGCGGCGCGGCCGTCACCGACGCCCGTCCCGTCACATCGGTGGCCGCATCCCGCGCCGCCGTGCGCGCAGCACGCTTGCGCTGGCGCAAGGAAACAGGGATGGCCCACAGCTGGTACTTCGTACCGCCGGCGAACACCTCGCTGGAGTAACCGGCCCGCACCCCCTCGACGCACCCCCACGGCAGCGTGATCGTGCGGAAGGGGTTGCGGATGAGCAGGCGCTCCGTACCGGCCCACACGGCGGGACGCAGCGTGAAGGCGATGATCAGCGGCACCACGAAGATGAGGGCCGCGAGCGCGAGCCACGGCGTGTTGCCGGTGCCGCGCAGCATCGCGTCGCCGCCCAGCCAGGCGGCCAGGCCGAGCAGCAGGATGCCGCCGGCGATGCCCGCGGGCGAGCGGTAGGAGCGCTCGGCGACGTCCGGGGCCTGGGGGGAGCTGGAGCTGGTCATGGGGCCGATTCTGCCCGACGGCAGGCAGGGCGGACGTTGCGGTAAGGCAACGGCTAGGACGTGGCCTTCGTCGTCGCGGTCAGGTCGGCGTAGATGACGATGTTGTCGGGCCGGTGCCCGTCGCGCAGGTCGCCGCCGCAGGTGATGATGCGCAGTTCGGGGCGGGTGGTGTTGCCGTACACCTTCTGCGTGGGGAAGTTCTTCTTGTCGACCTGCTGCAGCTCGCGGACGGTGAAGGTGGCCGTGGAGCCGTCGGCGCGGGTGACGACGACGGGGTCGCCGGCCTTGATGCGGGCGACGTCCTTGAGGACGGCGGGGCCCTCGGCGGTGTCGTAGTGGCCGATGAGCACGGCCGGCCCGGTCTCCCCGGGCGTGACGCCCTTGTCGTACCAGCCGATGCGGTCGGCCTGGGCGACGGAGGGCACCTCGACGGTGCCGTCGTCGGTGAGTCCGAGGTCGAGGATGGGGCTCGCGTCGACGCCGGCCGCGGGCACCCGGACGCGTACGGGCTTGGAGGCGGCGAGGGCGGCGACGTCCGAGGCGGGCCGGGCCGCCGTGGTCGCCGCGACGTGGGCGCCGGCCTTGGGCACGTCGGAGCCGCCGCAGGCGGCGAGTCCGCCGCCGAGGGCGGCGACGAGCAGCCCGGCCGTGGCGACCCGCCGGGCGCGGGAGCGGGAGAGCAGCGTCATGCGGGGGCTCCTGTCGGGCACGAAGGGCGGGCCGCCCGTTGATGGGGCGGCCCGCCTCGGGGTCCTGATGGTGCGGATCAGACGGCGGAGCGGTCCGCGCGGCGGCGCAGGACGGCGAACGCCACACCGGCGGCGCTGACCGAGGCGAGGGCGCCACCGGCGGCGAGCAGCGCGGTGTCGTTGCCCTCGCGCACACCCTCCGCACCGGCGGCGACACCGCCCTGCGGCATGACCTTGGTCTGGGCGGCGGCCGAGACCACGCCGGTGGTGCCGCCGTTGGCCTTCACACCGGTCGCACCGGCGGCGGTGCTGCCGCCCGTGGCCTTGGCCGGGAAGGCGTACGCCTTGCCGTTCACGAGCAGGACGGGGTGGGGGCCGTCGACGCCCTCCAGGCTCAGGTTCAGGCCCTCGACCGTTTCGCTGACGTTGTCGCGGTTGAGCAGCGCGGCCACGTGCTGGATGTACGGGTCACCCGGCTTCCAGTCCGGGCCGACGTTGCGGATCCAGGCCTCGGCGCTGCCGTTGGCCGGGTCGTAACGGAGGACCGCGACCAGGCCCTTGCCGATGGAGACCGCCGTGCCCTCGAACCGGCCGGCACCGCTCTTGTTCTTCTGCGCGGAGGTGCCGTCGCCCTGGCCCTGGGAGGAGGCCGTCAGGCGCGAGGTGAGCTCGCCCGTGGTGGCGTCGAAGGTGACCACCATGGTGCCGATCTGCCGGATGACGACGCCGCGGGCGCCCTTGATGACGATGCGCTCGCCCTTGTGGACGATCTCCAGGTTGTAGGCCCCGCGGGCGGACTGGTAGACGTTCCCGCTGCTTCCGTCGCGCAGCTGCGCCACGAACCGCCAGGTGCCGAGCTCGTTGGCCTCCGCGTCACCGTTCTTGCCGTCCGCCGGCCTGCTCGCCGACGGCGCAGCGCTCGGGCTCGCCTTGCCCGTCTCCTTGCCGTCCTTCGCGGGAGCGCTCGGCACGGGAGCGCTCGGCTTGGCCGAGGGCTGGGTGCCGGTGGTCGGCGCCGTCGACGCCGTCGGAACCGTCGGCTCGGCCGGCTTCGTCGGCTTCGCCGCGGGGACGGTCGGCGTGGAGGCGCCCGGGTCCATGGCGAAGGCGGCAGCGGCCGGCGCCAGGACGGCGGAGGCGAGTGCGGCGGAGGTGATGGCGACGCGCAGGGCGTGACGGCGACGCGGGGACTTGGACATGCTGGACTCCTGGCTGGTCGGGCCTGGTCGGTGGGAAGTTCGCATGCCGCTTCCCTCTTGATTCGGATGAGCCGGAGAGGTCGGGCGGAGCTGCTGAAGAAAACATTAACGATCATCTGTGATCGGTCTTTCGGGTTTTTGTCACGGAACATCAACAGCGATCGGCCGAAACCGACCAAGTTCGGCGCGGACAACGCGAAGCGGGCCGCTGTCCGAGGACAGCGGCCCGCTCACAGGGGTTCAGGAGGTTCAGGAGTTGGCGCCCACGGCGGCCCGGCGGCGGTACAGCACCGCGAAGCCGAGCCCGGCCGCGCCGGCAGCGGCCAGCGCACCGCCGCCCGCGAGGAGGGCGGTGTCGTCGCCCTGGCCGACACCCTCCGCACCGGCGGCGACGCCGCCCTGCGGGGTGACCTTGGTCTGGGCCCCGGCGGCCGACACGGTGCCGGTGCTGCCACCGTTGGCCTTGGCGCCGGTGGCGGTGCCGGCGGTGCCGGTGTCACAGCCGGCGGGGAGGGCCGGGAAGTCGTAGGTCGAGGCCGGCATGCCGCCGCCCTGCAGCTTCACCCACAGCTTCGGGTGCGAGGTGGAGGCGTCGATGATCTTGAAGCTGCTGCCTTGCTGCGGGTGCTTGCGGTCGAGCCAGCCCCCGAACTGCTCGCCGTCGTGGTCCTTGAAGCCGGCCTTCGGACCCTCCTGGTCGTTCATGAGGACAGCGGTGGCGTCGGGGCCGACGACGACCTCCTTGACCACCCGGCACCGGGCGGCCTCCTCGCCGGCCTTGGTGACGGGACCCTGGCCGCCGCCGCCCCTGCCGTTGCCGGCCTTGTCGGTCCAGGCGATGACTTCGCCGTCGGTGGCACGCAGCCGGATGATCTGACCCTTGTACTCGCCGAAGCCGTCCTTGCCGTCGGCGACGATGGTCTCGACGACCGTGCTGTTCGTCTCGCTGGGCGAGACCTTGGCGATGTAGTGGTTGGACCCGAGCTTGTAAACACGGACCACCGCCCCGTTGGCCAGCATCTCCGTGCCGACCTGCGTCCCCGCGCTCGACTTCGGATCAGCCTTGCCCGTTTCCCTGCCGCCCTGCGACGGCGTCGTCGGCTCGCCCTTCGCCGGCGCGCTCGGCTGCGCCCCGGTGGTTGGCGCGGTGGGCGCGGTGGGCGCGGTCGAGGCCGGCGCCGTGGGGTCCGCCGGCTTCGTCGGCGCGGGGAGCGTCGGCTGGGCCGGCTTCGTGGCCGGGGCGCTGGGGACCGGCGAGGGCGCCGCCGGGTCCATGGCGAACGCGGCGGTCGCCGGTGCCAGGACGGCGGAGGCGAGCGCGGCGGAGGTGAGGGCTACGCGGACCGCGGCGGCGGTACGGCGGCGGCGCTGGGGAACAAAAGCTGACATGCTGGACTCCTGGCTGGTCGGGCCTGGTCGATTGGGATTCGCATGCCGCTTCCCTCGCTTCGGGTGGGGCCGGAGAGGTCGGGCGGTTCTGCTGAGAACTACGTTATGGATCGGTTGTGATCGGACTTTCCGTCTTTTGTCACTGAACATCGACAGGAAGTGGAAGCAATCGCGCCGCAACCTGATCGGACATCGATCAAGAGCCGATCAAATGTCGATCAAGGGCAGGGGGATGACATGCGCTACGCGCGTAGATATGCTCATCTGGTGACCACGCAGGCTCAAACAACAGTCCCCTCATCCGGCAACGAAGCCGCTGAGCGACTGGCATCGATGGCGGACGTCACCGCCTCCGACGCCGCGCTGCGCCGCTTCCTGCACGGCCTTCCGGGCGTCGACCCGGTCGGGCTGGAGGCCCGCGCCGCGGCGCTGGGCACGCGCTCGATCAAGACGACGGCGAAGGCGTACGCCATCGACCTGGCGATCTCGATGATCGACCTGACGACCCTGGAGGGCGCGGACACCCCGGGCAAGGTCCGGGCGCTGGCCGCCAAGGCCCTCAACCCCGACCCGACCGACCGCGGCACCCCCCGCACGGCCGCCGTCTGCGTCTACCCCGACATGGTGGCCACCGCGGCCGAGGCCGTGCGCGGTTCGGACGTGAAGGTGGCCTCCGTCGCGACCGCCTTCCCCGCGGGCCGTGCGGCCCTGCCGGTGAAGCTGGCCGACACCCGGGACGCGGTCGCCGCCGGGGCGCACGAGATCGACATGGTGATCGACCGCGGTGCGTTCCTCTCCGGCCACTACCTGAAGGTCTTCGAGGAGATCAAGGCCGTCAAGGACGCCTGCCGGCGCGAGGACGGCTCCGCCGCCCGCCTGAAGGTCATCTTCGAGACCGGCGAGCTGTCGACGTACGACAACATCCGCCGCGCCTCCTGGCTGGGCATGCTGGCCGGTGCCGACTTCATCAAGACCTCGACCGGCAAGGTGGCCGTCAACGCCACCCCGGCGAACACGCTGCTGATGCTGGAGGCCGTGCGCGACTTCCGCGACGCCACCGGCGTCCAGGTCGGTGTGAAGCCGGCCGGCGGCATCCGCACCACCAAGGACGCGCTCAAGTTCCTGGTGCTGGTGAACGAGACCGTCGGCGAGGAGTGGCTGACCAACGAGTGGTTCCGTTTCGGGGCCTCCAGCCTGCTCAACGACCTGCTGATGCAGCGCCAGAAGCTGAGCACCGGGCGCTACTCCGGTCCCGACTACGTGACGGTGGACTGACCATGGCTTTTGAATACGCACCGGCGCCCGAGTCGCGCGCGGTCGTCGACATCGCCCCGTCCTACGGGCTGTTCATCGACGGCGAGTTCCGCGAGGCGTCCGACGGCAAGGTCTTCAAGACCGTCTCGCCGTCGACCGAGGAGGTCCTCTCCGAGGTCGCGCAGGCGTCCGCCGAGGACGTCGACGCGGCGGTGAAGGCCGCCCGCAAGGCGTTCGAGAAGTGGTCGGCGCTGCCGGGCTCCGAGCGCGCCAAGTACCTCTTCCGGATCGCCCGGATCATCCAGGAGCGCTCCCGCGAGCTGGCCGTCCTGGAGACGCTCGACAACGGCAAGCCGATCAAGGAGACCCGCGACGCGGACCTCCCGCTGGTCGCCGCGCACTTCTTCTACTACGCGGGCTGGGCCGACAAGCTGGAGCACGCCGGTTTCGGGCCGAACCCGAAGCCGCTGGGTGTCGCCGGCCAGGTCATCCCGTGGAACTTCCCGCTGCTGATGCTGGCGTGGAAGATCGCCCCGGCGCTGGCCGCGGGCAACACGGTCGTGCTCAAGCCCGCCGAGACCACGCCGCTGTCGGCGCTGTTCTTCGCGGACATCTGCCGTCAGGCGGGCCTGCCGAAGGGTGTCGTCAACATCCTCACAGGCGACGGCTCGACCGGGGCCGCGCTCGTCGGGCACGAGGGCGTCGACAAGGTGGCCTTCACCGGCTCGACCGCGGTCGGCAAGCAGATCGCCCGTACCGTCGCCGGTACGGACAAGAAGCTGACCCTGGAGCTGGGCGGCAAGGGCGCCAACATCGTCTTCGACGACGCGCCGATCGACCAGGCGGTCGAGGGCATCGTCAACGGCATCTTCTTCAACCAGGGCCAGGTCTGCTGCGCCGGCTCCCGCCTGCTCGTCCAGGAGTCGATCCAGGACGAGCTGCTGGACGCCCTCAAGCGCCGCATGTCCACCCTGCGCGTGGGCGACCCGCTCGACAAGAACACCGACGTCGGTGCGATCAACTCCGCCGAGCAGCTGGCCCGGATCACCGAGCTGGCCGACAGCGGCGTCGCCGAGGGCGCCGAGCGCTGGGCCCCGGCGTGCGAGCTGCCGGGCAACGGCTACTGGTTCGCCCCGACGCTCTTCACGAACGTCACCCAGGCGCACCGCATCGCCCGCGAGGAGATCTTCGGCCCGGTGCTGTCCGTGCTGTCCTTCCGTACGCCCGCCGAGGCCGTCGCGAAGGCCAACAACAGCCAGTACGGGCTGTCGGCGGGCATCTGGACGGAGAAGGGCTCGCGCATGCTGGCGGTCGCCGACAAGCTGCGTGCGGGCGTCGTCTGGGCCAACACGTTCAACAAGTTCGATCCGACTTCGCCGTTCGGTGGGTACAAGGAGTCGGGCTTCGGTCGCGAGGGCGGCCGGCACGGTCTGGAGGCCTACCTCGATGTCTGATCGGCTCAGTGTCTTCAAGACCTACAAGCTGTTCGTCGGGGGCAAGTTCCCCCGGTCCGAGAGCGGGCGGGTGTACGAGGTGACCGACTCGAAGGGCAACTGGCTCGCCAACGCCCCGCTGTCCTCGCGCAAGGACGCCCGGGACGCCGTCGTCGCGGCCCGCAAGGCCGTCGGCGCCTGGTCGGGCGCGACCGCGTACAACCGTGGTCAGGTCCTCTACCGCGTCGCCGAGATGCTGGAGGGCCGCCGCGACCAGTTCGTCGCCGAGGTCGCCGACGCCGAGGGCCTGTCGAAGGCCAAGGCCGCGGCCCAGGTGGACGCCGCGATCGACCGCTGGGTCTGGTACGCCGGGTGGACCGACAAGATCGCCCAGATCGCCGGGGGCGCCAACCCCGTCGCCGGGCCGTTCTTCAACGTCTCCGCCCCCGAGCCGACCGGTGTGGTGGCCGTCGTGGCGCCGCAGGACTCCTCGTTCCTGGGCCTGGTCTCCGTGATCGCCCCGGTGATCGCCGGCGGCAACACGGTGGTCGTCGTCGCCTCCGAGAAGGCGCCGCTGCCCGCGCTGTCGCTGGGCGAGGTGCTGGCCACGTCCGACGTGCCCGGTGGCGTCGTCAACGTCCTGTCCGGCAAGGCCGCGGAGATCTTCCCGTCGCTCGCCGCGCACCAGGACGTCAACGCGATCGACCTGGCCGGTGCCGACGCCGCCCTGGCGAAGGAGCTGGAGGTCGCCGCCGCGGACAACCTCAAGCGCGTCGTCCGTCCACAGGCTGTGGACTGGTCCGCCGACCCGGGCACCAAGCGCCTGCTGGCCTTCCTGGAGACGAAGACCGTCTGGCACCCCACGGGTTCGCTGGGCGCGGGCGGTTCGTCCTACTGACGCCCCTCGTACGACGGCGGTGGCGGCTTCCCCGGAAGCCGCCACCGCCGTTGTCGTACGCGCCCGTCTCAGCCGATGAGGCCCTTGCCGGGCGGGCCGAAGAGAGCCGGCCCCTGCCCCTGGTCCTGGCCCTCGCCCTGACCCTGACCCGGGCCCTGACCCGGGCCCTGGCCCTGGGGCGCGTCACCGGTGCTCAGCGGGCCGATGCTGTTGTTGCCGAGCGGGCCGACCCGGCCCGTACCGTCCGCGCCGGCCGGGGCGTTCGCGCCCGGTAGCGCGCCCAGGACCTGGCCGACCACCGGCAGGTCACCGAGCTGACCGCGCTTGGTGAGGGGCGAGGTCAGCATGTCGGTGCCGACCGGCTTGAAGTCGGCGACCTGGGTACGGGCGCCGTTGTTGAGCGGGTCCACGGGCGTGGCGGCGAGCGGGTTGAACTTGAAGGTCTTGATCACCGGCGACAGACCCTCCACCGACTTCTCCAGCCCGATGCGGGTGCCCATGAGAGCCGCCCCGAGGTCCGTGCGCCCCAGGGTGGCGGTGGGCGGCTGGGGCTGGGCACTCGCCTGCGCCGCGCCGCCCGCCGCGAGCGCCGCGCCCGCGGAGACGGTCAGCCCGACACGCATCAGCACGCGGCGGCGCGGGGGCGGGGGGACAGCGGTGCGTGCGTGACGTGCGTGGGAGGCCATGGTCACCTGCCGTGAGAAGGATCGGATCGACAACGCAACGTAGTGGACAGGTCACTTACCGCGCACGCCCGACCCGGGGGGATCCCCCATGCGGCCGAATGCCTCACACTGGTATCCCGTGACCTCCCTCCTGTCCTCCGCGCGCGTCATCCTGCTCACCGGGCCCTCGGGCTCCGGCAAGTCGTCCCTCGCCGCCCGCACCGGGCTGCCCGTGCTCAACCTAGACGACTTCTACAAGGAGGGGCACGACCCCACGCTGCCCCTGCTCGCCGACGGCAGCGGTACGGACTGGGACTCGCCGCTGTCGTGGGACGCGGACGCCGCCGTCGCGGCCATCGACGCCCTGTGCCGCACCGCCCGTACGACGGTGCCGGTGTACGACATCTCGACGAGCTCGCGCGTGGCCGAGGGCGTGCTGGACATCGGCCGGACGCCGGTGTTCATAGCCGAGGGCATCTTCGCCGCCGACATCATCGAGCGCTGCCGCGAGCTGGGCCACCTCGCCGACGCGCTGTGCCTGCGGGGACGGCCGTCGACGACGTTCCGCCGCCGTCTGATGCGCGACCTGAGCGAGGCCCGCAAGCCGGTGCCGGTGCTCATCCGGCGCGGCCTGCGCCTGATGCGCGCCGAACGCGGCATCGTGGCCCGCCAGACGGCCCTGGGCGCCTTCGCCTGCGGCCGCGACACGGCGATGGGCCGCATCGCCGCCGCGGCGGCCGGCCGCCGCGAGGACGTCCGCGCCCAGCCGTCGGCGGCGTAGGGCGCCCGTTGGGGCGCCCCGTAGGGGCGCGCCGTGTTGCCCGTGGGCACGAACGCACGGAAGCGGGTCCGGCAATCCCCCCGGCTGCCGGCCCGCTTCCGTCTCCCCCGTGTTCCCCCCCTCGGCTCAGGCCACGAGTTCCCCGAAGGACTCGCGTACCCCCCGGCCCTTGCCGATGGCCTCGTCGTCGCGCAGGCGACGCAGCGAGCGCCAGATGCTGCTCTTGACGGTGCCGACGCTGATGTCGAGAATCTCCGCGATCTCCGGGTCCGTGCGGCCCTCGTAGTAGCGCAGGACGAGCATGGTGCGCTGGAGTTCGGGCAGGCGGGCCAGGGCCTGCCACAGGACGGCGCGGAGTTCGGTGCCGCGCATGGCGTCGCTCTCGCCGGCCGTCTCGGGCAGTTCCTCGGTCGGGTACTCGTTGAGCTTGCGGCGGCGCCAGGCGCTGATGTGCAGGTTGGTCATCGTGCGGCGCAGGTAGCCGCCGATGGCCGCCTTGTCGGAGATGCGGTCCCAGGCGCGGTAGGTGGAGAACAGGGCGCTCTGCAGCAGGTCCTCGGCCTCGTACCGGTCGCCGGTCAGGTGGTAGGCGGTGGCGTACAGCGCAGCGCGGCGTTCCTGGACATAAGCGGTGAAGGCGGCCTCGGCGGACTCGCTGCTCTGGCGCGACACGCCGGTGTGCTCCGTCGTCGCGGCCGCGGGGGCGCCCCCCGCGCCCGGCGCGGCCTCGCCGTACGTGATCGCGTCGACCGCGATCATGTACGGCGGACGGATGCGTCCGGTGCCGCGAGCGCACCCCCGCCCGCCCACGGCACCGGACATCTCGGTGCTCCGTCCGGCGTCGTGCAGGCGCGTGCGAACTGCGCTGGTCGCGGTGCTGTGCAGTGTGTTCATCTCGCGCCCCCCGTCGGTGGAGCCAACTCGGTCCGGCAGTGACCGGACGTCGGTGGTGCCCGGTGGACATCAGCCTGCCGGGCCAGTTTCATGGCGCTGTCCGCCGACTGTCACAGCCCTGCAACAGCCTCGGCGCGCGGCGTTGCGCAGGTCCCCGGAGGCCGCCGCGGTGTCCTCGGTCGAACTACCGGCCACTCTTGGGCCAGAATGACCACTGTGCCTTTCCTGTTGCTGATCGAGGACGACGACGCCATCCGCACGGCTCTGGAGTTCTCCCTGTCCCGCCAGGGTCACCGCGTGGTGACCGCGGCGTCGGGCGAGGACGGTCTGAAGATGCTGCGCGAGCAGCGGCCCGACCTTGTCGTGCTGGATGTGATGCTGCCGGGCATCGACGGCTTCGAGGTGTGCCGGCGCATCCGACGGACCGACCAGTTGCCGATCATCCTGCTGACCGCGCGCAGCGATGACATCGACGTGGTGGTGGGTCTGGAGTCCGGTGCGGACGACTACGTCGTCAAGCCCGTGCAGGGCCGGGTGCTGGACGCCCGGATCCGGGCGGTGCTGCGCCGGGGGGAGCGGGAGTCGAGCGATTCGGCGGCGTTCGGTTCGCTGGTCATCGACCGGTCGGCGATGACGGTGACGAAGAACGGCCAGGATCTGCAGCTGACCCCGACCGAGCTGCGGCTGCTGCTGGAGCTCAGCCGCCGGCCGGGGCAGGCGCTGTCACGCCAGCAGTTGCTGCGGCTGGTGTGGGAGCACGACTACCTCGGCGACTCCCGGCTGGTGGACGCCTGTGTGCAGCGGCTGCGCGCGAAGGTGGAGGACGTGCCGTCCTCGCCCACCCTGATCCGTACGGTCCGCGGCGTGGGCTACCGGCTGGACGCCCCGCAGCAGTGACCCCGCAGCAGTGATCCGGCAGCAGTGATCCGGCGGTGCCGCGCCGTGCACGCGCGACGCACGACTTCGAACGAACACGAGGACTGAGAGCACACAGTGACAAAGGAGCCCGGTCGGGTGGGGGGCTGGGCGGCGGCCAGGAGGATGCCGAGGCCGAGCTTGCGGTGGATCAGCCTGCGGCTGCGCCTGATGCTCGTCTTCGCGCTGGTGGCGCTCGCCGCCGCGGTGTCGGCGTCGGGGATCGCGTACTGGCTCAACCGCGACGCCGTGCTCACGCGCACCCAGGACGCGGCCCTGGAGGACTTCCGCAAGTCGCTGCAGGACAACACCGGTTCGCTGCCGCTGTCGCCGACGTGCCCGGAGCTGCAGGAGGCCGCCGACCGGATGGCGGCGACCTCGCAGAAGTACGAGGTGCTGCTGATCGGCAAGGTCAAGGGCGGCCGGAGCTGCGCCGCGCCGTCGGACCGTGACCTGTTCACGCTGGCGACGGTGCCGAAGACGCTGGTGACGGCGGTCAACCGGGAGCGGAAGGTCACCGAGTCCAACCCGTACCCGTACCACCTGTACTGGCAGCGGATCACGCTGAACGGCAAGCCGTACCTCGTCGGCGGCGCCAAGGTCATCGGCGGCGGGCCGACCGGCTACCTGCTGAAGTCGCTGGAGAACGAGCGGGCCGACCTCAACTCGCTGGCCTGGTCGCTGGGCATCGCCACGGGCCTGGCCCTGATCGGCTCGGCCCTGCTGGCGCAGGCCGCGGCCTCCACGGTGCTGCGGCCCGTGCAGCGGCTGGGGGACGCCGCCCGCCGGCTCGGCGAGGGCAAGCTGGACACCCGGCTGCGGGTGTCGGGCACCGACGAGCTGGCCGACCTGTCGCGGACGTTCAACAGGACGGCCGAGTCGCTGCAGAAGCGCGTGGAGGACCTCAGCTCCCGCGAGGCCGCGAGCCGGCGCTTCGTCGCCGACATGTCGCACGAGCTGCGCACCCCGCTGACGGCCATCACGGCGGTGACGGAGGTACTGGAGGACGAGGCGGACTCGCTCGACCCGATGATCGCCCCCGCCGTGCAGCTCGTGGTCAGCGAGACCCGCCGCCTGAACGACCTCGTGGAGAACCTGATGGAGGTCACCCGCTTCGACGCGGGCACGGCCCGCCTGGTGCTGGACGACGTGGACGTCGCCGACCAGATCACCGCGTGCATCGACGCGCGCGCCTGGCTGGACGCGGTGGAGCTGGACGCCGAGCGCGGCACCATGGCCCGGCTCGACCCTCGCCGTCTGGACGTGATCCTCGCCAACCTCATCGGCAACGCCCTCAAGCACGGCGGCTCGCCGGTGCGGGTGTCGGTGCGCACCGACGAGCAGCAGGTCGTCATCGCCGTGCGCGACCACGGCCCCGGCATCCCCGAGGACGTCCTGCCGCACGTCTTCGACCGCTTCTACAAGGCCAGCGCCTCCCGGCCGCGCTCCGAGGGCAGCGGGCTGGGCCTGTCCATCGCGCTGGAGAACGCCCACATCCACGGCGGTGAGATCACCGCCGACAACTCCCCCGACGGCGGCGCCGTCTTCACCCTGACGCTGCCGCGCGACGCCTCCGGCATCGAGCCGGGCTCCGGTGACGGGGCGGGCGGCGGCGACCGCGCGGAAGGGGACGCACAGTGAGAACGGCAGCACGTGACGGCAGGAGCAGACCCGGCCGGGCCCTGGTGGCGGCCGGGGCCGCGCTCGGCGGGCTCGCCGTGCTCGCCGGCTGCGGCATCCGCGGCACGACCGTGCCCGTGGACGCGGGCAGCGCGCCCTCCCGGGCCACCTGCGTCGTCCCGCCGCACGACGGGCAGCAGCAGTCGGCCGCGCCGTCGAGCAGCGCCACGACCACGGTGCAGCTGGTGTGCACCTCGCAGCTGCTGCCGGTGACCCGGCAGGTGACCGTGCCCGAGGGCGGCGACCCGCTCGCCCTGGCCCGGACGCTGCTCGCCGAGCTCAAGCGGCAGCCCACGCCCGCCGAGGAGGAGGCCGGCTTCTCCACCGAGGTGCCCCGGGCGCTGGCCGTGAACGCGGCGCGCCGCGGCGACCCCGCCGGCACGCTGCGGCTGAGCAGCGAGCCGGACGACCTGCCGGCGGTGGCCCTGGCGCAGCTGGTGTGCACGTACGCGGGTACGCCCGCGGCCGACGGGCGCAGCACGGTGGCGCTGGGCGGACCGGGCGAGGAGCGGCCGCGCGGCTACGCCTGCACGGACGAGACGCGCACGCGCCCGGAGTCGGCGCGCGGCAGCGGCACGACCCTTCCCTGACGGCGCGCCCGGTACTCCCGGGCGCCTCTTGACGCCCCCCGTCGGCAACGGGCGCTGACTCTCCGTACCCGCACGCGGAACCGCGCGCCCCGCGTGCGGCGTCATGGGGGGCGTGCAGCGTCATGGCTACGGCGGTACGCCCGCCCTCCGATACCGCTACCGCGTGGCGGGCGGTGTCCTCCTGGCCGTTCATCTCCTGGTCCTCGGCTGGCTCGCGCTGCGTCCGCTGACCGCGCCGTGGGTGAGTGCGGCACACCTGGAGCCGCTGGCCACGATCCGCGCCGACCTGGCGCTGGGGCCGTGGGAGGCGACGCGGTCGATCGCGGCCGGGGTGCTGCCCTTCGCCCCGCTGGGGGTGCTGCTGCCGTGGGCGGGGGGCCGGGTCTCGGCGTCCGCGGTGGGGTCGCTGGCGCGCACGGTGTTCACGGCCGCGATGCTCTCGCTGATGCTGCAGGTGGTACGCAGCGGCGTGATGGGGCAGGTCCTGGACGTCGACGCGTTGTTGCTGAACGTGACGGGGGTGACGGTGGCGCACCTGGCGGTGGTGCCGGCGGTACGGGCGCGGCTCCGTCGCAGGGCCGAGGCGCGCCCGGCGCGTGCCCCCCGCCGGGAGGAGGCGGACCGGGGGCTGACCCCGACGATCCCCAGGGTCGGGATCGCCCCGTAGAGGGACGTTACGGCGGGGGTGCGGCCTTAGCGTTGAAGTGTCGGGAAGGCCACAGACGGCGAACCGTTCCCGCACCGCATGAGCACCGCGCCGCTACCCGAGGAGTCACGCCATGTCCCGCCCGCTGGTCCGTCCCCGCCACCACAGGATGATCGCCGGTGTCTGCGCCGGCCTGGCCGAGCGCTTCGGCATCTCCCGCACGACGATGCGGCTGATCTTCCTGCTGTCGTGCCTGCTGCCCGGCCCGCAGTTCGTGCTCTACATCGCGCTGTGGGTGCTCATCCCGTCCGAGGGCAGCCCGCGGGCCGCCGCGAGGGCGACCGACTGGTGAGGCGCCGGCGCCGTGCCGCCGGACAGCGCAATGGGCCGCGCATCCCGTGAAGGGTGCGCGGCCCATTGCGTGCCGTACGCGCCGGCCAAGCCGTCCATGTGCAGGTGTCGCTCCGACGGATCGCGTCGAGGTGCCCGTTCCCGATCCGGTCCGTCAGCGCACGGGGGTGTTGGGGGTGCCCAGGCCCGGCAGGGAGATGCCGTTGGGGGCGATGGCCTTGGTGGGCAGGGCGCCCAGCAGGCCGGCGTTGCCCTTGTTGTCGGCGGGTGCGTTGGCCGTGGCCGAGGCCTTCTCGTGGGTGCCGGTGAGCTTCTCGGCGGGACCGGTCAGCCTCTCGGTGCGCGGGTTCAGGGCCACGTCCGCGGCCCGGGCCGCCTGCTCCAGCACCCCTGACCTCACGGTGCGGTCGGTGGCCGAGGCGACCGGGCCGCCCGCGGGCAGCAGGGTGGCGGCCGTCTCCATGGGGAGGCCCTTGTATGCGCCGGTGGCCGTGGTCGTGAGGGACTCGAGCGTGCCGGCGGAGGCGGTACCCGCCGCGCCGACGGCGATGGCAACACCGGCGACTGCGACGCCGAGTGCCTTGAGAGATACCTGCTTCATCGGAATCCGTCCTCGTGTCGGAATGACGGGGGTGCAGGAAAGCTAGCCACCTTTCCCGCACCCCCGCAAACGACGACACGACCGAAGAGGCGGCCGGGAGAAGAATTCCCGGCCGCCTCTCCGCTATTTCCTGCCCGGCCGACCGCCCGGGCATTCCAGCAAATTGCTGGTCAGGCGCTCTCGACGATCGGCGTGCGGAACAGCCACTCCGACTTGAGCTCGGCGTAGCCGGGCTTGATGACCTCGTTGATCATGGCGAGACGTTCGTCGAATGGGATGAACGCCGACTTCATCGCATTGACGGTGAACCACTGCATGTCGTCCAGCGTGTAGCCGAACGCCTTGACCAGGTGCTCGAACTCCAGGCTCATGCTGGTGCCACTCATCAGACGATTATCGGTGTTCACGGTGAGCCGGAAATGCAGTTTCCGCAACAATCCGATGGGGTGCTCTTCGTACGAAGCGGCGGCGGCCGTCTGGAGATTGGAGGTGGGGCACATCTCCAGCGGAATGCGCTTGTCGCGCACATACGCGGCGAGGCGGCCCAGCTCGACCGAGCCGTCCTCCTTGACCTCGATGTCGTCGATGATGCGCACACCGTGGCCGAGCCGGTCGGCGCCGCACCACTGCAGGGCCTGCCAGATCGACGGCAGGCCGAAGGCCTCGCCGGCGTGGATGGTGAAGTGGTTGTTCTCCCGCTTGAGGTACTCGAAGGCGTCGAGGTGGCGGGTGGGAGGGAAGCCGGCCTCGGCGCCCGCGATGTCGAAGCCGACGACGCCCGAGTCGCGGTGCTTGTTGGCCAGTTCCGCGATCTCCAGGGCGCGTGCCGCGTGCCGCATGGCGGTGAGCAGGGCGCCGACGCGGATGCGGTGACCATGGGCGCGGGCACGCCGCTCGCCCTCGCGGAAGCCGTCGTTCACGGCCTCGACGACCTCGTCGAGGCTCAGACCGGCCTCCAGGTGCTGCTCGGGGGCGTAGCGCACCTCGGCGTAGACGACGCCGTCCTCGGCGAGGTCCTCGGCGCACTCGGCGGCCACGCGGAAGAGCGCCTCGCGGGTCTGCATCACGGCGCAGGTGTGCGCGAAGGTCTCCAGGTAGCGCTCGAGCGAGCCGGAGTCGGCCGCCTCGCGGAACCAGACGCCGAGCCGGTCGGCGTCGGTCTCGGGGAGCTTGTCGTAGCCGACGGCGTCGGCCAGTTCGATGACCGTGCCCGGGCGCAGGCCACCGTCGAGGTGATCGTGCAGCAGGACCTTGGGCGCGCGCCGGATCTGGTCGGGGGTGGGTCGGGACGCGGAGTGCGATGCGAACGGGGTCTCGGTCGTCATCTGCGCACTGTAGCCCCTACGCGCGTAGATGGCGGCGAACGATACGGAACGGTGACCCGTCGGCGGGGTGGACACCACCCGTCCTTCTGCCATGGTTGTCTGCCATGGTCCAGCAAGCGTTGCCGCAGCGAGACCCACGGGACCCTAAAGGCCCACAGACCTCACACGCCCCGGCGATCAGCCGCGAGGCCCCCGCCACCACGCCCCGCCTCGGCCCGCCCCTGGGCGCCGCCGGCCGGGTCGACGGCACGGTGCAGGGCGTGGCCCTGCTCCTGCCCGACGGCAGACCCACCGGCGAGCGCCGCCCCTCCCCCCTGGCCCTGCGCGCCCAGCGCCCCCTCGCCCGGCTGCTGGGCGGGGCCGCCGCGACCGAGGGGCTGGTCGCGCACGTCGTGCGCTACCGCCACCGCGGCTGGAACGGCTCCGCCGCGCACCCCGTCCGGGACGCCGAGTGGGCCGCGGACGAGGTGGTGCGGCGCTACGGCGACGTACCGGTGTGCCTCGTCGGTACGGGCATGGGCGCCCGCGCCGCCCTGCGCGCCGGCGGGCACGCGGCCGTCACCTCCGTGCTGGCCGTCGCGCCCTGGCTGCCCGAGCCCGACGCCCTCCTCGCCCCCGACCCCGTACGGCAGTTGACGGGCCGGTGCGTGCTGCTGGTGCACGGCACCAACGACGAGCGCACCGACCCCGACCTGTCGTACCGGCTCGCCGAGCGGGCCAAGAAGATCAACCGGCAGGTGTGCCGCTTCGAGGTGCACTCCGACGGCCACGCCCTGCGCCAGCACCGCGCCGAAGTCCTGGCGCTGGCCGCCGACTTCGTCCGGGGCTGCCTGCTGGGGCACCCCTACGCCCGCCCACTCGCGGACGCGCTGGCGGCCCCGCCGCCGCTGGGGCTGCGGATGCCGCTGGCGGCGGGCTTCGGGGAGTCCCTGCGGCACTGAAGCGCCCCGAAGGGGCGCGGGGAACTGCGCGACAAGCCACGACACACCCGCACAGGGAATGCTGCCCTCCGCCCAAGGCTGCGCGTCGACTGCGGGCCGTCGGTGGCCGATCGCGCAGTTCCCCGCGCCCCTTCGGGGCGCCGTGGTCGCCGCGTGACGAAGATCCGCCGGACGCGCCCAAGGGCGCTCACCTGTGCAGCAGGAGTTGCCCCCGCCGCGAGAGCAGGAACCGCTTGAACGCCGCGACCGGCGGCGTGTCGGGGTGCCCGTCCAGCCAGGCCACCCCGATCTCCCGCACCGCCCGCGGCGCGGTCACCGTCAGCTCGACGACCCCGGGCCGCGGCACCGCGGGCGGCGGCAGCAGCGCCACCCCCAGGCCGGCGGCCACCAGGCCGCGCAGCGTCTCCGGGTCCTCGCCCTCGAACGCCACCTTCGGCGAGAACCCGGCCTCCGCGCACAGCGCGTCGGTGATGCGCCGCAGCCCGTAGCCGGGTTCGAGGGTGACGAACAGTTCGGCGGCCGCCTCGGCCAGCCGGATGCGCTTGCGCACGGCCAGCGGATGGTCCTCCGGCACCACCAGCCGCAGCTTCTGCTCGTCCAGCCGGCGGGCGACGAGATCCGGCTCGTCCGGCACGGGCGAGGTCAGGCACAGGTCGAGGTCACCGGCCCGCAGCCGCTCGATCATCGCCTCGCCGTAGTTCTGCACGAGCTGGAAGCGCACACGCGGATGGTCGGCGCGGAAGGCGCGGATGAGTTCGGGTACGGTCTCCGAGCCCATGGTGTGCAGGAAGCCGAACGCGACCTTGCCGGCGGCCGGGTCGGCGTCCGCCCGTACGGTCTCGGCGGCGCGCTCCACCTCGTACAACGCCCGCTCGACGGTCGCGAGGAACGCGCGACCGGCAGCGGTCAGCGAGACCGTGCGCCCGTGCCGGGCGAACAGCGCCACGCCCAGGTCGGCCTCCAGCCGGGCCATCGACCGGCTCAGCGTCGACTGCGGCATGCCGAGCTGATGCGCGGCCCGGGTGACGTGCTCGTGCCGCGCCACCGCGGCGAACTGCGCCAGGCGCGGGGCCAGGGTCGCCGCCCAGGAGCCCTCCTCCAGCCCGGCCGTTGGCGTCACATCAAAGTTTTGGGTAACACTCCTGTTGCCAGTCGGTGACAGAGACGGCCGTGACCTGCGCTCATGCTCCACAGGAACGATTATGACGAGTCTGTGCATTGGACGCATCAGATGCTCCGTACATACGTTTGGGGCATGCCTCCTGCCGATATCAGGGCATCCGGCGCCGCTGTGCGTACGGGTGCCGCTGTCTCGCCGTCCCCTTCCTCTTCTTCCGATGCCGCCGACTCCCGGCTGGTGCCCGGCGACCGTGCCTACCGCCGGATGACGATCGCGCTCTTCGCCGCCGGCGTCGCGACCTTCGCCCTCCTCTACTCCACGCAGGCCCTGCTCCCGGCCGTCTCCACCGGCCTCGGCGTCACCGCCGACCAGGCCAGCTGGACCGTCTCCGCCGCGACCGCGGGCCTCGCCCTCGCCGTCATCCCGCTGAGCGCCCTCTCCGAGCGCCACGGCCGGCGCGCGACGATGACGGCCGCCCTGTGCGTCGCCGCCGCCCTCGGCCTGCTGGTCCCCCTCGCCCCCGACCTGGGCACCCTCACCGCACTGCGCGCGCTGCAGGGCGCGGCACTGGCCGGCGTGCCGGCCTCGGCAATGGCATACCTGGCGGAGGAAGTCCGCCCCAAGGCGCTGATCGGCGCCATCGGCCTGTTCGTGGCCGGCAACTCCATCGGCGGCATGTCCGGCCGCATCCTCGCCGGCTGGGTCGCCCAGGCCTGGGGCTGGCGCGCGGGCCTGGCCGCCGTGGGCGCGCTCGCCGTGGTCTGCGCCGTCGCCTTCCGCGTACTGATCCCCAAGGCCCGCCACTTCACGCCCACCACGGTCTCCGCGCGCTCCCTCGGCCGTACGCTGCGCACCCACCTCTCCGACCCGCTGCTGTGCCGCCTCTACGCGATCGGCGCGCTGTTCATGACCGTCTTCGGCGCGGTCTACACGGTGATCGGTTACCGCCTGGCCGGGGAGCCCTTCTCCCTCCCGCAGGGCGTCGTCGGCTCCGTCTTCCTCGTCTACCTGGTCGGCACCGTCTCCTCGGCCGCCGCCGGCAAGCTCGTCGGCCGTCTCGGGCGGCGCGGCGCGCTCTACCTCGCCGTCGGCACCACGGCCACCGGCCTGCTGCTGACCGTCTCCACCTCCCTCCTCGCGGTGCTCGCCGGCCTCGTGCTCATCACGGCGGGCTTCTTCGCCGGCCACGCCGTCGCCTCCTCCGCCGTCTCCCGCACGGCGAAGACGGGCCGCGCCCAGGCCTCGGCGCTCTACCAGATGGCCTACTACATCGGCAGCTCCGTGGGCGGCACCCTCGGCGCCCTCGCCTTCGGCGCGGGCGGCTGGGACGGCACGGTCGTCCTCGGCCTCGCGGCGATGGTCGCGGCCGCGTCGATCACCCTGTACGCGACCCGCCGCGCGGTCGCCGAGCGCCGCATCCCGGTGACGGCTCGGCGGTGATGTCAGTGCCCCGCCGTACGGTGGGGCCCATGGCAACCAAGGCGTACGCGGCCCTCCTGCGCGGCATCAACGTGGGCGGCCACAAGAAGGTCCCGATGGCCGAGCTGCGCTCCCTGCTGGAGCAGCTCGGCCACGGCGACGTCCGCACGTACCTGCAGAGCGGCAACGCGGTCTTCACGAGCCCGCAGCCGGACGAGGACGTACTGGCGGCCCAGCTGCGCGAGGCCCTCGCAACCCACTTCGGCTTCCCCGTGGACGTCATCGTCCGCGACCACGCGTACCTGGCAGCCGTGGCGGCGGCATGCCCCTTCCCCGCGGCGGAGCTGGAGGGACGCCAACTGCACGTGACGTACTTCGCCGAGCCGGTGCCGCAGTTGGCGGTGGAACGCTCCGACTTCCTCCCGGAGGACTTCGCCCTCGGCGACCGGGCCCTGTACCTCTACACCCCCGACGGCCTGGGCCGCTCCCCCCTGGGCGACACCCTGGGCCGGGCGGTGGCCAGAACGGGCGCCCTGGCCACGAGCCGCAACTGGAACACGGTCGTGAAACTGACGGCGATGACGGCGCAGCGCTAGGGCCGGTCGTACCCGATGACGCCCGCGGCCAGCTCCTCCGCCGTGATCTCCGTGGCCCACCCCTCGGGCGGCTCGGAGTACGGCGAACACGCGCCGCACGCCCCACAGGCCCACCGGCCGTAGATGCCGTGCACGTCGGCACCGCACCCCGTGCACGAGTGAGTGGTGTAGTACGGAATCCCCTCCACGCGCCCCGCCTCCCGTGCTCGTACCCGCGCTGCGGCCATCGCGCTCCGAGCATGACAGCACCCGCAGCTCCCGCGCCGCGCATCACCCGAATGGGAAGGCGGCTAGCGGACGACCCTGTAACTGAGGCCCGGATAGGAAAGGTTCCCCCAGTGCAGACTGCCGAGCGCGAAGTACACGTCACCGGAGTGCCCGGGAAGCCCGGGGCGGCAGTCGCGGTTGAAGTAGACGTTGATGTCCGCGGTGGTGAAGTTGACTGCTGAGGCAGCCGGTTCGGGGAGGTTCTTGCATTCGGTGTCGCCGATGTCGACCGGCATCCGTCTACCGGTGAGATCACTCCCGGTGGAGAAGTACGCCACGGGGGCGTGGGGCAGATCGACCGCGCCAGCGGGCTGGGCGAGGCCGAGGCCCGCCAGTAAGGCGGCCGCGGAAAGGGCAACTACGCGCATCGGCACCTCCGTTGCACCGTCAACCAACGTGCCGACGTCAGCTTCCACGACCGGAGGCACTGTCCGGTATGCCATATCCGGCCGAAGCCGCCGGCAGCGTGCCCGAACCGGGGGCCGGGCGAAGCCCGGTACTTCCTCTGCGGGCGCGTCGTGGCTCGTCGCGCAGTTCCCCGCGCCCCTACGGGGCGCCGTGGGCGCCCCCAGCCTTGACGGTGCGCAGGAGGGCGGCGAGGGCGGTGGGGTGCACGGCTATGACGACGCCGGGATCGTCGCTCTCGCGGAGGCGTAACCTTCCGCCGGGGGCGTAAGCCGCCTCCAGGCATTCGCCGTTCCCCCCACCGCTGAACGACGACTTCCGCCATCTCGGGCCACCCAC
This sequence comes from Streptomyces sp. NPDC049585, assembly GCF_040675615.1. Lineage (NCBI taxonomy): Bacteria > Bacillati > Actinomycetota > Actinomycetes > Kitasatosporales > Streptomycetaceae > Streptomyces > Streptomyces sp. NPDC049585. The sequence goes on along the minus strand of NZ_JBFAPE010000045.1, from coordinate 9,737 downwards.
CCGCCCGGACCCGGCCTTGAGGGTACGAAGAAGAGCCGCGAGGGTGGTTGAGGATACAGATATGACGACGGCTGGGTCATCGCTCTCCCGGAGGTGTATGAGGCGACAGGGTAAGGCTGCAGCCTCGACGCATTCATTGTTGGCTCCGGTGCTGAACGAGGACTTGAGCCACTTGAGCTCGGGCATCTGACCACCTACCGCAGTTCGTAGAGAAGGTGCTGGATCAGGCTCAGGGAGTCGCAGGCACCCTGAGCCTCCGGAGCAGCCGCAGGATCGATCGGAGCCAGCGCCAGGGAAGCCAGCTTCTCGAACAGCTTGTCGTATTCGGCAACACGATCGCCATCCCCGATGAACTCGGCGCTGCTCGGATGCTCCCGGTAGAGCGTGTCCAGCTGTGGTGTCGGCCCGCAGAAGAGGCTGAAGGAACGGCCATGAGGCGAATAGGGGCCTCTTTCGAATGGGAAGATCTGCACTGTCACATGCGCCAGACGCGCCACCTCGACGAGGCGCAGCAACTGCTTGCGCATGATCGCCGGCGTTCCGACCCGGATCCGAAGCGCCGATTCATGGATCACGGCGTGATATCCGCTGAGATCGTTCAGCACCTGTTGCCTGTCCAGCCTGAACTGCACCCAGCGTTCGAGGTGCGGATGATCGCCGTCGATGCTCGCGATCACGGCTCGCGCGTAGTCCGCGGTCTGCAGCATGCCGGGAATGGCCGAGGGCTCGTGCACACGGATGCTCTCGGCCCGGGACTCGAGTTCCGCCAGATCCAGGGCCCGGCGCGCCAGTACGTCACCGTACTCGTCCCACCAGCCCTTGCCCCGGTCGTGGGCCATGGCCATCAGCGCGTCGAAGAACGGGCCGTCCTCGCAGCCGTAAGCCCGTAGCAACTTGTACATGCCGTTGCGGGGGACGTCCACGCGGCCGGCCTCGATGTGGCTCACGCGCGAGCGGTCCGCATCGATGAGCGCCGCCACGTCGTCGCCCGACAACCGCGCCTTCATACGCAGCTTTCGAAGCTCCGCGCCCAAGCGGCGCTGTCGTTCGGTGGGTGTGGTTCTCGGCGGCATCGGCTTCCTCCCTGGGACGTGCGCTGCAGTCTGGCCGCCGCACACGGAGCGATCCACCGGCTTGTTCGAAAGTCACCCTTGCGGGCGGTCTTCCCTGTACACAGTTGGAACCGCTCCACCAGTGCCCGTAGCGTCGACGACGCGGAAGTGCACCCGGCCACAAGCGACTTGGCGCGGGCAACGACACCGCGAGGCCACCCCTCCCCCGGACCAGGAGACGCACCATGCCGGACTGCTCCCTCGTCTTCCCGCCCCACCCCGCATGGGTGCGGACCGCGCGCGAGGCCGTGCGCACCCTCCTCACCGCCGCGCACCGCACCGATCTTGCAGAAACCGCGATGGCCCTCACCTCCGAAGCGGTGACAAACGCCGTCAACGCGTGCCGGGACGGCAACTGCACCACCCCCGTCACACTCAGCGTCGAATGGGCGGATCCGCACCACATCCGCGTGCTGGTGCACGACACCGCCCCCGGCCTACCAGCCCTGCGCCCGGCCGTCGCACCCGAGGACGAATCAGGACGGGGACTGTTGCTGATCGACCGCAGGGCGCAGGCGTGGGGCGTGTCCGCGGACGGCCCGGGCGGGGGCAAGTCGACGTGGTTCGTCCTGGGCGGCGGGCCGCCCACACGGACGTACCGCTCACCAATCGACTGCCCGGACTGCACGACTCTGGAAGCGGCACGCCGCAAGGCCACCGCAGCTGGTGACCGCACCCGGATCGAGGACACGACGGTGGCCGTGCGCAGTCACTTCCGGGACGCGCACCTGCTACCGCGGTGGATGCGGTGATTCCGCGAGGCGCACCGTCTGCGCGGCGTGCGGACAGCCGATGGCGTTCATCACGGCCAGGCCCTGGTCGTCGACGAACTTGGTGAACACCTGCTGCGCGTACCCGAAGATCAGGGCCCAGGCGATGATCTGCGCGGAGGAGTCCAGGGCGCTGAGGCCGGGCACGAAGTCGCCGCGCATCAGCAACAGGCCCAGGACCGCGGTCAGCGCTCCCATCGGGAGCTTCAGCAGGGCCAGCGCCACCGGCACGTTGTACGGGGCGGATGTTCCCCGGATGTGGCGCAAGGACAGCGCGGCGGCCACGGAAGCCGCCACCGTTCCGGTCATTTCCACCACGGGGTAGTCCCAGGTGGACGCGGCCCTGCCGAAGGCGACGTCGAGATCCCGCGCGTTCGAGGGGGGTTCCATGCCGGTCGGGCAGACGATGCCGATGCCTTCCGGCCGGAAGCACAGTGGCACCACGTCCGGCGCCCAGACGCCGAGCACCGCGACCGTGACCGCCATCACCGCCAGCCCGAGACTGACCATCAGCACGATGCGGACGAAGCTCAGTGCGCGGAGCTTCTCGCGCTGCAGCGCCTGCTGGGCGGTGACCACCGCGCCGACGAGTGCCGCACGCTGGGCCGGGGTGAGGGGGGCGTCGCGTACTTCCTGCGCGATCTCCTCGACTCGTTTCCGCCGTTCGTCGGCTATCGGCAACTGCTCCCGTACGACGGCCACGAGGCCGGGCATGAGGGCCTGGACGTCGGCGAGCGGCGCCAGCCGCAGCAGCAGGCTGTAGGCCGCGTCGATGTGGACGTTCGCGACGGCCAGGTGTTTGTTCGGCCGGTGACCGGGGTGGGTGCCGTGTCCCAGGGCGTCCTCCGCCGCCTGGAGTTCGCAGAACGCCTCGTCCGCCAGCGCGGGGGCCGCGGACCTCACCCCCGGGTCGGCGTCGTCGAGCGCCCTGCCCTTCGCGACATGAACGCGCGCACGCAGTTCGCCGATGCGCGAGCGGGCTCCTTCGCGGAGCTCCCAGGTGCCCTTCTCGTAGCGGCGCTGATGATGAGGGTTCCCGGCCATACCGGCGAATATCGCCGATCCAGGCAGCAGGGGCGGCCCTGATACCTCCTGATTAATCCCATTGGTCCACAGCGACTGCCGTCAGCCGGACGCCCGGCCACGTAGACACCTGACACGAGCGGAGCGTCTCCACCGGCGTCAGCCACATCGCGGCAGCAGCCGGCTCCCCCTCAGCCACGACGCCACGGCGCGATCTCCTCACGCACCCCCACCCCGCGACGGCACGAGAACGGCGGCCGGCTCCAAGCCCGCCCGCAGACCGCACACAAACCCCGGCCCCCACCCCTCCCCTCGTAGCCGGCCAAAGCTCTGACCCGCACCAGCCCACGGACAGGAACCCGCCCCGGACAGACACCTGCCTGGTGGTGGCACCACCAGCACAACCGCCGTCCTGTTTACCCGAGCTCCCACCCCGCAGAGTGGAACCCACCCCAACCCCACTCCACTCCACTCCACTCCCCAGGAGCCCCCATGAGCTACGCCGCCCTCGCCGGACGTACCGCCGTCGTCACCGGAGCCGCCAGCGGCATGGGTGAGGCCACCGCCCGCCTGCTGGCCGCCGACGGTGCGCGCGTGGCGCTGCTGTCCCGCCGCCGCGACCGGCTCGACGACCTCGCCGCGAAGATCGTCGCCGACGGCGGTCAGGCCCTCGTCGTCCCCGTGGACGTCACCGACCAGGCGTCCGTCGACGCGGCGGTCGCCGCCGTCCACGAGGCGTACGGTCCCGCCGACCTCGTGGTCAACAACGCCGGCGTCATGCTGCCGAACCCGATCGACAACGGTCGCGTCGACGAGTGGACGCGGATGATCGACACCAACATCACCGGCGCCCTGCGCATCATCCGCGCCTTCACCGCCGACCTCGTCGCCGCGGCCGCGGAGGGCCGTACCGCCGACCTGGTCAACGTCTCCTCGATCGCCGCGCACCTGACGTTCCCGAACTACGCGGTGTACAGCGCCACGAAGGCCGCCCTGACCCACCTGTCGGCCATGCTCCGCACGGAGCTGGGCCCGCGCGATGTCCGCATCACCAACATCGAGCCGGGCATGACCGACACGGAGCTGGGCGGGCACATGGACAACGCGGCGCTCGCCGAGGAGCTGCGAGGGCTGCAGGAGGCGGTCGGCAAGCTGTCGTCCGACGAGATCGCCGACGTCATCGGCTTCGTCACGAGCCGCCCCCGGCACGTGAACCTGCGCCAGGTGATGGTCCTCCCGACCCGGCAGGCATAGCGCCCCGTTGGGGCGCGGGTGCGCGGGCCCCTTCGGTCACCCAGTCCGTTCCTCCAGGCGGCTGCCCTGCGGCAGGGTGACGCTGAGGATGTCGCCGGGGGTGACGAGTTCGATGCGGTGCCAGCGTCCGCGCGGCACGATGGCCGCCTTTCCGGCCGCCAACTCGACGACCTCCTCCTCCACTTCCCCTTCCCCTTCCGCCCCCTCCGGCCGGAAACAGAGACGTATCCCGCCGGTGAGGCAGGAGACGACCTCATCCGCCTCGGGGTGAATCTCCCAGTGATCCGCGTGGAGATCGGCATCGGTGGCGACGTGGAACGCCATCACCTGCCAGCCGTCCCGCTCCGGGTCGAAGGTCGGCTGCTCGGCATGCACCCGGCCGTCGGGGCGGAGGTGCAGAAAGGACTCGAAGAGATCGATCGCCGTGACGGACATGTGCGGTTTCTCCTCCTTCAGGCCCCGGCTTCTTCAGGCCAGGGCACGGCGCAGCACTGCGCCGAGCTCGTCGATCTGCCGGCAGGACACCGCGGCGGAGACCGCCGCCTGTGACCCGTGGAAGGTGCCGGCCCACTGGTGCAGGTCGACGGGGACGCCCGCCCGCAGCAGCCGCACCGCGTACTCGATGGCCTCGTCGCGGTTCGGGTCGAACTGCGCGGTGGCGATGTGGGCGGCCGGCAGGTCGCGCAGGTCGGTGGCCCGCGCCGGGGCGGCGTACGGCGGGACGGGGTCCGCATCCGTTCTCGGGCCCAGGTAGTGCCGCCACGATGCGGCGGCCTTCTCGCGCGTCATGAACGGCGTTGCGGTGAAGTGCCGCGCGGACCACGTCTGCTGACGGTCGTCGAGCGCGGGCTGGTTGAGCAGCTGGAAGCGGATCCGTGGGCCCTGCCGGTCGCGTGCCCGCAGCGCGGCGGCGGCCGCGAGTGTCGCGCCGGCGCCGTGGCCGCCGATGGCGATGCGCGCCGGGTCGATGCCGAGTTCGGCGGCGTGGCCTGCCGCCCAGGCCAGCGCCGCACAGGTGTCGTCCAGGGCGGCCGGATAGGGGTGCTCCGGGGCACGGCGGTAGCCCACGGAGATCACCACGGCGCCGGAGCCCTGGGCGATCCGGACGGCCCATGGGTGCTCGGTGTCGAGGTCGCCCATGACGAATCCGCCGCCGTGCAGCCAGAGGATCGCGCCCCGGGCCCCGTGCGGCCGGTAGATCCGCACCGCCACCGGCACCTGCGCGTCCGCGGCCACCGTGCGCTCTTCGATCTCCAAGCCGGTGGTGTCGGGTGCGGGCGCGGCGGCGGCCAGCCGGGCGAGGCCCTCGCGCGCGGCGACGGGATCGCTCAGGTCGGCCCGGGGAAATGCCGGGAGAGCGGCTTCCAGTTCGGGATCGAGGCCGAATAACCGCGTACTCGCCGTTGCGATCGGTTGGTTCATTGCGCCCCTCCCTGAAGCGAACGAATGTGAACGTTGTTCACGGTGAACGACGTTCACGCTAGGGATAGGGTGTACCCCTGTCAAGCCGACCGGGAAGCCGACCGAGAAGAACGAGAGGAAGGGATCGCGCGCATGCTGCGCCGGGCCAACGTCGTCACCGGGGCCCTCGACCTCCTCGACACCGAGGGGCTCGACGGCCTGACCATGCGCAAGCTCGGCGTCGCACTCGACGTCCAAGCCGGCGCGCTCTACCGCCACTTCCCCAACAAGGAGGCGCTTCTCGACGCGATGGCCGACCGGCTGCTGGAAGGGGTCGACGCGCCGCTGCCCCCCGGCCTCCCCTGGCCCGATCAGCTGGAACTCCTGGGCGAACGGCTGCACACGGCGCTGCTCAGCCGCCGCGACGGCGCCCGGGTGGTCTCCGGGACCTTCGCCCCCGGACCGCACACGATGGCCGCGAGCCGGCGTGCGGCACAGGTGCTCGCCGAGGCCGGATTCCCGCCGGAGCGCGCCTGGGAGATCACCTTCGCCGTGTTCTACTTCATCCTCGGCCACACCATCGAGGAACAGGCCCAGGCCCGCATGCCGGCCGCCGACAACTGGACGGAACGCCTGGCGGCCGCCGGACTGGACACCGACGACCCGCTGGCAACAGGGCTGAGGAAACTGGCCGCCGCCGACCCCGGCGAGCGGTTCTCGTACGGCCTGCGCGTCTTCATTGCCGGAGTGCAGTCACTCAGCTCCTGCTGAGGGTCCGGGTCACGCCCGAGACCACCGCTGTGGTCAGGATCCAGCCCGCGGCGACCAGCGCGTTGGCCAGCCACCGGCAGGTGCCGTCCGTCCAGTACCAGGCGTTGCGCTGGCCCAGGCCGCCGATGGGGACGAGCAGGTCGACGGTGTAGACGACGGCGTGGAACGGGCCGCCCTCCCCCGGCTTCACGGGAGCCGGGGTGTGCGTTCCGAAGACGATCGCGCCGAGGAGGGTGAGCGCGGCGAGCCACAGGCCCGCCTTCCACGGCCGGTAGCCGTAGCCCACGGTGACGTCGAGGATCCGGCTCCACACCCTGCCGCCCGGGTGCAGGGTGCGGCGGCGGTGTCGCTGCTTGGCGACGAGGACGCGCCGGGCATGGTCGTCGTGCCCTATCTGCCGGTACCAGCGCGCGAGTTGCTCGTACACCTGCGGGACGTAGCCGGGGTTGCGGCGGATCCAGGCGAGGCGGCGCCGGACGTCGTCCGGTCGCCCGGACCCGGCGTCGACGGAGCCGTAGACCAGGCCGTCCAGCCGTACGTCCTGCGGCCAGCTGTCTTCGCCGTCCCGGAGCGTGGTCACCTGAGCGCCGCGCAGGTCCACGGTCCCGGCGGGCGGGGTCGCGGGCGTGAAGGCGAGGTCCTCGGCGTGCATCCGGGCGCACACGACGGTGTCGACGGCGTCGAGCGTCGCGCCGTCGAAGGTGAGGAGATCGGACACGCGGACGCCGCGCAGGCTCATGGCGCCGAGGGCGGTGAAGCCCTGGGAGCAGTCGAGCGTCGTGGTCGTCATCATGTCGGCGGTGAGGGCGCTGCCGCCCGGGTTGGCGAGGTGTGCGCCCTGCAGGAAGAGGCCGCCGGAGAGCCGGGCGCCCAGCAGGCGGACCTCGCCGTGTGCGGTGAATCCGTTCCTGCAGAAGACACCGCCCTCGGCGACGAGACCGCCGGCCGCCACGGCCAGTCCTCCGGGCGCGTCGATGTGCGTGCCGTTGAGCAGCACCTCGCCGTGCACGTGGGCGTGGTTGAGCTGCAGGGAGGTCACCCGGCCCCGCAGGCGCGAGAGGGGTCCGCCGTCCAGTAATGAGCGCTGCAGGTCGAGGCGGCCCTGGATGCGCGCGGAGCCGGCCATGAGGCCGGGGATCCGGCAGCCCCTCATGGCCACGACCGCTGTCGAGGCTCCGAAGAGGTCCACTTCGCGTTCGAGCCAGCAGTCGTCGAGGCCGAGGAGGTGGTCGATCTGTGCGCCGGCCAGGTACAGCTGTCCGGTGATGCGCGCACCGGACAGCCGCACTGCGGGTACGGCGCCGGACCCGTCGGTGTTCGCCCCCAGCAGCAGGGCGGCCACGACGGCCGCCCGGACCGTACGCTCCGGCCCCCACTGCGCTCCCCCGTCGGCGCGGTCGGCGGCACGGCCGGCGCCGGTCGCCCCGGCCCGCAGGTCCACCGGGCGCCCTTCGGGGAAGGCGTTCCACAGCTCCCGTTCGGGCGCCGTCAGCTCCTCGTACGTCAGCATGCGGCGCAGCGTAGTGACGGCCCGGCCGGAAGGACCCCGGCCGGTTACTTGTAGATCCCCACCGGCGTACCGCACTTCCACACCGAGCCGCCTCTGGAGTTGACCCAGGAGCAGACGGTGATCGTGCCGGAGATGAAGACCCCGCCGTAGGGAGCGGCAACGTTGTAAGTGTGCGACTTGCCGTTGTTGACAGCAGGGTCGAGGTAGTAGTTGTAGGGACCTTCCGAGCTCTGGATGGCCACGAACGCCTGCGACTGTCCCCGGTGCGCGCCGAAGTCCTTCAGCGTGCCGTAGACCTTCACCTTCTCGTTCGTGACGTAGTAGGAGCCGGTGAACCGGGCGTCCGCGCTGGAGGCGTTGGCGCCGACCGCGTGGGCGGTGCCGGTGGCGGTCAGGGCGAGGGCGCCGACGGTGGCCGCGACCGCGGCCGTCCTGCCGATGGTTGCCAGACGGAACATCGCTTGCTTCCTCCCCATAGGTGGCGGTCTTGCTGTGTGACAGCAGCCTGTTGACGGTCCCGGGGCGACGGCAACGCCAGGACGGTGTCCCGGACCGATCGCCGCTGTCCGGCCTGGCCGGACAGCTGTCCGGAGCCGATCCGGACGGAACGGTTGCCCTATGGCATGCCCACAGCAACCATGGGGACATGGGGAGCCAGGGGGAGCCGGCCCCGCCGGATGCGCGGGATGCGCGGGATGCTGCCGCATTCATGGCATTACTACGACAACTGAAGGACGAATCCGGGCTGACCTACCGGCAGTTGGAGGCTCGTGCCGCCGACGGCGGGGACGTGCTGCCGCGCAGCACACTCGCCGATGTGCTGCGGCAGGACGCGCTGCCGCGGGCCGAGCTGCTGGCGGCGTTCGTCCGCGCGTGCGGGCAGGGGGACCGCGTACAGGAGTGGCTGGCGGCGCGGGAGCGGCTCGCCTCACAGCAGGGACCCCCGCCGTCCCCGTCCCCGCAACCTCCCGGACGGCGCCGCATCACCCGGTACGGCCGGGCCCTGGGCGTCCTGCTGGTGCTGCTGGCCCTGGTGAGCGGCGGCACGTACCTGGCGATGGACCGGACGGGCGGCGACCACGGCCGGCCGAGGCGCACCGCCGCCTCCGGCACTCCGCCCGCCCCCGCACCCTCCCCCGGCACGTACCGCATCCGTGCGGCCGTCTCGTCCCTGTGCCTGTCCGAGCGGGACGGTCAGGACGCGGGGAACGTCTACCAGGCGGACTGCCGCAGCAGCGTCCCGACATACGCGCTGGAGGAGGCGGACGGCGGGACGTACCGGATCCGCAGCCTGCACCCCGTCTTCGGCTACGGGTGCCTGGGCGTGCAGAACGGCAGCGCGAAGGGGGGCGCGCAGATGATGGACGACTACTGCGGTCACCGCGGCACCGCCGAGAGCTTCCGCCTGCGGCGGGAGGGGACGCCGGCGGGCGGGTACCGCGTCATGCCGCTGCACACGGGGGCGTGCCTGTCGGTGCCCGGCGGCTCGAAGCAGCAGTGGGCGCCGGTGCTGCAGTTGCCGTGCGCCGCCGGGGATGCGGGGCAGGTCTTCCACTTCGACCCGGTCGCCTCCCCGCACCCGATCCCGACGATCAGCCGCCACTAGGCCGTGCCCGGCGGATCTTCGTCACGCGCCACCACGGCGCCCCGTAGGGGCGCGGGGCCCTTGTCGATGTGCGGCTGCCACCGCGTGGGTGCCACAAGCCACGACGTGCCCGCAGATTGCCCGGTCTCCGGGGTGGCGTGTCAGCTGCGGGCGGTCGCCGGCTTGTCGCGCAGTTCCCCGCGCCCCTGACGGGGCGCCTAGGTGTGTTGTCCCGGCAGGTTGGTGACACGGCTGGCGGGTGTTTGGCCTGCGATGCCGGTGTGGGGTCGGTGGTAGTTGTACCAGTCCAG
>NZ_JBFAPE010000044.1:0-42190 GCF_040675615.1 Streptomyces sp. NPDC049585 | reverse complement strand
CCGTCAGGGGCGCGGGGAACTGCGCGATCGGCCACCGACGGCCCGCAGTCGACGCTCGGCCCCGGGGGGCGACTGCCGGGCGCGTCGTGGCTGGTCGCGCAGTTCCCCGCGCCCCTTCGGGCGCCGTGGTGACCCCGTGACGAAGACCCGCCGGGCTCGGCCTACGGCCACCGGTCCTCGTCCGCCGGGCCGGCCGTCAGCATCACCGGCAGGCGTTCCAGGCCACGGCTGATCAGGGTCGGCTTGTGACGCACCGGCTCGCCGGTGGGCACCGGGCGGCAGCGGGCCAGGGCCGTCAGCAGGGCGGCGGCCTGGACGCGTACGAGGCGGGCGCCCAGGCAGAAGTGCTCGCCCCAGCCGAGGGAGAGGTGTCCCGGGGTGCGGGTGGTGTCCAGGCGGTGCGGGTCGGTGAAGACGGCCGGGTCGCGGTTGGCGGCGCCGACGAGCAGGCCCACGACGGTGCCGGCGGGCACGGGGGTGTCGGCGACGGCGGCGTCGCGCAGGGCGACGCGGGTGATGAGCTGGATGGGCGGGTCGTAGCGCAGGAGTTCCTCGACGGCGCCCGGGACGGCCTGCGGGTGGGTGCGCAGGCGGTCGAGCTGGCGGGGGTGGGAGAACAGGGCGTGCAGGCCGTTGCCGACGAGGTTGACGGCCGGCTCGTAGCCGGCCACCACCAGCTGGCCGACGGCCGTGACGATCTGGTCGACGCTCAGCAGGGAGCCGTCGGGGCCCGGGGCGAGGAGCGAGCCGAGGACGTCGCCGGCGGGAGCGGCGCGGCGGCGTTCGATGAGGTCGCGCAGGTAGCGGGCGAAGTCCAGGCGGGCGCAGGAGATGCGGGCGTTCTCCTGCGGTGTGCGCAGTACCTCCGGGTCGAAGCCGGCCGTCATCCACTTCAGGGCCTCGATCCACTCCTGGCGTTCGCCCAGCGGCACGCCGACCAGCGCGCAGATGACGTCGAGGGCGAGGGGTTCGGCGAGGTCGGCGATGACGTCGACCTCACCGGCGCGGTCGACGGTGGCCAGCAGGGCCGCGGCGCGGTGTTCGACGGCGGGCCGCAGCCGTTCCACGGCCCGGGCGGCGAACGGCGCGGCCACCCGGTTGCGCAGCCGCCGGTGTTCGGGCGGGTCGGTCATCAGGAAGGACTGTGTGCCGGTGTCGAGCGGGCCGAAGCCGAAGCGGGCGTCGCCGAGCACGGCCAGGCAGGCGGCGTGGCCGGTCACCACCGTCGCCTTCTCGTCCAGGCGCAGCACCGGGCTGCCGCCGGCGGCGGTGCGCAGCTGTTCGTAGTGGCGGTAGGGGTCGGTGTGGAAAGCGGGGTCGCGGACGTCGAAGGGGAGCCGGTCCCACACGTCGCGGACGACGGCGGTGACCGGGGTGACCGTGGTGGTGGCGGGTCCGGTGGTCACGTCGTTCCCCCTTGATCGGTGGGGCGAGTGCTGTGGCGAATGGTGTGCCGCCTGACGCCGGAAGGGTTTCTTCCGTGCTTCTTTCCCGCAGAATTCCCGGGCACCGTCAACGAAAACGCCGCCATGAAGGGGACAGTCATGGACATACCCGGTGGGTTAAGTCGGAGAAGACTCCTGAAGGCCGGTCTGGTCGCCTCGGGCGCCGCGTGGGCGGCCGGCCGGCTGCCGTCCGGTGGCACCGGCCCGTCGCCCGCCCCGCTGCCGCTCGAACGGGCCGCCTGGGCCCGGCAGGCCGCCCAGGGCGCGCAGACGCAGGCGGCCTTCCCCGACTGGAGCCGCTTCGCGCGTATCGCGGACGGAACCTTCGACGAGGACGCCGACCCCGTGCGCGACATGAAGCCGGTGGTCGACAAGCTCAAGAGCCAGAACGTGAGCGTCATCGAGCTCGACACCATTCTCTCCCACTGGCTGACCGACGCCGAGTTCGCCGAGCACATGGCGAAGGTCAAGAGCTTCGCCCAGGTCGCCCGCGCGGCCGGGCTGCGCGTCGTCGTCTACTACCCGTCGCTGGAGGTCATCAGCCTGGGCGGGGAGAAGGGACGTTCGTTCTACAAGGACGGCGACGGCAAGAACTGGGTCCAGCGTTCCCTGGACGGCAAGCCCAACGTCTTCTACGGCAGCCTCGTGGTCTGGGTGGACCCGGGCGACGAGAGCTGCTGGGTCAGCCCCAACTCCCCCTGGCGCGACTTCTACCTCGGCCGCATCAAGCAGCTCGCCGCCACCGGCGTCGACGCCATCTGGCCGGACGTGCCCATCTACTTCGACGGCGCCCTGACCTGGTGCGACGCCTCCACCTGGGCCGCCTCCGCCTTCAAGGCCGACACCGGGCTCGCCCTGCCGCCCGCCGACAACTTCTCGGACCCGCGCTTCCGCCGCTACGTCGAGTGGCGCCACCGCAACCTCAATCAGTGGCAGCTGGACATCGCCGCCGCCGGCCGCTCCGTCAACCCCGACCTGCTGACCTTCGTCGAGACGGTGAGCATGGACTACCAGTACGCCACCCGCATCGGCCTGGACGGGGCGTACCTGCGCACCGCGGGCGGCGGTGTCAGCCACGTGTGGGAGGTCGACATCCTCGGCCTGCGCGACGGCATGCGGCACGCCACCGCCAGCGACTGGACGTGCCTGATCTCGATGTACAAGTACGCCCGCGCGGCCAGCGGCACCAAGCCGGCCTGGGCGTTCTCCTACGGGTGGAAGGCCGACGACGCCTCGCTGGTGATGGCCGAACTGCTGGCGTCCGGCTGCAACCCGTACGAGGTCAAGAGCCCGTTCAAGGACATCAGTACCGATGTCGCCATGCGTACCCGCATGTACGCCTTCGTCGCCGCCCAGCAGGAACGGCTGTACGACACCGTCTCCGCCGCCACCGTCGGCGTCTACCACTCCTCCGCCTCGCGCGACTACGTCGCCCCGACGGCCGGCACCGGCATGTACGTCAACGCCAAGGCGCCCGCGGGCGTCGCCGACTGGTGGAGCGGCGGCGCCACGGAGGAGAGCTGCACCCGGCAGGCCTGGCTCGGCGAGTTCCGCGGCACGGTCAAGGCGCTGGTCTACGGGCACATCCCCTTCACCACCGTCACCAGCCCGGACCTGACGGCGGCCGACCTCGCCGGCTACCGGGTCCTGCTGCTGCCCAACCTGCAGGCCGTCTCGGACGCCGAGGCCGCCGTGCTGCGCGGCTATGTCTCCGGCGGTGGCACGGTGGTCGTCACCGGGCCGGCGCCGACCGCCCTGGACGAGTACGGTGCGGCGCGCGGCGAGTACGCGCTGGCCGACGTCCTCGGCTTCGGCAGGGCGGACGCCGCCCCGGCCAGCAAGCGGCACGCCTTCGGGGCGGGCACCTGCCACTACGTCCGGGACCTGGCGGGGCTGAAGTACCTGACCGCCACCGACCAGGCCAGTGCGGACGCGCTGCTGGGCCCGGTGCGCGAGGCGGCGCCGCCGGCCGTGACGCTCGCCGCCGGCGACCGGCGCATCCATGTGGAGGCCGGCCGGCTCGGTACCGGCGAGACGGTGGTGCAGCTGGTGAACTTCACGGGCTTCGGGGACGCGCCGGGGACGTTCCGCACGGTGCCGGCGACGTGCACGGTGGCGGTGCGGATCCCGGAGGGGAAGCGGCCGGTCTCCGCCGCGGTCGCCTCACCGGACGCGGCGTCGCCGGTGGCGCAGCCGGTGCCGTTCTCGGTGTCCGCAGACACGGTGACGGTGGAACTGACCGTCAAGCAGTATTCCTTGGTGAGCGTCATTTTCGGCTGATTCGCTCATGTACGGCGCCCCCTGAGAGCATGGTCGATGCATCGATCATTGCGGGGGGCGCTGTGCGACGGGCCCCTGCACGGACATCCGGAAAGAGGGGCCGCGCAGCGGTGGAAGAAGAAGACCTGGGCACCGGGGAACGCACAGGGGAACTGCTGCGCCGGCTGCGGCGCGACCGGGGATTGTCGCTGGCGGAGCTGGCCCGTCGGGCGTTCTACAGCAAGGGCTACGTCAGCAAGGTCGAGAACGGCGAGAAACCGCTGACCTTGGAGCTGGGTCGCGTCTGCGACCAGGTGCTGCAAACCGGCGGCACGCTGGAAAGCGCCGTCCTGGCGACGGCCAAGGACAACGGCGGCAGGAAACGGGACACGGGCGTGTGCCCGTACCCCGGCCTGTCCCCGTTCGGTGTCCGGGACGCGCGGTGGTTCTTCGGCCGCAGGGACGCCGTGGCCGACCTCGTCGCCCAGTTGAGCGAGCGGCTGCGCACGCCGGGGCCCCTGCTGGTGACAGCCCCGTCGGGCGCGGGGAAGTCGTCGCTGCTGAGGGCGGGGCTGATACCGGCTCTGGCACGCGGGGTCCTGCCCGTCAGCGGCTCGCGGAACTGGCCCGTCACCCTGCTCACTCCCGGGGAGCGTCCTCTCGACGCGCTCGTGGAGCGGATGTCCGTGGCCACCGGGGCCTCCCGTCAGCTGCTCGACAAGGCCCGGCAGGAGGGGGCGGACGCCTTCGCCGCTGCGGTGGGCGCCGCCCTGCCGGACGAGGGCGCAGCGCTGATCGTCGTGGTGGACCAGTTCGAAGAAACCTTCATGCTCTGCCCCGACGCCCACGACCGGGCGGCTTTCGTGGACGCGCTGACGGCCCTGACGGCACCACGGGGCACCGGCGCGGGCGCCCTTCCCACCGCGCTCGTCGTCCTCGGGGTCCGGGCCGACTTCTACGACCGCTGCCTGGCCTTCCCCGGCCTGGCCGCGTCCCTGCAGCGGGGTCACATCACCCTGGGGCCGATGGGGGACGCGCAACTGCGCGACGCCGTCACCGGGCCGGCCCGCGAGGCCGGTCTGGAGGTGGAGCCCGGGCTGGTGGAGGTACTGCTGCGCGACCTCGGTCACCTGCCCGGCCGGGCGGCGCCCGGCCACGCCGCGCAGGGCGGAGCACTGCCCCTGCTCTCCCACGCCCTGCTCGGCACCTGGCAGCACCGCGAGAACTCCACGCTGACCGTCGAGGGCTACCGGTTGACGGGGGGCGTGTACGCAGCGGTGGCCGCCACCGCCGAGCGCGCCTACGCGTCCCTGCCCGCGCACCGGCAACAGGCGGCCCGGCGGGTTCTGCTGCACCTGGTCCAGGTCGGCGACGACCGGGAGACGAGCCGGCCGGGCCGCAGGGCCGACCTCGTGGAGGCGGGCGCCGACGCGGACGGTGACGCGGAGGCCGTCGTCGAGGCGTTCACCCGGGCGCGACTGCTGACCGTGGACGCCGACCACGTCGAGGTGGCCCACGAGGCCCTGCTGCACGCCTGGCCCCGCCTGCGCCAGTGGATCGAGGAGGACCGGGCCGTCCTGCGCACCCGCCAGGCCCTCGCCGAGGCGGCCGCCGCCTGGGAGCGCGAGGGCCGTGACCCGAGCCTGCTCCACCGCGGCTCCCGCCTGGCGGCGGCCCTGGAGGTCGCCGGACATCCCTCCGGCGCAGCCGCCCTTCCCGCGACGGCGCGCAGGTTCCTCGAAGCCGGTGTCGAACGGGAGCAGTCGGAGAAGCGGACGGAGCAGCGACGCCTGCGGAACCTGCGCACCCTGACCGCCGGCCTCGCCACCCTTCTCGTCCTCTCGCTCGTGGCCGGTGCCGCCGCCCTCCATCAGAGCCGCATGGCCCAGGACCAGCGCCGCGTGGCGGAGTCCCGCGAACTCGCCGCCCGGGCCACCGGCATGCTGCGCGACCAGCCCGAGGCCGCGATGCTCGTCGCGCTGAGCGCCTACCGCCGCTCTCCCACCGCGGAGGCCCGCAGCAGCCTGCTGAGCACGTACGCGGCGTTCCCCGGCAACCAGCTCACCAGTCACACGGACGACGTCTTCGCCGTGGCGTTCAGCCCCGACAGCCGCACGCTGGCCACGGCGAGCGACGACCACACGGCCAAGCTGTGGGACGCGGCCTCCCGCAGGCTGCTGGCGACCCTGACGGGGCACACCGACAGGGTCCGTGCCGTGGCGTTCTCCCCCGACGGGCGCACCGTCGCGACGGCCGGCAGGGATCGCACGGTCAAGCTGTGGGACGCGCGGACCCACCGGCCGATCGTCACCCTCACCGGCCATGCCGGCGCCGTCAACGGTGTGGCGTTCGCCCCCGACGGGCGCACCCTGGCGTCGGCGGGCGACGACGGCACCGTACGCCTGTGGGACGTGGCCGCGCGGCGTTCGGCAGGCGTGCTCGGCGAGGGCAACGGCGCGGTCTGGCGGGTCGCGTACGCGCCCGACGGCCGTACGCTGGCCGCCACGTACACCGATCAGAAGGTCAGGCTGTGGGACACGGCCTCGCGTCACGTCGCCGCCACGCTCAGCGGCCATACGGCCGCCGTCACCGCGGTGGCCTTCTCCCCCGACGGGCGCAGCCTCGCCACCGGGGGCCTGGACAGGACCGCGCGGCTGTGGGACCTCGCCTCCCGGCGCATGACCGCCACTCTGTCCGGGCACCGCGACATCGTCTGGTCGGTGGCCTTCTCCCCCGACGGCCGCACCCTCGCCACCGCGGGCTACAACGACGACACCGCGCGCATGTGGGACACGACCACGCACGAGGCGGTCGGCGCGCTGACGGGCGCGGGCACGATCCCGGCGGTGGCCTTCAGCCCGGACGGGCGGAGCATGGTCACCACCTCGACCACCGAACAACGGGGCACCACGCCCACCCTGCAGCTCTGGGACGCTTCGTCCCGGCAGAAAACCGGCACGCTCGTCGCAGGCGGCGGGACGGCGACCGCCGTGGCCCTCTCGCCGGACCGGCGCACCCTGGCCGCCGGTGACGCCCGGGGCACCGTCGTGCTGTGGGACATGGTCGCCGGCAGCGTCGTCACCACCCTCTCCGGTCCCGCCGGTGCCGTGACGAGCCTGGCGTTCTCCCCCGACGGCCGTGCCCTCGCCGGCACGAGCGACGACGGCACGGCACGGCTGTGGGAGACCACCACGTACCGGGAGGCGGCCACCCTGACCGGCCACGGCGGAGCCGTCCTCGCCGCGGCCTTCAGCCCCGACGGCCGCACGCTGGCCACCGCCGGCGCCGACCGCAGCACCCGCCTGTGGGATGTGCGCTCGCACGAGGCGATCGCCGTGCTCGACGGCGAACCCGAGGCCGTGGCCTCCCTGGCGTTCTCCCCGGACGGCCGGACCCTCGCCACCGGCAACCACGACGCATCCGTCCGCCTGTGGGACCTGCGCTCCCGCAAGGTCGTCGCCACCTTGACCCGCTCGGGCCCGATGTGCAGGACGTACTCCCTGGCCTTCGGCCCCGACGGCACCACCCTGGCCGCGACCAGCTGCGACGTCACGGTGTGGGACGTGGCGGCCCGGCAGCGCATCACGAGGCTGACCGGCCACACGGAAACCGTGAGCCACCTCGCCTACACCCCCGACGGCGCCACCTTGGCCACAGCGGGATACGACCGCACCATCCGCCTGTGGGACACCCGCACCCACCGGCCCGTCGCCACCCTGACGGGCACGGGCGGCTACGTCTCGGGGCTCGCGTCCTCCCCCTCGGGACACACCCTCGCCACGGTCAACTCCGACCGCACGGTACGCATCTGGGAACTGGACCCGGCCGCCATTGCCGACAGCGTGTGCCGGCTCGGCGCCGACCACCGCTGGAACGCAACGCTCGCGAAACTCCCGACGAAGAACCCCTGCGGCTGAACACCCCTGCGACTGAACGACGTGGTGGCGGGGATGCTCCATAAAGCATCCCCGCCGCCTTTGCAGCGCACGACATTCGCTCGCGACGAACCCCCGTGCCATCGCAGCGGCTGCATGCCTGTTCAGCGCTCACAGTTCACCGGGCGGCGCATGCAGAACGCAAGGTTTTCCCTGTTTCCTCTTGGCATCGGAAGCTGAGGAAACCCGCGCTCGCCCGCACGACGACCGCTGCGGCAAATAGCCGGCACCATCGATCGTTTGCTCAGGTCAGCGCCGGTTTCCTGCGTCCTTCGGCATCGGGAAACCGGTAAACCCATTGACCGGCGAAAAGCTTGGAACGAGTCTTCCGGCGGCGAGTGCACTCCTCATGGACGCACTCGCCTCTCCTTGCATCTACCCACAAGAGGACGGAAGCCGATCGATGAAGTTGCTTCCCCGCCTGTTCGCCACCGGGGTCATCGTTGCCGCGGCGGCGAGCGGCTACACACCCGCGGTGGCCGCGGACGCCTTTCCCAACGGCGTGGAGGATTTCGAATACCCGCAGGCCGACAAGATCTTCAAGGACCGGGGCATCAAGCTGAAGCGCGGCGACGGCCACGTGGTGCTCGCCACCTGCGACAGCCGACCCGGGCTGGTCGAGGTGTACGCGCGGGGCATGCAGACGACGGACACGGTCGGGCAGGGGAAGTTCTGCTTCCGCATCACCGGTACGTCCGGCTACCTCAGCCTGGAGCTGCCGTCGGTCTACGGCGCCAAGGGCAACGACTATGCCGTTCGACTCAACATGGTGGCGGCGAACCAGGAGAAGTCCTTCGACCTGGAGAAGAACAAGTGGACCGGCGTCGGCGAGACGAACGATCCACAGGGCCGTGAGTTCGCCCTCCTCGAGATCGTGGCCAAGAAGTAATCCGCGTTTCAACAGCTCTCCGAAACATACCGTTCTCCGAGGAATAAGGAACGTTCATGTCCGCTAACAGTCCACGCGCCGCGTGGATAGCAGGCCTGCTCACCACGTCCGTCGCAGCGGGCGTCCTGTGCGGAACCCAGGCGCAGGCCGTCGTCGGTGACGAGGCCCGCGACGGGCAGTACCAGTTCACCGCCAGGCTCGACATCGGCAGCGGTCGGCGCGCCTGCACCGGGGCGCTCGTCGAGAGCCAGTGGGTGCTCACCGCCGCCAGCTGCTTCGCGGACGACCCCTCGCAGGGGTTCCGCATCACCGGCGGGGTCCCCAAGCAGAAGACGACCGTCACGGTCGGCCGCACGGGCCTGTCCGGTACCGCCGGATCCACGATCGGAGCGGTCGAGCTCGTGCCGCGCGGCGATCGCGACCTGGTCATGGTCAAGCTCGCCAAGCCGGTGTCCGGTGTCTCTCCCCTGTCCGTGGCCACCGGCGAGCCCCGGCAGGGCGAGGACCTCCGCACGGCCGGTTACGGCCGCACCAAGGACGAATGGGCCCCCGACCGCCTGCACTCCGCGTCGTTCACCGTCTCCTCCGCCGCCGGCACCTCCCTCGATCTCGAGGGCAAGGGCGCGGACGCCGCCCTGTGCAAGGGAGACGCCGGCTCCCCCGTCTTCCGGGAGAGGGACGGCAGGGCCGAACTCGCCGCAGTCAACTCCGCCTTCCAGCAGGGCGGCTGCTGGGGCTCCGAGGCCGGTGACACGCGCAGGGACGCCAGAAGCACCCGCGTGGACGACGTCGCCGACTGGGTCCAGGCCACCGCGGCCCGCGACCTGCTCTCCCGGGCGGACTGGAAGAACGCCGCATACACCGCGTCCGGCTACTTCACCGGCCCTGCCGGCGGCAAGCGCTCCATGGACCTGTTCGTCGTCTGGAAGGACGGCTCGGCCAGCCTGTACCAGGGCTCCAGGACCGGTGACCCCAAGACGCCCTTCTCCGCCGAGATCCCGATCGCCAAGGCGGACAGCATGTGGAAGTACGCGCGGGCGATCACCGGCGGTGCATTCGTCGGTGACGGCACGGACGGTCTCTTCGTCCGCTGGAAGGACGGCGAGGTGACGGAGTACGCCCATCTCGACGAGAAGGGCGTCCACGGCGAGAAGACCCTGCAGAAGGGGGAGAAGGACAACCCCAATCCCTTCTGGAAGAACGCCCGGCTGATCACTGCCGGGCGGTTCACGGGCAACGATCAGCGCGACGACGTGCTGGTGCTGTGGGAGAACGGGTCCACGTCGATGTACACCGACGTCCACAGCAAGGGGCTCGGCGGCCACGAGCAGTTGAGCGAAGCCACGAAGTCCTGGGAGAACGCGGCGCAGATCAGCGCCGGGGACTTCACCGGCAAGAAGACGTCCGACCTGCTCATCCAGTGGCAGGACGGTGAGACGAGCCTGTTCCCCGGCGTCGACGCCAAGGGGTACCACGGTCGCACCAAGATCCGTGACGCCGGATCCGCCTGGAAGAACATGCAGACCGTCACCACCGGCTCCTTCGCCGACGACACCGGCAAGGTCAACGACATCCTGATCAGCTGGAACAACGGCAACCTGGGCATCTTCCCCGCCATCGACGCGGCCGGAACCCATGGCGGCATCGAACTCGTGAGCTGACGCGGTCCGGGGGCGCGGCGGTGGGCCGGACACCCGCCCGGCCGAAGGCGCGCCCCCGTCGTGTTCACGAGGCATTGTCCAGCCATCCATGGCGAAATGTGAGGGAACATGATCAATAAGAGACCGGAGTTACAGCAGCGCCACTCGTGGCGGCGGCACCGCAGGTTCACCGGGCTGGCGTCACTGACGCTGGCGGTGACGGTGTTCGGCACCACCGTGGCCCAGGCCGTGCCGGCCGAACCGGACGGCCCCGCGCTTGCGGCGGATGCCCGCGCCCAGGTGGTCGAAGCATGGAACCTCGGGGGAACCTCGGCCAAGGAAGCCGCGGCGAAGGCCCTGGTCGGTTCGGACGCCGACATCACGTCCTTCCTGCGGCAGGGCCTCGACCACGCCCGGGCCGAGGACGAACGGTTCGCTGTTCTGAAGATGTTGAGCTCGGCCGGAGCGGGTGTGCGCGAGGCCGCTTCGAAGGCTCTGAGCGGTTCCGATGCGGACATCCACGCATTCGTGAAGTCCGGCTACAAGGCCCCTCTGGACGACGACCGGCGCGTCCAGGTCCTGACCGCGATGAACAGCGGGGACGACGCGGTGCGCAAGGCCGGTCAGAAGGCCCTCGACGAGGGCTCCGCCACAGCGCTGCAGGAATTCCTCGACAGTGGCTGGGGCAAGGCCCAGGAGGAGGACGACCGGGTCGAGCTCCTGAAGGTCATGCAGGCCGGCGGCCCGGAGGTGAAGAAGCAGGCGCAGCGCGCGTTGAACGGCTCGGCACAGGACGTCGCGGAGTTCCTGGAGAGCGGGCAGCACCTGGCCCGGGCTCGCGACCAGGAGTCCTTGACGGTCGCGCAGCTCGCCCGGGTGGCGGGCGAGGCGGGCAAGCGGGCCAAGCGGGAGACCGACGCCGCGAAGGAGGCGTCGGCGCGGGCGGAGGAGGCCTCGAAGAAGGCCAAGGAAGCCGCTCAGAAGGCCGCCAAGGAGAGCGCGGCCGCCAAAAACGATCTCCAGCGTGTCGGGCAGGCCGCCAACCGCGCCGCCGCGGCGGCCTCGGGCGCCGCGGAAGCGGCTCGCACGGCGATCCAGGCCGCCAATACGGCCATTGCCGCTGCCCGCACGGCCGCCGAAGCCGCTCAGGCCGCTGCTGCGGCAGCGGCAGCAGCTGCCGAGGCGGCCGCACGCGCCTACTCGGCCGCCTCCAGGGCCGCGGGCGACGCGAGCGAGGCAGCAGCGGCGCGGCAGGCCGCCAGCGCCGCACGCGATGCGGCGAGCGGAGCCCGTACCGCCGCCGATGCCGCCCTGCACGCGGCCGATGCCAGCGCCGAGGCGGGCAGGGCGGGCGCCGCCGCTGCCCGGGCCGCACAGAACGCGGCGGATTCGGCGGCTGCCGCAGCGGAGGCCGGCGGCGCGGCGGGGGAAGCGACCGAGCAGTCCCGGCGGGCGCGCGAAGCCGCCGACGTCGCCCGCAATGCCGCAGGCGAGGCCACCGAGGCCGCCGGCAGGGCGCAGTCCCTCGCCGATCAGGCCGCCTCCGCCGCGCGTGATGCGCACAAGGCCGCCAACAGCGCTGCCGGGCATGCCGAGCGGGCCGCCAAGGCCGCGGACGAGGCTGCGGCCCAGGCCGGCAGGTCCCAGGACGCGGCGAACCAGGCCACGCTGCACGCCAACGCCGCCATCGAGGCCGCCACCATGGCCTCCGATGCCGTCGCACAGGCCCAGAAGGTCGAGAAGCTCGCCCGCGAAACCGAGAAGGCCGCCCTCGCAGCGGACATGAAGTCCGGTATCGAGGATGCCAAAGCGCTCGGCAAGGCCGAACAGAACACACGTGAGTGGGCGGACCGGCTGCAGAAGCGGGCGGGTGCCACCGAGGAGGCGACCAGGCAACTGCTCGCCAAGGCCGCGGCACCGGGCACCGACGCCAGGACGGCAGCCGAACTGGGCCGCAAGGCCGCTGTCAATCTCCTGGGAAACACCGGCGTGTGGACCCGGGCAGCGGCCGAGAACGCCCTTTCCGGCAGTGACGGCGCC
Source organism: Streptomyces sp. NPDC049585 (assembly GCF_040675615.1). Classification (NCBI taxonomy): domain Bacteria; kingdom Bacillati; phylum Actinomycetota; class Actinomycetes; order Kitasatosporales; family Streptomycetaceae; genus Streptomyces; species Streptomyces sp. NPDC049585. The sequence goes on along the minus strand of NZ_JBFAPE010000044.1, from coordinate 29,982 downwards.
GTCATCCGCTGGGTGACCGCGGAATACCGGCGCGCCCTGCACCTGGACGACCGGGACAAGGTCCTGCTCCTGGCACAGGTGGGCAGCCCGGCCCTGGCCGAGGCGGCTCTCAAAGTGCTGAAGAGCGGCGACCCCGGGCAGGTGGAGAAGTTCCTCGCCGAAGGCTCGTACGACGTTCAGGTCGACGACTACCGGGTCCAGGTCCTCAAACTCATGAAGGGAGCGGGCAAGAGCGTCACGGAAGCCGGCAATGCCGCATTGAGCAAGGGCACCGCCAAGGCACTCAACGCCTTCCTGGTCGACGGATACCGGGAGGCCCTGGTCGAGGACGACCGGGCCGAGACCCTGACCGTCATGAACAACGGCGGACCCAACGTGCAGGCCGCGGCCCAGATTGCGATGGCCGGACCCGCCTCGTTGCAGCACGACTTCGTCACGCGTGTCCGGTTCAAGGCGGCGCAGCAGGACCAGGACACCGCCACCCATGTGGCCTCCGTACGCGCCTTGATCGCCAACGCAGCCCGCAGTGCATCCGTCGCGAACCAGAACGCGGCGCTGGCGTACGAAGTGGCGGCAAAGGCCCGCAACAAGGCCCAGGAAGCCAGCCAGTGGGCCGACAAGGCCAGGGCTTCGGCGAAAGAGGCGAAGGGCTACGCCGACGAAGCGCAGAAGAAGGCCCGGGAGGCCGACGACTCGGCCGCCTCGGCTGCGGATTCCGCCCAGAAGGCCAGGAACGCCGCGGCCACGGCCCGGCAGGCAAGCCGGCAGGCCAACTACTCGGCCAACCAGGCTGCCGCATCCGCCGGACGGGCCGTCGACTCGGCGACCGGCGCACAGGACGCTGCTGCCGACGCGAGGGTGTCCGCCGTCAGTGCGGGCAAGAGCTTCGAGGCGGCCTCTCAAGCCGCGGACGAGGCCTGGGGCATCACGGCGACGAAGTACTTCGAGGAGCAGGTAGCCGCCGTGACCAAGGCGTTGCAGGACGCACTGGACAACGTCAAGAAGGGGATCGACCCCGCCGACGACCCCAAGAACGACGACGTGGCGGTGCCCGGCGAGGACTCCGATTCCGGCAACGGCCACTCGACCGCGAAGGAATGGGCCAAGCGCCTGCACAACCTTGGCGGAATGGCGTCGGGCGTCGCGTCCGCTGCAGGACGCGTCCCGTCGGGGATCCCTTACGTCTCCCCGGGCGCGAAGTTCATCCAGAGGACTGCTCAGGTTTCCTACTTCGGTTTGGAAACCACTGCAGGGGGCTTGGAACTCTACGCCCGCGGATACTTCGACGGTTGGAGCACCGAGGGCTTCGTCAAGGGGATGTACGACTTCATCGCGCCGGACAGCATCCTTTTCCGGCAGCCCAACAAGAAGGTACGGGTCGTCCGGCGCGTCGTAGAGGGCGCCTACTCCGGCGTCAAGAAGTTCTTCGACTGGTGAGCAGACCCTCCGGCACCGGGATCCGCCACAGGGAGGTCGGTCTGTCCTCGTCGCCCTCGTGGGATTCGAAGGCGATCCAGTGGCCGTCCGGGGACCAGCTGGGGGCGCCGTCGTAGGTGGCGTCGTTCCTGGTGATCCGGACCGGGGTGCCGGAGCCGTCGGCGCGGGCGGCGAAGATCTGGGGCTGTTCCAGTCCGCCGGCCGTCGAGGAGAACACCACCCACCGCCCGTCGGGCGACCAGCTGGGGTCGGTGTGCTCCCCGGGGGCGGAGGTGATGCGGCGCAGTCCGGTGCCGTCCGCGCCGATGGTGTACAGCGCCCATTCGCCGCCGCCCGTCGCGCGCCGCTGGAAGACCAGGCGGTCGCCGGCGGGCGACCAGTTGGGCTGGCGGTTGTCGGTGCCGGTGGCGGGTCCGTCCAGGAGCTTGACGGCGTCGGTGCCGTCGCGGCGCACCTTCCACAGGGAGCCGCGCTGGCGTTGGTCGCTCTCCTGGAAGACCAGCCAGCGGCCGTCCGGGGAGAAGCTGGGCTCCAGGTAGCCGGAGGAGCCCTCGTGGGCGGTGATGCGGGTGGGGCGGCCGCCGGGGCGCAGGACCCACACCTCGTCCGGGCCACCGGCGCGGTCGGAGGCGAAGGCGACCTCACCGGAGCGGTTCCAGCTGGTGCCGGGCAGGTTGACGGCGGCCCGGTCGTCCTCGTCGATCAGGGTGCCCGGCTTCTTCGTGCTCCTGGTCGCACCGGGGGCGTCGAGCGGCAGGACGCGCAGGGCGGCGGCGCCCTCGTTGTAGCCGCCGTGGAAGACGGTGAACAGCAGGGAGCGGCCGTCCGGGGAGAAGGCGGGGTTCTGGGCGCTGGCCCCGGCACCGCCGCGGAAGAGCAGGCGGGCGCCGTCGTCGCGCGGCGCGGGTGCGGGACCGGGCCCGGAACCGGAGTCGGAGCAGGCGGTGGGCAGGAGGGCGAGGGCCAGGCCGAGCACGGCCACGGCCAGGGGTCGTCTGCGCACCGGCCCGACCGTAGCCGAGCCGGGCGCAGCGGAACAGAGGTACGGGAGGTACTACACCGGCACCGGCAGGGGCAGGGGTGCCGCGCCGGTGAGGAGTTTGGGCACGGAGGCCGCCAGGGCCTGCAGGTCGGCGACCACCTTGGGGACCAGTGCGGTGATCTTGGCGACGTCCTTGGCCTGGACGGCCGCGAGCAGGTCGGTGAGGTCCTTGATGAGAGTGACGGCCTGCGCCTTGACGTCGGAGACCGTGTCGCCGGCGGCGTGCCGCGCCGTGTGGGTGCGGACGTCGGCGAGGAGCCGGCCGGCGGATGCGCCCAGCTGCCGGTGCAGGTCGCGCAGGAGGGCGAGGTCGGGGTCGGCGGTGCGGCACTCGTCGACGATGCGCCGGCCGAGCCGGAGCGTGTCGTCGAGGTGGCCGGTGGCATCGGCCGGGGTGGCGGGCTGCGGTGCCTCTTCCCGCAGGACGGGGCGGGGGCGCCCGCCGGCGGCGAGGGCGGGGCCGGTGAGCCCCAGGGCCAGCGAGCCGCACACGACGGCCGCGGATATGGAGGTGAGCAGGGACCGTCCGCCGCAGGCCCGGCGGGCGCAACCGCTCGGCCGTGTGGGCGAACGCGGCGCGGCGGGCGCCGGCACACCTGATGAACTGGGAATTCACCGGAAAGGACCGGGCCGGTCGGGGCCGGATGGCCCTGCGTCCGAAAGGGTAGGCAGAATCGGGGGGTGTCCAGAAGAAAAGCACGCAACCGCCCGCAGCCGCCGGTGCTCGCCACCTCGCCCTGCCCCTGCGGCAGGCAGCAGACGTACGCGCAGTGCTGCGGGGCGTTCCACAGCGGGAGTGCGGCGGCGCCCACCGCCGAGCGCCTGATGCGCTCGCGCTACAGCGCTTTCGTCGCCCTCGACGGCGCGTACCTGTTGCGCACGTGGCACTCCACGACGCGGCCGCGCACCCTCGACTTCGATCCCGACATCCGCTGGACGGGGCTGGAGATCCTCTCCACCACCGGTGGCAGCGCCTTCCACCAGGACGGGACGGTGGAGTTCCGCGCCCACTACGAGCTGCACGGCGAGGCCGGGTCGCAGCACGAGCTCAGCCGCTTCGTGCGCCAGGACGGTGCATGGGTGTACGTGGACGCGGTGGAGTGAGCGCGCCGAGCAGCGCGAGTTCGCGGCTGCCGTGCTCGACCATGAGCCGCAGTGTCCGGTCCGCGCCGGGGGCCAGCGGCTCCAGGCTGCGGCCGTCGGGGGCGAGCCGCCGCAGGGTGGTGGCGATGCGCCGGCGGGCCTCGGCGAAGGGCAGGTGGCGCTGGGCCGCGGTGAGTTCGCCGAGCTCCGTCCAGGCGCCCAGGGCGGCCAGGACGGTGCGCACGGCCCGCATCTCGGTGCGCAGCTGCGGCAGCAGGAGGCTGTCGTGGGCGAGGGGGCCGGCGGCGACGCCGGCGGCTTCGCGCACGTAGCGGTCCAGCAGCAGGTGCAGCACGGCGCCGGGCGGGGGCGGGGGGTGGCCGGTGGCGGCGAGCACCCGGCCGAGCCGGGCCACGAGCAGCCGCCCGGCGGGGGTCAGACCGTCGCGGCCGGTGGTGGTGAGCTGTTCGCCGAGGTGGTGGGCGCGCTCGTACGCCGTGCGGCCGTCGCCGCCGCGCAGGGTGTGCAGGACGGCGAGGTGGACGTACCCGTGGAGGGCCGTCACCGCGCGGGCGGTGTCCCAGGCGTCGGCGTCGCACAGCCCGGGCGGCTCCCAGGGGGCGCCGACGGTGGCGTGCGCGGCGTGGGGCACGGTGAGGGGGCGGGCCTCGGCCACGTCGGCCAGTTTCTGCCGCAGGGCCTCGTACAGCAGTCGTCCGGCGGCGGCCGCCGGGTCGCCGAGCGCGGCCCGTTCGACGAAGGCGGCGCCGGGCACGTACGGCCCGTCGTGCTCGTCGGCGACCGCGACCAGGCGGACGTGGCGCACGGCGCCGTCCCATACGCGCGGCAGGGTCGTCCGCAACGTCCGCGCGGCGGCCCGCAGTGCGGCGTGTTCGCGGGGCCCGGGCACGTACAGGGTGCGCTCGGCCAGGGCGGGCAGGTGCTCGTCGGGGCCGCGCCGCAGGCCCCACACGCGGGGTCCGGCCGCCGGCGTCGTCACCGCCATGGTGTGCAGCACCTGCGGGGGCAGCGCGCCGCGCAGGGCGGCGCGCACGAGGGGGTCGGCGAGGACGCGCCAGCGTTCCTCGGCGTCCAGGGGCGCGACCGCGGCCAGCAGCATGCGGCCCTCGGGCGCGCCGGCGAGGGAGCGCTCGATCCCTTCCCGCACGTGGTCGCGCGCCTGTCCACTGTCCCCGAAGGGCCGTCCCCGTGCGAGAACGGCGTCGAACCCCTGCTCGTCCAAGGCAGCCTCGCTCCCGCGCATCGCCGGTTGGGGCCTGCGGTCCGCCAGGAACGTTGACACCGTGCGTCATCAGGGTCAACGCGTGGTTCCGGCCGGATCCGGGCCGGGGCGCGCTCGTCACCCGACGGCGAAGTGCAACTCCGGGCGGGCCCAGGTGACCTGGGGCGGCCTGGGCGGCACGGTGCCCGTGCGGCGGGCGCCGAGGCGACGGTAGAAGGATTCGGCGGGCGGGTGGGAGACCACGCGGACGGTGCTCAGACCGGCTGCGGCGGCCTGGGCGAGCATGTGGCGCACGAGGAGCCGGCCGATGCCCGTCCCCTGGGCGTCGTCGGCGACGAAGGCCAGGTCGAGTTCCGGCGGGTCGAGGACGAGTGCGTAGAAGCCCAGCAGGCGGTCGGTGGCGTCGACGGCGGTGAAGACCCGGTGCCGGGCTATGTACTCGGCCGTCACGCGGTAGCCGGAGATGATCGAGGAGTACGGCCCCCGGTAGGCGCCCGACTCCCGGACCAGACCGGTGAGGGCGGCGGCATCCCGTGCGGTGGCGCGCTTGATCGTTGCCTGGTGCATCCGCGGAGTATAGGCCGCGGCCAAGGCTTCGAGGGTCGTCGAACGGGGTGGCCGGGGCGGCCGGGCCGGGCGCAGCCTGGCGGGGCGGGACGGGAAACGAACTCCCCGCGGACAAGGAGCAGATCATGGGCAACGACATGTCCTCCGCCACCCGGCGCCCCCGGCGCCGGCGCCTCGGCGCCCTGGCGGGTGTGGTGCTGGCCGGCGCGCTGGCCTGTGCGGGGGTCGCGGCCCCGGCGCATGCCGGCGCCCCGGCCGCCGTGAAGCTGGCCGGTTGCGGCTGGAACAACCCCAGCGGGGAACACCCGTACTACGAGCACTGCGCGACGAACACGAACGTCTGGATCCAGGTGACGCGGTGGGCCCGCGGCAAGTACCACCGCTGTGTGGGGCCGGGCCGCACGGTCCTGGACTTCGACGCGACGGGCGCCTGGTACGACAGCAACTATCAGGGCGGGTTGTGCGCGCACCCCGGTGACACGGGGCCCTGAGCGGCCCACGGGAGGTGCAGGCGGCCGGCGCACCGCGCCGGCCGCCTGGTGGTGTCCGCCCTGCCGGACTACTGGCGGACGGTCCAGTGGTCGTTGGCGCCGGCCTTGAGGAACTTCAGCCGCGGGCAGAGGAAGTCGCGGCCGTCGGGGCGGGGTTCGCTCCAGGGGGCGTCGGCCGGGCTCGCGGCCTTCCAGGCGCCGTGGTCGCGCAGTTGGACGGCGCTGCTGTCGAAGACGGTGGTGCGCGCCTCGGTGCAGTAGTAGCCGACTCCGGTGGCGGGGTCGGTGCTGGCGTAGATCTCGAACATGTCCCAGCCGTGGTCGAGTGCGCTGAGGTCGTTGCCGGACTGCCGGTACAGCAGGCTCCAGGCGGCGGTGCGGTGGTTGTACAGGTAGGCCGACCAGCGGTTGGTCGCGGCGTCGTCCAGGACCATCTGCACGCTGTAGGCGCGGGTGCCGCCGGGGCCGGTGGTGGTGTAGGTGGCCAGGAAGTCGGCGTCGACGGGCAGGACCTTGGCGGGTCCGCCGGGGCTGCTGCACCAGTCCCAGGCCCAGATCTCGTTGCCGCTGTTCCAGTAGGCGGTGACGACCTCCATGCAGGACTTCTGGGCCTTGGTGGTGGGCGCGTAGGTGAAGTTGTCGGGGTCGGAGACCTTGTAGGCGGGGTCGACGGTGTGGGTGGCGGTGATGCCGTCGTGCGTGCCGGGCCGGGGGAAGACGCCCCACCAGTTGTGGGTGAGGTCGGCGTCGGGGGCTGCGGTGCGGGCGGCGCGGCGGCCGTCGGCGAAGGCGCGCACCGCGCGGTCGCGGCCGGGTGCGTGCCCGGGCGTGCGGGCTGCGGTGACCGTGCCGTGGTGCGGTGCGTCGGGCGAGGGGGTCCGCGCGGGGCCGGGGGTGCCGGCGGTGGCGGGGGCGGGGACGAGTGCGGCCAGTGCGGTGAGCAGGGCGGCGACGAGGGTGATGCGGTGTCTGTTCACGTCTCCTCCAGGACCGTTGCAGGTCCGCGAGTCGGGGGGGTGGGAGGACGTGCCCTCGCATCACGCGAGGGTAATGTTCATGACAATCTCGCCGGCGCCCTGGAGTGTCAAGAAACGCAGGCGACCCCCCTTCACCCCTGACGCACATCGACCCCTGACGCACACCGGCCGGTCGCCGCGGCTTTTCCGGGCGGCCAGGCAACCAAAGCCCTCGCGTTCCCGTCTGATGGACAGGCGGCACTCCACGCCCGTCGGACGGGGCCGGCATCAGGCCCGGTGAGGGCTCCGGGCGGCCGTACGGACCCGCTGCCGCACATCCCGGTCACCACCGGGCGGACGCCGCCGCAGCCCCCAAAACGGACAGCCGACTTCCGGCCGATCTGGTGACGCCGTACGGCGCCTGGGGCGAATGTTCCGACGCCCACCGCACACCCGTTCAAGGGTGTTGTATACAGGAGTTGACACAGGTCACGTCCGTCAGGGGCACCGGCCCGGCCGCCCCGGCGGCGCCGACACCCCCGCGCCCGGTGGGTGCGGTTTCGGCCAGGTGCCGCCGGGGACCGCCGGGCACCTGCTCAGTGCACCCCGCACGACCTGCGGGCATGGCGCACTATATGGCTGAGCGGTCGGGGGGCCGCGTACGCCTCCCGCGACCGGGGCACGCGCGTGCCCCGGCAGGCCGCGTCGACGCCGCACGCCCCAGGCTCAGGGCGGGTGGCGCGGAACGGGACTTCGGCGCCCGTTCCTCGGGGAGAGCACATACGGCCGGGGTGGGGAGTCCGGCCGTCCGGTGGGGGCCGATCGGTGTTCCAGTTCAAGGTGCGGGGCGTTCGAGGATTCCTCTCCCGCGCACACGTCATTCGTCCGGACGGCGGCGCACCCCACGCGCGGCTTCGTCCTTGGGGGGTAGTAAGCACATGGGGCGTACAACCCGGCGGCTCGCGGCGTGGTCCGCGGCCGCGCTGCTGGCGATGGCGCTGCCGCAGGGCAGCGCGAGCGCGGCGGAGCCGGCACCCCGCGTCGACCTGCGGTTGCTGGTCGTCGACGACGGCGGCCCGGCCGTGCAGGCGATACGTGCCGAACTGGACACGGCCGGCACGCCGTACACACCGCTCGTCCTCGACGACGCGAAGCGGGCGCGCGTCGACGCGGGCTTCCTCAGTGACACCGTCGATGGCCGGACCAGAGCGAAGTTCCAGGGCGTGGTGCTGCCCAACGACAATCCCTTCGGGGCCGGTTCGGCCGAGATGACGGCCCTGGCCGACTACGAGAAACGATTCGGCATCCGCCAGGTCGACGCCTATACCTATGCCCGCCCGGCCGTGGGTCTGAACACCCCCCAGGACGGCGGCTATGCCGGCCCGCTGGACGGGCGCACCGCCCAGGTGACCCCGGCGGGGGCCACCGGGCCCTTCGGCTACCTCAAGGGAAACGTTCCTTTCGAGGACAACGACCCGGCCGTGAACGAGAGCTACGGCTATGTCGCGACCCCCCTGGAGCACCAGGCGGACGGCGCGACCTTCACCCCGTACGTCGACGCCGCAGTGCCCGGCGGCACCGGGCGCGGCTCGCTCATCGGCCGCTACGACCACGACGGGCGCAGCGAACTGGTGGTCACCTTCGTGGCCAACCGCTACCAGACGCAGTTCCGCCTCGTCTCGCGCGGCATCGTCGAGTGGGCCACCCAGGGCGTCCACCTGGGCGCCGCCCGCAACTACTTCGGCGTCCACGTCGACGACGTCTTCGCCTCCGACGACCGCTGGGACACCAAGCTCAAGTGCACCCCCGGTGACGTCGACTGCCCCGGCAACCCCAGCCCCGAGAGCCCCTCGCTGCGGATGACGGCGGCCGACGCGCAGTACGCCCGGCAGTGGTCGCAGTCCCACGGCCTGACCCTGGACCTGGCCTACAACGGCGTCGGCAGCGAGGAGTACCGGGCCGACCACGGCGGCGCGCCCGACCCGCTGCTGCAGCAGCTGCTGACCGACCAGAAGTCGTTCCGCTGGATCAACCACACCTACACCCACGCCTTCCTCGGCTGCGTGCAGAACACCACCGTCGTGCCCTGGAAGTGCGCCACCGACCTGCTGGGCCGGGTGCGCTGGACCGACGCCGCGACGATCGGCTACCAGGTCAACCAGAACCTCGCCTGGGCCGCCGGCAACAAGCTCGCGGTCGACCGGGACGAGCTGGTCACCGGTGAGCACTCGGGCCTGAAGACCCTGCCGCAGCAGCCCGACGACAACCCCAACCTCGCCCCCGTCCTGGCCGCCTCCGGCGTCGGCTGGATCGCCAGCGACACCTCCCGCGAACCGGGCCAGCGCCCGGTCGGCAGCGCGCTGACCGTGCCCCGGTACCCGATGAACGTGTACTACAACGTGGGCACGGCCGCCGAGCAGGCGGACGAGTACAACTGGCTGTACACCAAAAAGGCCGACGGCGGCAGCGGCACCTGCGAGAAGTACCCCGAGACGACCACCTGCCTGAAGAAGCCGCTGGACGTCAAGACCGGCTTCGCCTCCTACATCGCGCCGCTGGAGGCCCGCATCGCCCTCGGCCACGTCCTCGCCAACGACCCGCGGCCGCACTTCATGCACCAGTCCAACCTCTCCGAGGAGCGCATCGGCTACACGGTGCTGGAGAAGGTGCTCGCCGACTACAACGGCCTGTTCGCCGCCGACACCCCGCTGGTGAACCTGCGGATGAAGGACATCGGCAGCGAGCTGACCCGCCGCGCCGCGTGGAACGCCGCGCTCGCCGCCGGAAAGGTCACCGCCTACCGCACCGGCACCGCCGTCACCGTCGACGCGCCCGCCGGAGTGCAGATCAACGCGACGCTGCCCGCCGGCACCACGCAGAACGGCACCGCCTTCGGCACCGCCTACGCCGGCGCCCGCTCCGGCTGGACGGCCCCCGCGACCGGTGGCCGCGCCGACTTCACGCTGCCCGCCCAGGCCGCGGCTCCCCGCCTGCAGTCCGCCAAGGCCGCCCGCGTCCAGGCCCCGGCGCCCGCCGTCGAGGTGCCCCGGGGCGTCAGCCGCCCGGTGGCGTACGGTCCGGGCGAGTCCGCCCGGCGCTGAGACCGGCCCGGAAGTTCCGTGCTGAACCACCCCACGTCCCACCGCCTACCGGAGAGATTCGACCTTTCATGCACGGACCGACAGCCGGGCCGGCCTCGGCCGCGCCCTCGGTGACCCTGCTCACCGAGGGGACCTACCCGCACAGCCACGGCGGGGTCAGCGTGTGGTGCGACCAACTCGTCCAGGGCATGCCGGACATCGACTTCCGCGTGATCGCGGTGACCGGCACCGGCCGCGAGTCGCTCGCCTGGCAGCTGCCCGGCCACGTCCGGGCGGTGCAGGCCCTCCCCCTGTGGGGGCCGCCACCGCCCGGGCGGGCGCCGCGCGGACGCGCCCTGCGCCGCTTCCTGACCGCCTACGAGCAGTTCCTGCTCGCCCTGCTGGACCCGGCCCACGCACACCACTTCTCCCGCAGCTTCCACCGGCTGGCCGAGTACGCGAGCGACGGCACGCTCTTCCCCGCCCTGCGCGGCGAGGCCGCGGCCCGCCTGCTGGCCCGCCTGTGGAACCGCCCGCACCTGGCGACGGCCGCCGCCCGCCCCACGCTCCACGACGCGCTCGCCGCCACCGACCTGCTCGAACACGCCCTGCGCCCGCTCGCCGCCGAGGTGCCGGACCAGGGCATCACCCACGCCGTCAGCGGAGGCCTCGCCACCCTGCCCGGGCTGGTCGCCCACCACCGCCACGGCACCCCCTTCCTGCTCACCGAGCACGGCATCTACCTGCGTGAGCGCTACCTGGGTTTCCGGGCCGAGCCCTACCGCTGGCCGGTCAAGGCCCTGATGCTCGGACTGTTCCGGCTGCTGGCGATCGAGGGCTACCGCTGCGCGGCCCTGGTCACCCCCGGCAACCGCTACAACCGCCGCTGGGAGGAGCACGGCGGCACCCCGCCCGAGCGCATCCGCACCGTCTACAACGGCGTGGACCCCTCCGCCTTCCCGCCCGCCGGGCCGGAGCCGGAGGTGCCCACGCTCAGCTGGGCCGGCCGGGTGGACCCCATCAAGGGCCTGGAGACCCTCATCCGCGCCTTCGCGCTGGTGCGGGCCGAGATACCCGAGGCCCGGCTGCGCCTGTTCGGCGGCACCCCGCGCGGCGGCGAGGGCTACCGCACCGCCTGCGAGGCGCTGGCCGCCGAGCTCGGGGTGGGCGAGGCCGTGGTCTTCGAGGGCCGGGTGGAGGACATCCGCGACGCCTACGCCGCCGGGAACGTGGTGATGCTCTCCAGCATCAGCGAGGGCTTCCCCTTCACCCTGATCGAGGCGATGTCCTGCGGCCGCGCCACCGTCTCCACCGACGTCGGCGGGGTGCGGGAGGCGGTGGGCGAGTGCGGCCTGGTCGTCCCGCCGCGGGACCCCGAGGCCATGGCCCGGGCGGCCCTGGACCTCCTGCGGGACCCGGCCCGGCGCGCGCACATGGGCGAGGCGGCGCGGCTGCGGGTGATCGAGCAGTTCACCCTGCGCCAGACCATCGACGCCTTCCGCGCCATCTACCACGACCTGTCCGGCCTGAACCGGCCGGTGCCCGTACGCGTCCCGGTCCACGAGCCCGTACCGGCCCTGGCCATGGCCGCCGGGGGTGCCGGATGAGCGGACTGCTGCGCCTGGTGCCCGGCGAAGGGAATCCCGCGCCGCTCGCGGCCGGCCCCCTGCCGGGCCGGTCCCGGCCGCGCTGGGCGGCCGACCCCGTGGCCGAACTGGCCCGCGAGATGGCCGAGGTGTGCGCCGCCGCCGTGCACCCCGACGAGATAGCCGCCGTCCTGGAGGCCGGCGGCCTGACGGGGGAACAGATAGCCGAGCGCTACGGCCGGCGCGACGCCTTCGAGCTGGCCACCGAGCTCTTCGCCCTCGTCCCGCGCGCCCACCCCGAACCCGAACCCCGGCCCGACCCTTGGCGGGTGACACCCGGCCGGTTCGGCCTGCGTTCGCTCGTCTTCACCCTGCCCGGCCTCGGCTACGCGCTCGGCTCGCCCCTGCCCGAGGGGCCCCACGAGCGCTTCGGGCAGCCCGCCGGCACCGCGGCCCTGGTGGCCTCCGCCCTGGTGGCCTGGGCCCTGAACCAGGCCCTGGCCCACCGCGCGTACCTGCGCCTGGCCGCCGGCGGAAAGGCCGCGGCCGCCCGCTGCCTGGCCGCCGGCGCCCCGCTCGGCGCGGCGCTGGCCACCGCCGCGGCCCCGGCCCTGGCCGCGCCCGCGCGGACGGCGGCCTTCGCCGCGGGCCAGGCGCTGTACCTGGCGGCGGCCACCGTCCTGCTCGTCCTGGGCCGCGAACGGCTGCTGCTGCTCGCGCTGCTGCCGACCGCCGCCGGCGGCGCGGCCCTGCTCGTGGGCAACCCGCCGGCCCTGGTGGGCACCTGCCTGCTGCTGGCCACCACCGGCGGGGCGCTGGCCGGCGCCGGGTGGGAGACGGTACGGGCCCTGCGCGGCGAGCGGGCACCGGCCGGTCTCCCGGCGCCGCCGCTGTACGCGTCCGTGCCCTACGGCCTGTTCGGGCTGGGCTGCGGGGTGCTGACGGCCATCGCCGCACTCGGCGGGAACGTGGCCGACAACGCGGCGAACCCGGCGAGCGGGCCGTCGGTGATCTCGCTGACCCTGAGCATGGGCGCCGCCGAGTGGCTGCTGTACCGCTGCCGGGGCCGGGCCCTTGCGGCGCTGGCCGCGGTGACCACGCCGGCCGGTCTGCTGGGGCGGGCGGCGCGGGTGCTGGCCGGGTGCGTGGGCGCCTACCTCGCCGTCCTGACCGCCCTGGTCCTGCTCGTCGGGTCGCTGTGGCCCGGCGGCGCACCGCCCACCGGGGCCGCCCTCGCCGCACTGCTCGCACTCGGTGCGGTGCTGTGGACCGGGCTGCTGCTGCAGGCGTACGGCGCCGCCTGGTTGCCGGCCCTGCTGTGTACGGGCGCGGCCGCCGCCGAGGCGGCCGCGCTCGCGCCGGGGCCGCCCTCGCCGCTCGCCGGGCGGCTGATCGCCGGCGGCTGCGCGGCGGTGGTGCTGCTGGTGGTGGCCGCCGTCCGTCTCGGCCGGATCACCACCCACCGCTAGCACGTACCGACCCTTGATCCTTCCATCCCGAGGAGACCGCTCGTGTCCGCACCGACTCCCGTCGCCGTCACCGGCGCCGAAGGCTTCATCGGCTCGCATCTGGTGGAGGCGCTCGTCGCCGACGGCCACCGGGTCCGGGCGATGGTGCAGTACAACTCCTTCTCGTCCTTCGGCTGGCTGGAGACGCTGCCGCAGGACGTCCTCGACCAGGTGGAGATCGTCCTCGGCGACGTCCGCGACCCCGGCTCCGTGCAGGGGCTGGTGGCCGGCACCGAGGTCGTCTACCACCTGGCCGCACTGATCGCCATCCCGTACTCCTACCGCGCCCCGCACAGTTACGTGGAGACCAACGTCACCGGCACCCTCAACGTCCTGGAGGCCGTACGCCACCTGGGCATCCCGCGCCTGGTGCACACCTCCACCAGCGAGACCTACGGCACCGCGCAGACCGTGCCCATCGACGAGGACCACCCGATCAACACCCAGTCGCCGTACGCCGCCTCGAAGGCCGGCGGCGACCGGCTGGCGGACAGCTACCACGCGAGCTTCGGCCTGCCGGTGGTCACACTGCGGCCGTTCAACACCTTCGGGCCGCGGCAGTCGATGCGCGCGGTGATCCCCACCGTCATCGGGCAGGTGGCCGCGGGGCAGCACACCATCACCCTCGGCGACCTGCGCCCCACGCGTGACTTCAGTTTCGTCAAGGACACCGTGGCCGCCTTCCGCGCGGTGGGCACCGCCCCCGCCGAGGCCGTGCTCGGGCGCACCTTCAACTCCGGTACCGGCGAGGAGATCTCGGTCGGCGACCTGGTCGCCCTCATCGGCAAGCTCATGGACGCCGACCTCGACGTGCGGGAGGACAGTGCCCGGGTGCGCCCGGCCGCCTCCGAGGTGATGCGCCTGGTCTGCGACTCCTCCCGGCTGCGGGCCGCCACCGGCTGGGCGCCGGCGCACACCCTGGAGCAGGGTCTCGCGCAGACCATCGCCTTCTTCCGCGACCCCGCCAACCTCTCCCGCTACAAGACCGGCATCTACAACGTCTGACGTTCTCGGCCCACCCACGCCGCACCACAACCGTGTGCCGCCCGCGGGGCGGCACAAGAGAGGAACGGCACCGACATGCACGCAGTCATCCTCGCCGGAGGCAAGGGCGTCCGGCTCCGCCCGTACACCACCGCACTGCCCAAGCCCCTGGTGCCCATCGGCGACCGGCACGCCATCCTCGAGATCGTCATGCGCCAGCTGGCGGGCGCCGGGTTCACCAGCTGCACCCTGGCCATCGGACACCTCGGGCACATCATCCGCGCCTACGTGGGCGACGGCTCGCAGTGGGGCCTGCGCGTGGACTACACCACCGAGGAGAGCCCGCTGGGCACCATGGGCCCGCTGCTGACCATGACCGACCGGCTGCCCGAGCGGTTCCTGGTGATGAACGGCGATGTCCTGACCGACCTCGACTTCGGCGACGTGCTGCGCGACCACACCGCCTCCGGCGCGCCGCTGACCATCGCCACCTATCCGCGCCGGGTCAGCATCGACTTCGGGGTGCTGACCACGGAGGCCGACCGGGTCGTGGCCTTCACCGAGAAGCCCAGCATGGACTACCGGGTCTCCATGGGCGTCTACGGTGTCAGCCGCGAGGCGCTCGGCCGCTACACGCCCGGTCTGCCGCTGGGCTTCGACGAGTTGGTGCTGGACCTGCTGGAGGCCGGCACCCCGCCGCGCGCCTATGATTTCGGCGGGTACTGGCTGGACATCGGCCGGCCCGACGACTACGACCGGGCGAACGCGGAGTTCGCCGTCCGCCGCGACATGCTGATCAAGGGAGTGTGACCGGCCCCGTGCGCATCCTTCTCCTCGGCGCGACCGGCTTCCTGGGCCAGCACGTCGCCGAGCGCCTGCGTGCCCTGCCGGGCGCGCTGGTGCTCGAGGGCGGCCGCTCCCCGCGCGCCGCCCTTCCCCTCGACCTCTCGGCCACGTACCCGGACCGGCTGATCTCCGCGCTGCGCGGCGCGGCCCCCGACGCCGTCGTCAACTGCGCGGGGGTGGTGGGCGGCAGCGCCCTGGCCCTCACCGGCGTCAACGCCCGCGGCCCCGCGCTGCTGTGCGAGGCCCTGCACGCGGCGGCTCCCGACGCGCGCCTGGTGCACCTGGGCTCGGCGGCCGAGTACGGTCCGGCGGACGGCCACCGGCCGGCGGCCGAGGCCGGCCCGGTGCGCCCGGCCGGGCTGTACGGCGCGAGCAAGCTCGCCGGCACCCTCGCGGTGACCGGATCCGGCCTGGACGCGGTGGTGCTGCGGGTGTTCAACCCCGTCGGCCCCGGCGCCCCGGCCGCCTCCCTGCCCGGCCGGCTGGCCGGCGCGCTGCGCGCGGCGGGACCCGACGGCCGGGTGAAGACGGGCGACCTGTCGGCGTACCGCGACTTCGTGGACGTACGGGACGTCGCGGAGGCCGTCGCCCGGGCCGTGACCGCCCCCCGGCCGCTGCCCGCCGTCCTCAACGTCGGCAGCGGCACGGCCCGCCTCGTGCGGGACGTCGCCGAGGGGCTGCTGCGGGCGGGCGGCTTCACCGGGCCCGTGGGCGAGCGCGTCGACGAGCAGGGCGACGGCTCGCCGCGCTCGGCCGCCGTGCCCTGGCAGCAGGCCGACACCACCGCCGTCACCCGCAGCCTGGGGTGGACGGCGCGCCGTTCGCTGGAGGAGTCCCTGGCGGATCTGTGGGCCGAGGTCCGCGACCGGCCCGAGGAATGCCTCCGGTGACGTCCGGGCGGCTGCTGGTCCCGCTGTACGTCCATCCCGGCGAGGGGCCCGAGGCCTGGGAGGCCCTGCTGCGCGAGGCCCCGCGCCTGCACGCGGTGGTGCTCAACGCGGCCGACGGTCCCGGCGACCGGCCGGATCCGGCCTTCCGTGCGGCGGCCGGACGGCTGCGCGCCGCGGGCGTCGCGCTGCTCGGGTACGTCGACACCGGGTACGGCCGGCGGCGCACCCGCGCCGTGGTCGCCGACGTGCGACGGCACCGCCGGTGGTACGAGGTGGACGGCGTCTTCCTCGACCAGGTGCCGGTGCACGCCGCCCATCTGCCCCGCTACCGCCGGCTGGTGCTGGCCGCGAAGGTGCTGGGCGCCCGCAGCGCCGTGCTCAACCCCGGCACGCACCCGGACCCCGGGTACGCGGAGCTGGCCGACGTGCTGGTGACCTTCGAGGGGACGTGGGAGGACTACCGCCGGGCGCGGGTGCCGGCCTGGACGGCCGACCACCCGCCGCAGCGGTTCTGCCACTTGGTGCACGCGGTGCCCGAGGGGCGGGCGCACGAGGTGGCGCGCACGGCCGCCCTCCGCGGCGCGGGCGTGCACTGCGCCGTACCGGGCACGGGCGCGAACCCCTGGCGCAGCGCCCCGCCGCCGGCCGGTGCGCAGGAGGTACGGGAACACGAACGGGGAGGAACGCGGTGAAGGACCGGCGCCTACGGGCCGGGCTGCTGGGCGTGCTGCTGCTGGTGCTGGCGAGCTGCTCGTCGGCGCCGGGGGACGACGAGGACGCCGAGCCGGAGGGGAAGCCGACGGCCACCGCGCCGGACGCAAGCCCCACGGCCGGTGCGCCGACCCCCTCGGGACGGCCCGGTGAGCGCTGGCAACCGCGCCCGGGCACGGCCTGGCAGTGGCAGCTGGGCGGGAAGCTCGGCGAGGCCGACACCTCCCTCGACGTGCCCGTCTACGACATCGACGGCTTCGAGAACACGGCGGCCACCGTGGCGGCGCTGCATGCCCGCGGCCGGAAGGTGATCTGTTACATCAACGCCGGTGCGTGGGAGGACTTCCGGCCGGACAAGGACGCGTTCCCCAAGGGGCTGCTGGGCCGGAAGAACAAGGGCTGGGACGGCGAGAAGTGGCTGGACATCCGCCGTCTGGACGCGCTGCGTCCGCTCATGGCGGCCCGCATGGACATGTGCCGTCAGAAGGGCTTCGACGCGGTCGAGCCGGATCTGACGGAGGGTTTCCGCAACGGCACGGGCTTTCCGCTGACGGCCGCCCACCAGCTGGCGTTCAACCGGATGCTGGCGCGGCTGGCGCACGAGCGCGGGCTCGCGGTGGGGCTGAAGAACGACCTGGAGCAGATTCCGGCACTGGTGGGCGACTTCGACTTCGCGGTGAACGAGCAGTGCGCGCAGTACAAGGAGTGCGAAAAGCTGACGCCCTTCATCAAGCAGAACAAAGCGGTCTTCCACGTCGAATACGACCTGCCGACGGAGAAGTTCTGCGGCGAGGCGAAGCGGCTGGGGCTGAGTTCGATGCGCAAGAAGCTGGAGCTGGACGCCTCGCGCGAGCCGTGCTGACGGGTGGTCGGCTACCGGCGGTAGCCCGCCTTTCGTTGCAGGACAGGCGGTATGGACAGGCGATGGTTGCACCGTTTCGCCCGAAGTGAAGAAGTTCACAGATGCCGCTGCGGGTGCGGGATCCGGGCGGGCGATGGTGCAGGATCTCTCGTCGAACACAAGATCCCGTCACCGAGGCGGGCCACCCGGGCGGAACGCCGAGTCCTGCCGCCGCACCGGGTGCGGAATCGATTCGTCGATCGGCAGGAGCGGGAGACCCAAGCGGTACGGACCACGAACGCGGTGGTCCTTGGGGTGAAGCCAGACACTGGCCGGGCAACTTCGCAGCCCGAACCCGACAGGTCATCTTTCGCAGGCGGATGCCGAAGGGCTGTGGCATGTCTGCATTGCCTCGCATACCTGCACTCGTTTCCCGGGCCGGCACCGCGTCGGCCCTGACCGCCGCCACCATCGCGGCATCGGTCCTCGTTCCCGGCCTCGCCCCCGGCGCCTCCGCGGCGACCACCGGCGAGCAGGCCCTGAGGGTCGCGGCCTCCAAGGCCGGCTCCCCCTACCAGTGGGGCGCCACCGGCCCCAACCGCTTCGACTGCTCGGGCCTGACCCTGTACTCGTTCAAGAAGGCGGGCAAGAGCCTGCCGCGCACCGCCGCCGACCAGTACAACCGCACCCGGCACATCTCCGCCGGCTCCCGCACACCGGGCGACCTGGTGTTCTTCCACTCGGGCAGCAACGTCTACCACGTCGGCATCTACGCGGGTAGCAACACGATCTGGCACGCCCCCAAGCCGGGCACCACCGTGCGCAAGGAGCGCATCTGGACCGGCAGCGTCTGGTACGGCCGCGTGGGCTAGGACCGAACACCCCCGTCCTCGCCGGCCGCCGTCAGGCGACGGCGAGGACGATCTTGCCGGTGAGGTGGCCGTGCTCGCTCTCCCGGTGGGCGTCGGCCGCCTCCTCCAGGCGGTAGATGCGGTGGACGGGCAGCTGCAGCAGTCCCGCCTCGTGCAGGGCGAGCGCCTCGTTCAGCGCGGGCACCGGCCGCACCTCCCGGCCGCCGGAACTGAAGCGGGCCCCGTGCAGCCGGGCACCCTCGGCGTCGGCGATCGACACCACCCGGTCGGCGCCGCCGGTCACCTCGACGGACACCCACACGGCATCGCCCTTGCCCACGGCGTCCAGCGCCGCGTCCACCCGGCCGGGGGCGGCCGCCTCGCGCACCCGCTCGGCGAGCCCCTGCCCGTACGTCACCGGGATCGCGCCGAGGCCGCGCAGGTAGGCGTGGTTGGACTCGCTCGCCGTGCCGATGACCCGCACCCCGCGGGCCCGGGCGAACTGCACGGCCAGGGTGCCCACGCCCCCGGCGGCGCCGTGGACGAGCAGCGTCTCGCCGTCGCCGAGGTCCAGCAGCTCCATCACCCGCCGGGCCGTCTCGGCGGCCACCGGCAGGGCGGCCGCCTCCTCCCAGGCGAGCGAGACGGGCTTGACCACGACCTGGTCCTCCCGGGCCAGCGCCTGCTCGGCGTAGGCGCCGGTCACGGTGCGGCCGAACACGGCGTCGCCCGCCCGCACCTGCGTCACGCCCTCCCCCACCGCCTCGACCAGGCCGGACGCCTCCACCCCGGGAATGTGCGGCAGCTCCAGGGGGAAGGTGCCCGCCATGGCACCGCTGCGCAGCTTGTGGTCGAGCGGGTTGACGCCGGCGCAGCGCACCGCGATGCGGACCTGCCCCGGCCCGGGGGCGGGCAGCGGCACCTCGACCGGCCGCAGGACGTCGGCCGGTCCGTACGAGCTGAAGGAGATCGCCTTGATCGTCGTCATGGGATCACCCTGATCGACGACCGGCCGATTCGCCGCCAGGCTGGCCGCACCGCCACCCGGATACCGTGCTCCGGGGCCGGCGCCTACGCCCCGTCCTCGGCGAGCCGCTTGACGCCTTCGAGGGTGGCCCGCATGCCCGCCTTGAACTCCTCCAGCCGCATGGCCACGAGCTCCTCCTCGCGGTCGGGCATCCGGGCTATGGCCACGCTGATCCCGGAGGGCGCGGGGCCTATGCGCACCGACTGGCGCAGCAGCGTGGCCGCCCCCTCCGGGCCTTCGGGCTCCAGTTCGAACTTCCAGGTGGCCATGGGGTGGGCCGGGTCGGCCTCGCCGCCGCCGTAGTGGCCGTCGGGGTCGGTGACCGCCCAGCTGAACAGCCGCTCGGTGACCAGGCCGACGACGTGGGAGACGGTCCGCCACTCCCCCGCGTACGGGTGGCGGTTGAACCCCTCGAAACGCGCGCCCGGCTGCACACCGGTGGCACCGTCCAGCCAGGCCGTGCTCTGGAGCTCGGTGCTCAGGCGGGCGGGCAGGCCGATGTCCGTCACGAGCTTCCACACGACGGCCGGAGCCGCGTCGATGCGAATCTCCTCCTGTGCACCCGGGGCGTCCGCCAGACGCATGATGTCTCCCTCCCACAACTGAACATGACAAACCGTTGGGCACAGTGTGCAACACCCCTCGGTGGCGGATGCCACGGCGGGTCCGGTTCACCGCACGTCCACCGGCCGTGCGCACCGCTGGGGGATGCTGGAGGATGTGACAGCGCAATTCGTGGTCTCGGTGCACGACGTCGCCCCCTGGAGCTTCTCGCGGACCCGCGAGTGGGTGGCCGAACTGGAGTGCCGCGACGTGCCGGCGACCCTGCTGCTCGTACCGGGCGCCTGGCGCGGGGTGCCGCTGGCGGACGACCCCGCCCTCGTCCGGTGGCTGCATGCCGCCGCGCGGCGCGGGCACGAGCTCGCCCAGCACGGCTTCACGCACCGGGCCGTGCCCGGCGGCCCCCGCCACCGGCGCCTGCTGAACCGGCTCCTGGCCCGCGGATGCGCCGAGTTCTGCGCGCTCGGCGCGCACGAGGCCGCCGACCGCCTCGCCCGGGGACGGGCGGAACTGGCCCGCGCCGGGATCCACCCGGAGGGCTTCACCCCGCCCGGCTGGCTCGCCTCCCCCGGCACCATGGCGGCCCTGCGCGCCTCGGACCTCGCCTACACCACCTCCCACCTGGCCGTGCACGACCTGCGCACCGGCCGGCGGCACCGCCTGCCCGCCCTGTGCCACCGCCCCGGCGGCCTCGGCGAGCACGCGGCAGCCCGCCTCCTGCCGTGGGCGGCCTGCAGATGGGCGCGCCGAGGCCGGTCCTTCCGTATCGCCCTGCACCCGGCCGACCTGGCCCGGCCCGGGCTGCGCGAGAGCGCACTGGAGGCGATCGACGCGGCGCTGGCCGCGGGGGCGGAGCCGCTGACGTACGCCGAGCTGGTGGCGGTACGCAGGCGGACAACGCCGTGAGGATCGTGCAGCTCGCCAACTTCTACGGCCCGCAGTCGGGCGGCACGCGCACCACGCTCGACGCGCTCGGGCGCGGCTATGCCGCGGCGGGCCACGAGCGGGTGCTCGTCGTGCCGGGAACCCGGGCCTCCTGCGAGCGCGACGCGACGGGGCTGCGGTGCACCCTGCCGGGTGTGCCCGTGAGCGGCGGCTACCGGATCGCCCTGCCGACGCCCGCCCTGCGCCGTCTGCTCGACCGCCTGGCGCCGGACGCGCTCGAGGTCTCGGACAAGCTCACCCTGCTGGGCGCGGCCGGCTGGGCCCGCAGGCGGGGCGTACGGTCGGTGCTGCTGTCCCACGAGCGGCTGGACGCGATCCTGGCCCCCTGGCTGCCGGCGTGGGTGCCGCTCCGTCCCGCCGCGGACGCCTGGAACCGCCGGCTCGTGCGGGCGTTCGACGCCGTGGTGGGTCTGTCGGCCTTCTCCTGCGCCGAGTTCGCCCGCATCGGTGCACCGGTGCTGCACCGGGTGCCGCTGGGCACCGACCTGGACGTCTTCTCCCCCTCGGCAGCGGCGCCCGGGACCCCGAACGGCGTGCGGCTGGTGTACGTGGGGCGGCTGTCACGGGAGAAACAGCCCCAGCTGCCGATCGAGACCCTCCGCGTGCTGCGGCAGCGCGGGGTCCCGGCCCGGCTGGACGTGCTGGGCGACGGCCCGGAGCGCCGCCGCCTGGAACGGCGGGCGGCAGGCCTGCCGGTCCGCTTCCACGGCTACCTCACGGACCGACACGCGCTGGCGTCCCTGACCGCGACAGCAGACGTGGCCCTCGCCCCCTGCCCGGCCGAGTCCTTCGGCCTCGCGGCACTGGAGGCCCTGGCCTGCGGCACCCCGGTGGTGACCACCGACCGCGGCGCGGCCCGGGAACTGCTGGCGCCGGGCGCGGGCACGGCCGTGCCCCCGGAGGCGGCGGCAATGGCGGACGGGGTGGAACACGTACTGGCCCACCCGACGCCCGCCCGGCGAACGGCGGCCCGGGCCCGGGCCGAGGAGTTCCCCTGGACGCGGACGGTGGCCCGGATGCTGGCGGTGCACGGTGCGCCGACGGGCGGCAATGCGAGGAGACGTCATTCGTAGGGCAGGCGGTCGCGGGCGCGGTTGCCGGCCCAGAGGACGACACGGATGTCCGACCAACGGTCGGGGCTGGGATGGCTGCTGCATACGAGCTTGTGGGCCATCTGACACTCGTTGGCCGGTGGCACGGTTCCGTGTTGTTTGACGACTCGGCCGTCGCGGGTGGTGAACCACCGGCAGTCGACGGGGACCACTGTGACAGACAGCGGCTTGGGTTCGAGGAGGATCCAGCGTCCGTCGTCAATCTGGCGGAGATCTTGTTGCCATCCGCATGCGGGGCAGGTGGGTGTGACCGGTCGGTGGTGGGTTACGCCTTCTTCGAAAGTCTGCAGATCGTCGAAGGTCGGCTCGGCGGCTTGTTCTTCGTTTCCCCCCATTCGGTGCAGTTTGCCTGGGTGCAGCGTTCCCGGTGAGTCGGATGGCGGCCGTTTGGGCTGGTGTGCTTGGGGGTTGGTGAGCTGCTGTTCGGCTTGAGGGTTGTCCGACAGCCCGGAGCTTGCACCAGTGTTGGCCGACGGGGCGGTCTTGCCGTTGAGCGCATGGGGTGGATTCGCTGCTACCAGACGATGACGCCACCGCCCTCGGCCCTGGCGCGCAGTGCGGCGGCAACGATGTTGGCGAAGCGCTCGCCGACGTACTCGGCGTAGTAACCACCTTCGCCGGCAAGGCGGTCGAGGTGGGGACGGACCATCTCGCATTCGGCGAGGAAGCCGTCGACCTCGTGCGGCTCGACGATGAGGTCGCAGTCGGCGAGTTGGGGGAAGAACCGGGCGCCCAGGGCCCGCATGCCCTCGGATCCCCACAGCTTGGTCCGGGTGTTCTCGAAGCCGGCCAGGGTCCTGGCGTCCACCAGGTCGTCCAGGAACTCGCGGTCACCGTCGGCGTCGTAGACATAGATGCTCACGAGGAGACTCATGGGGTCGATTCTCCGAGGCGGAACTCCCTCACGTCGAACACATTGCCGTCCGCCGGTCCCCGCGGTGGACCGGCAGGCGCACACAGCCTTCACGAACGGCGGGAACGCTCCGCACCGGCGGCGCGTCCCAGCCAGTGTGGCCCGAACGCGCACGGCCTCGCGGCACCGTGCGTCGGGGGAGGGAGGGGCACATGGACGAGGGGCAGCGCCGCCATCCGCTGGTGGCCGGGCGCTACCGGCTGCTGGAGGAACTGGGGCGCGGCGGCATGGGGGTCGTCTGGCTCGCGCTGGACGAGGTGCTGGACCGCGAGGTCGCGGCGAAGGAGGTGCGGGCGCCGGAGCACCTGTCCGACGACGACGTGCGCGTGCTCTACGCGCGGCTGAAGCAGGAGGCCAGGGCGGCGGCGCGGATCAGCCATCCCAATGTGATCACCGTGCACGACGTGGTCGAGCAGGAGGGCCGCCCCTGGATCGTGATGGAGCTGGTGCGCGGCGAGTCCCTCGACCATGTGCTGCATCAGGAGGGCCCGTTGCAGGCCAAGGAGGCCGCCCGGGTCGGGGGGCTGGTGCTGCAGGCACTGCGTGCCGCGCACGCCGTCGGGGTGCTGCACCGCGACGTCAAACCCGCGAACGTCCTGCTGGAGGCCGGCGGCCGGGTGGTGCTCACCGACTTCGGGATCGCCCTGGTCGAGGGGGCGGGCACGCTGACCCGTACCGGTGACCTGATCGGGTCCGCCGAGTACCTGGCCCCGGAGCGCGCCATGGGCCGGCGCCCGGGGATCCCCTCCGACCTGTGGTCCCTGGGCGCCCTGCTGTACGTGGCGGTCGAGGGGGTCTCGCCGTTCCGCCGCGGGGACCCGCTGAGCACCCTGCGGGCGGTCGTGGACGAGTCGCCCGACCCGCCGCGCCGGGCAGGGCCTCTGGCCCCGTTGCTGGAAGGGCTGTTGCGCAAGGACCCGGAGGCCCGCATGGGCTCGGCCGAGGCGGAGCGGCTGCTGGAGGCGGTGGCCAGCGGCCGGGTGACGGAGGCGCCGGGGTACGTGCGCACCACGGTGGACCGCCAGGTGCGGCCCCCGGCGCCGGACCCGACGCCCACGTACGTCCCGTACGTCCCCGCGCCGGCCGTCCTGCAGCAGGGCGCCCCTGCGGCGCCTCCGCAGCCGGTCGCGCCCGCCGGGTACGGCGCCCCGTACCCGGTGCCCGCCGCATCCCCGCGCCGCATGGCCGCCCGGGTCGTCGCGGCCGTCGTCACGCTGCTGCTCGTCGCCGGCGGCACGATCGCGCTGTTCGCCCTGCGCGGCGGCGGTTCGGGGGGCGGGCAGTCGCCGGGCGGGGGCTCGGTGTCGGCGCCCCAGCAGGTGAGCGGCTCCGACGACCAGGGCGCCACGGACTCGGCCGAGCCCACGCCCACCCCGACGTACGAAGACCCCACGCCCACGCCCACGCCGCAGGGGACGTGCAACGGCGGCTGGGTGACATCCTGTTGACAAGCCAGACCGGCCCACGGGGGTGCGTCCTGTGAAGCGCAAACGGATAGGTGTCCCGTCCCTGCTCGCCGTCTGCGCGCTGCTCGCCGGCGCGGGCGCGGCGGGCTGCTCCTCGGACTCCTCGGGGGGCGACGGGCAGCGGATCTCCCTGGAGGCCGCGGGAGTGGTCGCGGCCAACCCCTTCCTCAAGGCCCCCGAGGCCGACCTCCCGGGCACCAGGCCCCTGCCCGGGGCCCGGGCCGGGGGCGCCTTCGGCGGCACGCCGGGAAAGACGCACTGCGACAAGCTCAAGCTGATCGCCCAGATCACCGCGGACCCGGTCGAGGCCGCCGCCTGGGCGAAGGTGCGCAACGTGCCCGTGGAGCGCATCGGCGAGCACATCATGGGGATGAACGAGGATGTCGTTCCCGAGGACACCCTGGTGAAGAACCACAACTACGAGGGCAACGGCAGGACGGTGGAGTACCTTTCCGTCCTGCAGTCCGGCACCGCGATCCTGCGCGACCCCTACGACAGCCCGGCCGTCAAGTGCAACTGCGGCAACCCGCTGCTGCAGCCGGACCGGAAGGTCGACCGCGCCTCGGCCACGTACACCGGGACGCGCTGGCAGAGCTTCGAGGTCACGCAGATCACCGTCGTGGTGACCCGCACGGAGGAGCAGGGACCGCGCAGGACTGTGCCGTACGTCGACGTCCAGCACCCGGACCGGGGCTTCGACCGCCCGGCCGGCAGCAGCAACGGCGCGGACGACAGTAGGACGTACCCGGTGCCGCTGCCGAAGCCCCCGACGCCGTCGGCGTCCGGGGCATCGGGCAGGCCGACCGGTGGCGCTTCCGGCTCCTCGTCCGGTGCTCCGTCCGATTCCCCGTCCGGTTCCTCGTCCGGTTCCTCGACGGGGATGCCGTCCGGCACGCCCTCCGGTTCGCCCTCGTCCGGATTGCCTTCCTCCGCGGCGCCCTCCGACGCACCGACCGGATCGCCGTCCCACAGGCCCTCGTCGGCGCCGCCCACCAAGGTTCCTCCCACCAAGGTCCCGCCGACGACGCGCATCCCCGCGCCGGTGACGTCCGAGCCCCCGCCGCGCAGCCATGCCCCGTCGTTGGTGCCGACGGGCGGGCCCCCGACCCGGGAGCACACCACCGCCGCTCCCCCGCCGACCGTCCGTACGGCGCCGCCGCGTTCGATCACTCCGCCGGAGCACTCGGCCAACGGCCCGTCCGCCACAGGTGCGTGATGGCGTCGGCGATCCGGCGCGAGGTCTCGTCGGTGAGTCGTCGCGGGTCGCCGTCGACCGCCGCGAGGTCGGCCAGGAAGCGGCCGACCGCGGGGCGGCCGAGGCGTTGAAGGGTGGTGTCGTGGTGGGCCCCTACGAGCCCGGTGGCGCGCAGCCGGGCCTCGTCGAGGCCGGTGAGCCGTACGGACAGTTCAACGAAGCCCGGGTGGTCGTCGGGCGGTACCGCATCGTGCCGTGTCATGGTCGCCTCCCCGCGGGGAACGACTGCCCTGCGGCGCCGCCCGGTTCCCGTCAGCACTGTCCGTCAGCACTGCCCGTCAGCGCTGCACCAGGTCGGCGGGGTCGGTGTTGGCGCCGCACAGCACCACGGCGACGCGCTCGCCGCCGGTGGGGGTATAGGCGCCGCCCGTCAGGGCGGCCAGGGCGGTGGCGCCGGCGTGTTCGACGACGAGGCGGCGGTCGTCCCACAGGGCCCGGCGGGCGCGGACGATCTCGCTGTCCGGGACGAGGACGCACCGGACGCCGGGGTCGGCGGCGGCGTGCAGGGCGGCTTCGGAGACCCGGCGGGCGCCGAGGGCGTCGGCGGCGACGGAGTCGACGTCCACGTCGACGACGTGGCCCGCGCGCACGGCGGCGTGCAGGGCGCTGCTGTGCTCGGGCTCGACCGCGACGACGCGGATGCCGTGCTCGCGGGCGGCGGTGGCCACGCCGGCGAACAGGCCCCCGCCGCCGACGGCGACGACCACGGTGTCCAGGCCGGGGACGCGCTCGCGGATCTCCTCCAGGAGGGTGCCGGCGCCGGCGGCGATCAGCGGGTGGTCGTAGGCGTGGCTGGCCAGGGCGCCGGTGCTCGCGGCGAACTCCTCGCAGGCGGCCAGGGCCTCGGCGTACTCGCTGCCCACCAGGCGCACGTCGGCGCCGTAGCCGCGCAGTTTGGCGACCTTGACGTGGGGGGCGTTCTCCGGGAGGAAGACGGTGGCCGGCACGCCCTGGTGGCGGGCGGCCCAGGCGCAGGCCAGGCCGGCGTTGCCGCCGGAGGCGATGGTCACCCCCGCCGCGGGCAGGGTGCCGGCGTCGCGGTGGGCGGCGAGGAAATTGTGGGCGCCGCGCGCCTTGAAGGAGCCGGTGTACTGCAGGTGTTCGAGGGCAAGGAGGACGTCGCCGTCCCCCTCGGCGACGGTGACCGGGCGGACGTGCCCGGCCACGCGGGAGACGGCAGCGGTGACGTCGTCGTAGGTGAGGCGATACACGGGTGGACGGCTCCTAGCGCTGTGGCGGTCTGCCCTGCCAACGCCGTACTGCCGTCACCGGGTTCCCGGAGGAGCCATGCGCAACGGGGTGAGTTGTTCGATGTCGTAGCGCTTGCGCAGCTCGGCGACGGCCTCCTCGTCCACGGGGGGACCGGAGTTCAGGATCTCGAAGAGCTCGTCGAAGTAGCGCTCGTGGTCGGGCGGGGGCGCCGCCTGGAAGAACATGCGGGCGGGTTCGCCGGTGGGATTGGCGAAGGCGTGGGGGCAGCCCGGGGGGACGAGGATGACGGTGCCGGGCGTGGCCCGGACGCAGCGCTGCCCGGAGGCCGACTCCCACGCGCGCCAGCTGTCGCGGGTGCGGATCCGCGGTTCGAAGGCGAGGACGTCCAGCTCGCCCTCCAGCACGTAGAACAGCTCCTCGCTGCGCGTGTGCAGATGGGCGCCGACGTCGAAGCCCGGGGGGACGACGACCTCGAAGCTGGAGGCGGCTCTGGAGTGCTCGCCGGTGACCTTGAAGGTGACCTGTTGGGCAGGGGTGACCAGGGTGCGGCCCGATCCGGGGGGCACGACCAGGCCGTCGGGTGCGCTGAGGAGCGTCATGGTGCGGGGCCCTTTCCGGCAGGTGCTTCACCAGGCGACGGGCAGGTTCACCAGGCGACGGGCAGGTTCTCCGGGCCGCGGATCAGGGCCCGGCGCTGCCAGCGGACCTCCTCGGGCGGCACCGCGAGGCGCAGCCCGGGGAAGCGCCGCAGCAGGGTGGAGATGATGATCTCGGACTCCAGCCGGGCGAGCATCGACCCCAGGCAGAAGTGCGGTCCGTGACCGAAGGACAGGTGGGGGTTGTTCTCCCGGTCGAAGTCGAGCTCGTGGGGGCGCTCGAAGACGGACGGGTCACGGTTGGCCGTCAGGTACGAGGAGTGGACGACCTCGCCCTTGCGGATGAGGACCCCGCCGACCTCGACGTCCTCCATGGCGATGCGCCCCAGGCCCACGGCGTTGCGGTGCGGGACGAAGCGCAGCAGCTCTTCGAGGGCCTGCGGCAGCAGGCCGGGCTCGGCGCGCAGGCGGGCGAGCTGATCGGGGTGGGTGAGCAGGGCGTAGACCATCTGGGCACTGTTGTTGCGCACGGCGTGGGCGGCGCTGGCCTGGATGAGCAGGGCGACGGCGACGGCCTCGGCGAGGGTGACGTTGCCCTGGTCGACGGACTGGGCGAGCTCGCCGGCCAGGTCGTCCCGGGGCTCCGCGCGCCGGCTGTTGAGCAGGTCGGTGAGGTAGCCGGCCATGGCGTTCTTGGCATGTTCGCTGGCCTCGCGGCCGTGGCCGGCGGAGAGCTGGATCTCCGTCCACTGCGCCATCTGCGGCCGGTCGGCCGGGGGCACGCCCATCAGGTCGCTGATGACGGCGAGTGGCAGCGGGCCGTGGAGGTGCTGCACCAGGTCGGCGGGCGGGCCCTCCTGCTCCATCTCGTCCAGGAGCTCGTCGGCGGCGCGCTGGGCGGCCGGACGCAGCCGGGCGAGGCGGGGGGCGGTGAACGACCGGGCGACCGACTTGCGCAGCCGGGTGTGCTCGGGCGGGTCGGCGAAGCCCACGGCCTCGTCCAGCGGGATGAAGTGGGGCGCGAGGCGGGTGATGGGGCGGCCGAGAACGGCCTGCCGGCTGAAGCGCGGGTCGGAGGTGACGAACTTGACGTCCTCGTAGCGGGTGACGAACCAGGCGTGGCCCTCGCCGTTGGGCAGCTTGATGCGCGAGACGGGCTCGTCCCGAAGGCACGCCTCCATGAAGGGGTCGAAGGCCAGCCCGTTCAGGTCCGGTACATCCCAGAAGCGTACGGGATGCTCTTCCGATACCGATTCGGTCGTCGTCATTGGCAGCACACCCACCCGTGTATGTGAACACCTCGGTCCGAGAGTCAAATTTGCCCCGATTCGCGGGGATCAGCAGCGCCACGCCCGGGAATTCACCCGTTCGGCGCAGCCGGGGGCGCGGGGGCTCATCGATGGTGTGACGGACGGGCGTGGCGCCCCCGGCGGCGCGGGGCCCGGCAGCACGCTGTGGCGCGTGAACCTGCCCGTGAGACGGCTGTGCGCCGTGCTGCTGACGGCCTGCCTGGCCGGTGCGCTGCCCGGCACGGCCGGCACGGCCGGCGCCCGGCCCCGGGACGGGCGCGCGGCGCGCCCCTCGCCGATCGTGGCCGCCGACCAGGCGACGCGCTCGGTGTATGTCCTGGACGCCGAACGCACCCGATGGGACGCCGACGACGCCGAGGACGGCCCCGAGTCGGGCGTGCTGTGGTCGTGGACCGCGGACGGCCGCTCGGGCCTGGCCGACCTGGACCCCGCGACCACCTGGACGAACCCCAGCGAGGTGAAGTTCCGCACCCTGGACGGCAGGCGCTACCTGCTCGCCACGGCCTCGGGCGGCCTCGCGGCCGTGATCGGCTACCCCGGCCGCGGCGTGTACTGGGCGGCCGACACCGGCACCGGCAACGCGCACAGCATCGATCTGCTGCCGGACGGCAACGTGGCCGTCGCCGCCAGCACCGGCGGGTACGTGCGGCTGTACGCGGCCTCGGCCGGCCCACGCGCCACCCGGCACGCCCAGGTGCCGCTGCCCGGGGCGCACGGCGTGCACTGGGACCCGCGGACCGGGCTGCTGTGGGCACTGGGCAGCCGCCAACTGCTCGCCCTCGACGTCGACGGCCCCGCGGACGACCCCGGGCTCACCGTCGTGCGCCGGGTGCCCCTGCCCAGCGGCGGCGGGCACGACCTGGCCCCGGTGCTGACCCGGCCCGGCCGGCTGTGGGTGACCACGGCATCGGCGGTCTACCAGTACTCGACGACCGAGCGCGCCTTCGTCGCGTACGCACAGCAGTCGCGGATCAGCGGGCCCGACGTCAAGAGCATCGGCGACGACCCGCGCACGGGCCGGGTGCTCGTCGCCCGACCGGAGCGCGGCCACCCCTGCGAGTGGTGCACCTCCACCCTTGTCCTGTACCGGCCCGACGGGACACGGACGCTGCTGCACGGCGGCATGTACAAGGCCCGCTGGTGGACGACGGCCCGGGGCGGGTGAGCGTACGGCGCGCCATAGGGGCGCGAGGCAGTACCCATCTGCGGCTGCGCCGCGTGGGCGCGATCAGCCAGCAACGGCCCGCAGTCGACGCGCCGGGGCGAAACGCAGCACCCCGTCTGCGGGCACGTCCTGGCTTGTCGCGCAGTTCCCCGCGCCCCTACGGGGCGCCGTGGTGGCGCGTGACGAAGATACGCCGGACACGCCCTAGCTGTGTTGTCCCGGCAGGTTGGTGACACGGCTGGCGGGTGTTTGGCCTGCGATGCCGGTGTGGGGTCGGTGGTAGTTGTACCAGTCCAGCCAGTCG